>NZ_JBVJFA010000012.1:0-211210 GCF_055588085.1 Streptomyces sp. NPDC046303
AGGCGGGCGGCGTTGCTCCGGAGCGCACAGGCCCGTGCCCGGGCGTACCGCACCCGGAAGAACTCGCTCTCCTCGCCCTGCACGAGCAGCCGGTCAGTCGTGCCAGGCCCCCGCCTCGTCCAGCAGCGGCTGCAGTGAGGCGAACACCGCGGGCGAGGCCGCGAGGACGAGCTCGCCCGAGGCCGGCTCCCCCGGCCGGCCGCCGGTCCGGGCCCCCGCCTCCCGGGCGATCAGGTCGCCCGCCGCCAGGTCCCAGGGGTTCAGCCCGCGCTCGTAGTACCCGTCGAGCCGGCCGGCGGCCACGTCGCACAGGTCCAGCGCCGCCGAGCCGCCCCGGCGGATGTCCCGCACCAGCGGAATGATCCCCGCCACGACCTCGGCCTGGCGGGCCCGCCGCGTCTGGACGTAGGCGAAACCGGTCCCCAGCAGCGCCTGGTCCAGCGGCGCCGCCGGACGGCAGGCGAGGCGCACCTCGCCCAGCCAGGCGCCGCCGCCGAGCACCGCGTGGTACGTCTCCCCGCGCATCGGCGCCGCGACGACGCCCACCACGGTCTCGCCCTCGTACTCGGCCGCGATGGACACGCCCCAGCTCGGCAGCCCGTAGAGGTAGTTCACGGTCCCGTCCAGCGGGTCGACGACCCACCGCACCCCGCTCGTCCCGGGTCTGTCCGCGCCCTCCTCGCCCAGCAGCCCGTCCTCCGGCCGCCGCTCGGCGAGGATGCCGGTGATCAGCTTCTCGGCCGCGATGTCCATCTCGGTCACCACGTCGATCGGGCTGCTCTTCGTCGCGGCCACCGCCAGATCGGCCGGCCGGCCGTCGCGCAGCAGGGCTCCGGCCTGCCGGGCGGCCTCCAGGGCCACGTCCAGCAGTTCGGCCTTCAGGTCGTCGGAGATCAAGGTTCCTCTTCCCTACGCGTACGGACTGTCGGCGCCCGCGGCCGCGGGCCGCGGTGTCCGCCCCGGGCAGCAGCCCACGGCGCACACGTCATGGCTCTGCCCCAGCATGCCGACCCAGCACTCTTCGGGGGTTTCGCCGCGTTCCCTGGCGGCCCGCTCCAGGACGAGCTCCCGTACGGCCTCGGCGAGGTCCGCGCCGACGGTCGCGGAGCGCGCGACGGGCAGGCCCAGTTCGGCGGCCTTGGCGGTGGCCTCGGTGTCGAGGTCGTAGAGGACCTCCATGTGGTCGGAGACGAAGCCGATGGGCACCATGACCACGGCCGGTGCGCCCGCCGCGTGCAGGGCCTCCAGGTGGTCGCAGATGTCCGGCTCGAGCCAGGGGATGTGCGGGGCGCCGCTGCGGGACTGGTAGACGAGCTGCCAGGGGTGGGCGTTGCCCCCGGTCCGCACGGCCACCTCGTCCGCGATGACCTCGGCGACGTCGAGGTGCTGCTTGACGTACGCGCCGCCCTCGCCGCCCTCGGTGTGGTCCTCGACGGGCCCGGACGTATCGGCGGCGGCCGTCGGGATGGAGTGGGTGGTGAAGGCCAGATGGGCGCCGGCCCGGGTCTCCTCGGGCAGCGTGTCCAGGGCGGCGATCACCCCTTCGATCATGGGGTCGAGGAAGGCGGGGTGGTTGAAGTAGTGCCGCAGCTTGTCCACGCGCGGCAGTTCCAGCCCTTCGGCCTCCAGGGCGGCCAGCGCGTCGGCGAGGTTCTCGCGGTACTGGCGGCAGCCCGAGTACGAGGCGTACGCGCTGGTCGTGAGCACGGCGATCCGGCGGCGGCCGTCGGCGACCATCTCGCGCATCACGTCGGTCAGGTACGGAGCCCAGTTCCGGTTGCCCCAGTAGACCGGGAGGTCCAGCCCGTGCCGGGCGAAGTCCTTGCGCAGCGCGTCCAGCAGGGCGCGGTTCTGCGCGTTGATCGGGCTGACCCCGCCGAAGCCGAAGTAGTGCCCGCCGACCTCCTTGAGCCGCTCGCGCGGGATGCCGCGCCCGCGCGTGACGTTCTCCAGGAAGGGCACGACGTCGTCGGGTCCCTCGGGCCCCCCGAAGGAGAGCAGCAGGAGGGCGTCGTACGGGGCGGCGAGGCCTTCGGCCCTGGGCCGGGCGGCGGCGGGGAGCTGGTCTGACATGCCTCGAATCCTGCCACCCGGCTTCCGTGCGCGGGAATCGGCCCGGCCCGGGACCCGGCCCCAGCAGAGGTAAGGTAACCCTAAGTTCCCACGTCGGGAGCGTTCCCCGTGCGGGTGCCATGGCCCCGGCCGTAACCTGTATGGGCCGATGATCCTTACGGAGGGCCCTTGCCCAGTCCCTATCGCGCCATCTTCGCGGTCCCCGGCACCAAGGGGTTCAGCGCTGCCGGCCTCATAGGCAGGCTGCCGATATCCATGGTCGGGGTCGGCATCCTCACGATGATCTCCGAGATCACCGGCCGCTACGCGATGGCGAGCGCCCTCACCGGCACCCTCGCCCTGGCCGCGGCCGTGATCGGCCCGCAGGTCTCGCGGCTGGTCGACCAGTACGGCCAGCGGCGGGTGCTGCGCCCCGCCACCCTGGTCTCCGTGGCCGCGGTCGCCGGGCTGCTGGTCGCCGCCGCGAACGGCTGGCCCGACTGGACCCTCTTCGTGTTCGCCGCGATCGCCGGCTGCGTGCCGAGCGTGGGCTCGATGATCCGCGCGCGGTGGACCGTGATCTACCAGGACTCCCCGCGCGAACTGCACACGGCGTACTCCTTCGAGTCCGTGGTCGACGAGGTGTGCTTCATCTTCGGCCCGATCATCGCCATCGGCCTGTCCACCACCTGGTTCCCCGAGGCCGGTCCGCTGATCGCCGCCGGCTGCCTGCTGGTGGGCGTCTGGCTGCTCACCGCGCAGCGCGCCACCGAGCCCCCGGCCCACCCGCGCAGCGCACACGGGGGCCACACCTCGGCCCTGCGCTCCCCCGGCCTGCAGGTGCTGACGCTCACCTTCGTGGCGACCGGCGCGATCTTCGGCTCCATCGACGTGTCGACCCTGGCCTTCGCCGAGGAGCAGGGGCACAAGTCCTGGGCCAGCTTCATCCTGGCGATCTGGGCGGCGGGGTCCTGTATCGCCGGAATCGTCTTCGGCCTGCTCCATCTCAAGGGCCGGACCGAACTCCGCTGGATACTGGGCATATGTGCGATGGCCGTGAGTATGATCCCCCTCCTACTGGCCGGGAACCTTCCGTTTCTGGCCGTGGCGCTCTTCGTCTCGGGCCTCGCCATCGCTCCCACGATGATCACCACGATGGCCCTGATCGAGGCGCACGTACCACGCGCGAAGCTGACCGAGGGCATGACCTGGATCAGCACCGGCCTCGCGGTCGGCATCGCGATCGGCTCGTCGGCGACCGGTCTGGTCATCGACGCGGCGGGCGCGCAGCGCGGGTTCGTCGTCTCCGTCGCGTCGGGGGTGGCCGCGGCGGCGGTGGCGTTCGCGGGATTCCGCAGGCTGACGAAGCCGGCGCAAGGGGAGGAGCCAACCACCGATGGGGACGGCGACAGCAGGGCAGAAAAGCCAGACCGCGTGGCGTAACTGGGCGGGCAACGTCTCCGCCACGCCCGCGCGGACGGTGACCCCGGCCTCGGTCGGGGAGCTCCAGGAGGCGGTCCGCCGGGCCGCCGGACAGGGCCTGCGCGTGAAGGCGGTCGGCACCGGCCACTCCTTCACCGCGGCCGCGGCCACCGACGGGGTGCTCGTACGCCCCCAGGCGCTGGCCGGGATCCGGTCGATCGACCGCGCCGCCGGCACGGTCACGGTGGCGGCGGGCACGGTCCTCAAGGACCTGAACACGGCCCTGGCCCGGGAAGGCCTGTCGCTCACGAACATGGGCGACATCATGGAGCAGACGGTCTCCGGCGCCACCAGCACGGGCACCCACGGCACCGGCCGCGATTCGGCCTCCATCGCCGCCCAGATCCGCGGCCTGGAGCTGGTCACGGCCGACGGACAGCTGCTGGCCTGCTCCGAGGAGGAACGTCCCGAGGTCTTCGCGGCGGCCCGGCTCGGCATCGGGGCCCTCGGCATCGTCACCTCGCTCACCTTCGCCGTGGAGCCGCTGTTCTTCCTGACCGCCCGTGAGGAGCCCATGGGCTTCGACCGGGTGACGGCCGAGTTCGACCAGCACGTCGCGGAGAACGAGCACTTCGAGTTCTACTGGTTCCCGCACACCGGCAACTGCAACACCAAGCGCAACAACCGCAGCCAGGGCCCCGCGGCCCCGCCGGGGCCGGTGAGCGCCTGGATCGAGGACGAGCTGCTGTCCAACGGGGTCTTCCAGGCGGCCAATTCGCTGGGCCGCGCGGTCCCGGCCACCATCCCCGCCATCGCCCGCGTGGCCAGCCGCGCGCTGTCGGCGCGCACGTACACGGACATCCCGTACAAGGTGTTCACCACCCCGCGCCGGGTCCGGTTCGTGGAGATGGAGTACGCACTCCCCCGCGAGCAGCTGGTCGAGGCCCTGCGGGAGCTCCGGGCCATGGTCGAGCGCTCCGGGCTGCGCGTCAGCTTCCCCGTGGAAGTGCGCACGGCTCCGGCGGACGACATCACGCTGTCCACCGCATCGGGCCGCGAGACGGCGTACATCGCGGTGCACATGTACCGGGGGACGCCTTACCAGGCCTACTTCACGGCGGCCGAGCGCATCTTCACCGCGCACGGCGGCCGGCCTCACTGGGGCAAGGTGCACACGCGGGACGCGGAGTACCTCGCCGGGGTCTACCCGCGCTTCGCCGAGTTCACGGCGCTGCGCGACCGGCTGGACCCGGACCGGGTGTTCGGCAACGACTACCTGCGGCGGGTCCTGGGCGACTGACCCCGTCACGGCATCAGGGAGCGCTCTGCTGCTGCCCGGACGGCGTCGGCGCGTCCGGGCTCGGGGGCGGCGTCGGGGTGGGCGTGGGAGTCGGGGTGGGCGTGGGGGTCGGCGTCGGGGTGGGCTTCGGAGGGGACGGACGGGGCGTCGGGTCCCCGGAGTCCGAGGGGCTCGGACCGGGGTCCGGGCCGCGGCTCCCGCCGCCGGGCGTGGCCGAGGGGTCCGGGTCGGTCCCGGAGCCGGGGGTCCGTCCGCCCTTCTCTCCGCTGCCCGGCTCCTTGCGGGGCGTGGCGGGCCGGTGGTCGGGCGCCTTGCGGGTGCCCCCGGAGAGGATCGTTCCGCCGTCCGCGCTGACCGAGGTGCCGGCGATCGCCTCGTAGCCCCCGAGGCCGCCCAGGGCGAGCGCGAAGGCTGCGCCGGCGGCCACGGCCGTGCGCTTCCAGCCCCGTACGCGGGTGCCGTGCACGGTGGCCTCGCCGAACCCCTCCGCGTGCACGGTCTCGCCGGGCAGCGGTGACCGGCGGGACCCGGGGCGGGCGGTCTCGCGCAGCTGGTCGGCGGTGCGCCGGAAGAAGTGCTGGATGACGGGGCCGCCGGCGGTGGCGACGACGCTGACCACACCGGCGCCCAGGATGGTCCCGTACACGCCCATCTTCGAGGCGAGGAGGGCCGCCGCGACGGTGGCGAGCGAGCTGCCGGCCACCTGAGCGGCGCTCAGGTCGAGCTTCTTCTTCTCCGGTTCGACGTCGTGCGTCGTCTTCTGACCCATCGCCATCCCCTGTGTGTCCTGCCTCTCCCGCGCCGGAAGCCTTCAGCAGTTACCGACACCCGAGCGAAACGATTAGTTCCGTTTCTGTGGATTATGTGAAGCAAGACACCCGGAAACGGACACGGGTGCAGATGGAGCCCGCCGGAGGGCATGCCAACTCCCGCCGACCGGGAGAACTTCGGCGGCGCGGCGGTCCACCCAGGTGGCCCGAATGGAGTACTGTGACGAGCCCTGGGGTCGTCCTTCCTTACGGATGTCCGGACTCGGGAGAGGGGGCCGATTGATGGAAAACGGCACTCAAAGACCGGTGATGCCGCGGTATCGCACGGGTTCCTGCTGCGCACAGTAATCGTTCGGTCACTGTGTGTGCCCAACAGGTAACCGTGCCATAACGGCGATCAAGGGCGCATGCCCGACACGCCGGTTTAACTCGGCAAGGTTGTGGCAGGCTGCACCCGGGCAGGCCACACTCGACTAGCGGAAGCAGCGACGCACGTGACGTCGGCAGGCACCACCCGGGAGGTCCCCATGCCCGAACTGCGTGTCGTGGCCGTCTCAAATGACGGCACACGACTGGTGCTCAAGGCTGGGGACAGCACGGAGTACACGCTTCCGATCGACGAACGGCTGCGGGCCGCCGTGCGCAACGACCGCGCGCGCCTGAACCAGATCGAGATCGAGGTGGAGAGCCACCTCCGCCCCCGCGACATCCAGGCCCGCATACGGGCCGGTGCCTCCGCGGAGGAGGTCGCCCAACTCGCCGGCATCCCCGTCGACCGCGTACGCCGCTTCGAGGGACCGGTGCTCGCCGAGCGCGCGTTCATGGCCGAGCGCGCCCGCAAGACGCCGGTGCGCCGTCCCGGTGAGAACACCGGACCCCAGCTCGGCGAGGCCGTGCAGGAGCGGCTCACCCTGCGCGGGGCCGAGAAGGAATCCGTGCAGTGGGACTCCTGGCGCCGCGACGACGGCACCTGGGAGGTCCTCCTCGTCTACCGGGTCGCGAGTGAGACGCACTCCGCGAGCTGGACGTACGACCCGCCGCGCCGGCTGGTCGTGGCCGTGGACGACGAGGCGCGCTCGCTGATCGGCGAGTCCGACGACCTGCCCGCCACGCCGGAACCCAGCTTCCCCTTCGTGCCGAGGATCGCGCGGCTGCCGCGCGACCGGCCGCTGGACCGTGCCCTCGACCGCCAGTTGGAGCGGCCGGTCGCCCCCCAGCCGGATCCGGAGGAGGAGCGGGACACGCTGACCAGCCTGCTGGAGGCGGTTCCGAACTTCCGCGGCGACATGGTCGTCCCGGACCGGACCGAACCTCCGGCGGAGGAGGCCGAGGCGGAGGAACCGCCGGCTCCGGCCGCCTCGGCGGGCGCGGGCTCCGCGTACGCCGACGTCCTCATGCCCCGGACCGTGGCCGGCCACCGCGACCGGCTGACGGGAACCACCGACCGGCAGGCCGAGGCGGACGGAGTCCGTCCGGGCCGCCGCGCGGCGGTGCCCAGCTGGGACGAGATCGTCTTCGGCACCCGCCGCAAGAAGCAGGAGTAGCGCGCGGCCGCCCCGGACGGGACCTTCGGGCCCTTCCGGGGCGGACCGGCGCGAACGGGCTCCGGCCGCTACTGCGGCAGCGGGCCCGTGGCCACCGGGCGGTCCGGGTCGGAGGACCACTCCGACCAGCTGCCCGCGTAAAGGTCGGAGGGGATGCCCGCCACCTCCAGGGCCAGCACCTCATGGGCGCCGGAAACGCCCGAGCCGCAGTACACGCCGACCGGGGTGTCCCCCGAGACGCCGAGCGCGGCGAAGCGGGCCCGCAGCGCCTCCGCCGGCAGGAAACGGCCGTCCGGACCCACGTTCTCCGTGGTCGGCGCCGAGAGCGCACCCGGGATGTGGCCGGCGACCGGGTCGATCGGCTCGACCTCCCCGCGGTACCGCTCCCCCGCACGCGCGTCCAGGAGCACCCCCGCACGCGCCCGTGCGGCCGCTCCGTCCGCGTCGAGCAGCCCGACAGCTCCAGGAGTTGGCTTGAAATCGCCCTCCGGAGGAGTCACCCGGTCAGCCGACACGTCACCTCCTGCTGACGTCCACGCGGCCAGGCCGCCGTCCAGCACCCGTACGTCCTCGTGCCCCGTCCAGCGCAACAGCCACCACGCCCGGGCGGCGGCCCACCCCTGGCCGCCGTCGTACACGACCACCGGGACGTCCGCGGAGACCCCGGCCCGCCGCATCACCGCCCCGAAGGCCTCCGGGTCCGGCAGCGGGTGGCGCCCGCCCGACCCCGCCGGACCTGCCAGTTCGCGGTCGAGGTCGACGTACACCGCGCCGGGCAGGTGGCCCGCCTCGTACGCGGGGCGCTGGTCGGGGCCGCCCAGCTGCCATCGGACGTCCAGCAGCACGGGAGGCCGGGAACCGGCCAGCTCGCTCATGAGTTCGGCGGCGGAGAGGATCGTTGTTGTCGCATTCATACGGGCCATCTTCCTCCCCGCCGGACACCCCCGTAACAAGACCGTCACCGGCCGGGCACCCTGATCCGGTCACTCTCCCCCGGACCCCGAAAGTCCGGCCCGGTCGGGGCGCGGCGAGGCCCCCCGAGTGGAAGCATCAGCAGCGGAAGCGGCACGACGGAGGAGCGGTACATGACCGAGGCAGCGGAAGCAACGCGGCGCACGCCCGGCACCCCTTGCTGGGTGAGCCTCATGGTGCACGGTCTCGGCACCACCGAGGACTTCTACGCCGATCTGTTCGGCTGGGAGTACGTACCGGGCCCCGAGCAGCTCGGCCCGTACGTCCGGGCCCTGTTGGACGGACGGGAGGTGGCCGGCATCGGCGAGATGCCGCCGGACCGCCACCTCCCGGTCGCCTGGACCACGTACCTGGCCACGGACGACGCCGACGCCACCGCCGAGACGATCCGCTCCTGCGGCGGCACCGTCGCGGTGGGTCCGCTGGACGCGGGCATCGCGGGCCGGGTGGCGATCTGCTCCGACCCGCTGGGTGCGATCTTCGGGCTGTGGCAGGCGCAGAGCCACATGGGCACGCGGCTGCACGGCGCCCCCGGCACTCCGGTCTGGAACGAGCTGGTCACCCAGGACACCTCGGCGGTCGCCAAGTTCTACGAGCACGTCTTCGGCCACGAGGCGCAGACGCACTCCACCGCCTCGGACGACTTCGACTACGTGACCCTGCTCCTGGAGGGCCGCCCGGTGGCCGCCGTGCACGGTGTCGGCCGGTCGCTGCCGCACGACCGGGGCCCGCACTGGATGGCGTACTTCGAGGTCGAGGACACCGACGCGGCCGCCGTCCGGGTCCGCGACCTGGGCGGCCGGGTCCTGGAGCCGCCCCGCGAGGGGCTCACCGGGCGGGTGGCCACGGTCGCGGACCCCGAGGGCGCGGTCTTCGCGCTCGTACGGTCGCGGTAGCGGTCGCGGTCGCGGCACTAGGCGACGGGGGTGCGGGGCTCCGCCGCCGACAGGTGCATCAGTGCCTGGGCGGCCAGTCGGTAGCCGAAGGCTCCGAGACCGACGACCACACCGCTGGCCAGCGGGGCGATCACCGACTCGTGCCGGAACTGCTCGCGGGCCCAGACGTTGCTGAGGTGCACCTCGATCCAGGGCGGTGCATAGCTGGCCAGGGCGTCGCGCAGGCTCCATCCGGCGATCATCAGGGCACCGGGATTGACGATCGCGCCGACCGTGGTGTCGTGGTGCTCGTGGATCGCGCGGACGAGGTCCCCTTCCGAGTCGTGCTGGACGGAGCGGACCTCCCACCCCTTGACGCCCACCTCCTCGGCGACCGCCTTCTCGATGTCGGACAGCGTGTCCGTGCCGTATATCTCCGGCTCGCGCCGCCCCAGAATTCCCAGATTGGGACCGTTCAAGAGAAGTACGACACTCAAGGGGACACCTCGCTGTTCACACCGCCGGCGAATTCCGATCCCTGGCCATGGTGTCGGTGCCGCCGGTGATGCGCCATCATCAGAATTGATAGTTCCAGCGGCATCTTTCGAAGAAGTGCTGCACGCCTGCTCGAAACCCGCTCGGGCCGCACTGGAGATCGCCTGCACGCCCCGTCCGTCCCGGTCCCGGGAGATCCGGCGCCGGCCCCGTGCGCGCAGGGGTCCGCGGGAGCCGGCCCGCATGGCGTCAACCGGCGGGGGGCGTACGGCAGTCGGCCGTATCCCGATCTCCTCTCGAGGGGTTCCTGAGGACCCGCCACCTAGGCTCCCCCGAGAACTCTGCCGGTACCACCACAGGAACGACGCGGCGTGATTGATGATCCCCTGACAGGAGATGTGATGCTCGATTCCCTGTTCCGCTTGGAGCTGCCGCTCGCCTTTTCCACCATTGGAGCTTGTGGCAATGCCACGTGTGAGACCGTCAGACTCGCTGCGCTCTCCTCTTCGGCCTGGTCGCGCGGCGAACTCACGGAGGCGCTGCGCCTGGCGGACACGGCTGCCCAGGGGGATCCCGAATGCGGCGGGGCCTGCACAGGACCGGCGACGGTCTGGTACTCCTCCTTGCTGGTCGCCATCCGCGAGCTCGTGTCCGGGGCGCGGGCGCTCGCCCGCATCGAGGAGCTGACGGTCGGCGCCGAGGACGCCGGCGGACTCGTGGCGGCTTCGCTGATCTGCGCCGGGGACCTCGCCCTGGCGCAGGGAGACGTCAACTCCGCTGTCGGTTCGGTGGGCAGGGGCATTCACCAGGCGCAGCAGGCCGGCCTCCACGGCCTGCTTCCCGACGCGCACACGGTGATGGCGCTCAGCGCACTGCGGCAGGGCAACATGAGCCTGAGCCTCGAATTCGTGGATCAGCTGCGGGACGACGCCCTGCTCGGCCGGACGACGGACCGGCCCAGCCAGTACGCCTGGGCCGCGGCCCAGCTCCTGGAGGTCCAGGGCGGTGCGAAGAGCGCTGCTCATTTCATCGTGGGCATCGTGACGGACGACCAGCTCCTGCTGGAGCTGCTGGCCTCGCAGCCGGCCGCGGCCGCCTGGCTCGTCCGGGCCACGCGGGAGCTGGGCGACGCGTCGCTCGCCCGGCGGGTGGCGTCCGAGGCTTCCTCGCTCGCCGCGCGCAACCCCGGGCTCCGCTCGGTGGAAGCGGCGGCGGTCCACGCCGGCGGGCTGCTCGAGGACCAGCCCGAGCGACTCGTCGCCGCGGCCGAGTCGCACCTGGACCCGTGGGCCGGCGCGTCCGCCTGGGAAGACGCCGGGAAGCTCCTTGCCGCCCTGAGCCAGGAACGCGATCGGGCGGTCGAGATACTCGAACGGGCCGTGGACGGGTACACGAACGCCGGGGCCCCGCGCGATGCCCGCAGGGTCGTGAGCAAACTCCGCTCGCTCGGTGTG
The DNA here is from genome assembly GCF_055588085.1 of Streptomyces sp. NPDC046303. Classification (NCBI taxonomy): domain Bacteria; kingdom Bacillati; phylum Actinomycetota; class Actinomycetes; order Kitasatosporales; family Streptomycetaceae; genus Streptomyces; species Streptomyces sp. NPDC046303. Next base: position 10,885 of record NZ_JBVJFA010000012.1, read on the forward strand.
CGGCGCGGCCGCTATCCGCGCTACGTCAGCCAGGACGGTGTGAACACCGGCTCGCTGACCGAGACCGAAGCCGCCGTGGCCGAGCTGGTGAGCCACGGGTTCACCAACTCCCAGGTCGGCGAGCACCTGTTCATATCCGGTCACACCGTGGCGTTCCACCTGAAGAAGATCTTCCGGAAGCTGAACGTGGCGTCCCGTGTCGAGCTGACGCGTGCCTGGAGCCGTATCTCGGACGGGGCCGCCGAGCCCGCGTCCATGGGTTAGGGGGTCATCCGCCGGCCGGGCCCGCCTGCGGGGTCCGGTCGGCTTCGCCGTGGGGCGGTGACCCGGTCACGGGGCCTCCACCGGAAGGATGCGGCGCAGCTTTCCCGGTGGTCCCGGGCGCTTGCGCCACTCGCGGGGGTATCCCACGGAGACCTCCTCGAAGCGGACGCCCTCGTGGTAGGTGGTCCGCGGGATGTGGAGGTGGCCGTAGACCATGGCGGCCACGCGGAACCTGCGGTGCCAGTCGGCGGTCAGCCGGGTCCCGCACCACATGGCGAACTCCGGGTACCACAGGACGTCGGTCGGATGCCGGTGGAGCGGGTAGTGGTTGACGAGGACGGTCGGCAGGTCGGCGGGGATTTCGGAGAGCCTGCGCTCGGTCTCGGCGACCCTGGCCCGGCACCAGGCCTCGCGGCTCGGGTAGGGGTCGGGGTGCAGCACGTACTCGTCCTGGCAGACGACTCCGGTGCTGTGCGCGTAGGCCAGTCCCTGCTCCTTGGTGGTGCAGCCGTCCGGCAGGAAGGAGTAGTCGTACAGCAGGAACAGCGGAGCCACGGCCACGGGGCCGCCCGGGCCCTCCCAGACGGGGTAGGGGTCTTCGGGGGTGGTGACGTCCAGTTCGCGGCACAGCTCGACCAGGTGCTCGTAGCGTGCGACGCCGCGCAGGGTGACGGTGTCGCTCGGGTGGCTCCACAGTTCGTGGTTTCCGGGGACCCAGACGACCTTGCGGAAACGGCTCGCGAGGGTCTTCAGGCACCAGCGGACGTCGGCCACGGTCTCCGCCACGTCCCCGGCCACCAGGAGCCAGTCGTCGTCCGACTCGGGTGCCAGCCGCTCGACCAGGGCGCGGTTCTCGGCGTAGTTGAGGTGGAGGTCGCTGATGGCCAGCAGCTGTCCGGCACCGCCGGAGGTCCTGGTCATCGCTCGCTCCCTTCAGCGCTCACGCGTCGCGGCGGACTGGACGTCATACATCTCTCCTCCTGGCACTCGTCGAGTGCCGGCCGAGCCCTCCGCTCGAGGGCGACCACAAGTTCTCCCACCGGGGCGGGCGGTGGGGGCGTCAGGTCCGTCCGGTGGCGCCGGCAGCCTGCCGGTCCAGCCGCTCCGCCAGCAGTTCGACCACGCGTGCGCTCTGGTCGACGAGGTAGAAGTGGCCTCCCGGCAGTACGTGCAGGTCCGTCGGTCCGGTGGTGTGGTCCTGCCAGGCCGCCGCTTCGTCGATCGAGACCCGGGGGTCGGCGTCTCCGGTGATCACCGTCACCGGGCAGTCCACCTTCCGGCCGGGAACGTGCCGGTAGGTCTCGACCGCCCGGTAGTCGCTGCGGATCGCCGGCATGATCATTTCCAGCAGTTCGGGATCGGTCAGCATGGCCGAGCTGGTGCCGCTCAGCTTCCGGAGCTCGGCGATCATCTGATCGTCCGACTCCATGTGGATCCGCTCCTCACGCTCGCAGGAGGGCGCCCGCCGGCCGGAGGTGAAGAGGCGTACGGGAGAGGGCAGGCCGGCGTCCTGCATGCGCAGCGCGACCTCGTACGCGAGGACGGCTCCCATGCTGTGTCCGAACAGCGCCAGGGGCCGGTCGTCGAGCCGGCGCACGGCCTCGAATATCTGATCGGCCAGGTGCGGCAGGCTGGGGATGTTCGGCTCGTGGCGCCGGTCCTGACGGCCCGGGTACTGGATCGCCAGCACCTCCACCGCGGGGGCGAGCGCCCTGGACATCGGGAAGTAGAAGCTCGCCGATCCGCCGGCATGCGGCAGGCACACCAGGCGGACCGCGCTGTTCGGCGCCGGGTGGGACCGGCGCACCCATTTTTCGACATGCTCCGCTGTGTGGGGCACGAACAGAATTCCTTCCGGGAATCGCCCTCGGTGCTGCTGTTCCACCGCGGGTCGAGCAAGAATCGATGGCGGGATCCGCACCGACCCCGATACTTCCCCTGTCTTTTCAGGAGCGTAGGACAGGCGCGACGGGCCGGACATCCCCCGACCTGATAGGTCGCCCCGAACCGCTCGGGCCGCCATTGCCGCAGGAGGCAACCACCATGAGGATCACCGCGGACACCGACAAGTGCATCGGTGCGGGCCAGTGCCTGTTCACCGAGCCGGACCTGTTCGACCAGAACGAGGTGGACGGCAGGGTCGTGGTGCTGAATGCCGAGCCCGACGGCGAACTCCTGGCGCAGAAGGCCCGTGAGGCCGTCTACCTCTGCCCGAGCCGCGCGCTGTCGCTGGCCGAATGAGCGGTGCTCAGCCGAGCCGCAGCGGGAGTTCGGCGACCGCGGTGAACCCGGTCCGCAGCACCCACGGGATCTCCTCCCGCGGCACGGCGAGGGACAGGTCCGGGAAGCGGGTGAACAGCGCGTGCAGCGCCACCTCCGCCTCCTGGAGGGCCAGCGGCGCGCCGAGGCAGTAGTGGGCCCCCTGTCCGAACCCGAGGTGGCCCGTCCCGGTCTCCCGGCCGATGTCCATCCGCTCGGGAGCGTCGAACTGGCGGGGGTCGGTGTTCGCGGAAAGGATCAGCGGCAGGACCGGCGCGCCGGCCGGGATCCGCACGCCGCCCAGCTCGACGTCCTCGGCCGGGTACCGGGGGTTCCCGAACTGGGTGGGCCCCAGGCGCATGAGCTCAAGCACCGCCTGCGGCCACCGGGACGGGTCCTCGCGCAGCAGCGCGAGCTGGTCCGGGTTCTGGAGCAGGGCCAGCACCGAGTTGCCGATCAGGTTCATCGTCGTCTCGTGCCCGGCGAGCACGAGGGCGAAGACCAGCTTGACCATCTCCCGGTCGGTGAGGCGGTCGCCGTCGTCCTCCTGGGCCTGCACCAGTGCGGTGATCAGGTCGTCACGCGGCTCGGCGCGACGCTTGGCGATCACGTCGAACATGTGGTCCGCGCACTGGCGGAAGACGGTCGGGAGCTTCTCGACGTGCTCCAGCGGCGCCATCAGGACGCGCCCCCACCGGTACCAGTCCGCACGGTCGGCCTCGTCGATCCCGACCAGCTCGCAGATCACGGTGGCGGGCAGCGGGAAGCAGAACGCCGCCATCAGGTCGACCGGGGCGCCGCCGCGTCCCGCCTCGGCCATCGCGTCGAGGAGGGTCGCGGTGACCTCCTCGACCCGCGGGCGCAGCCTGGCGACGCGGCGGGCGGTGAACGCCCGGGAGACCAGCCTGCGCAGCCTCAGGTGGTCGGCGCCGTCGATTTCGATCAGCTTGCCGGAGAGGTAGTCGACCACGTCGGTGGGGATGTCGAGCTTCTTCATGACGGTGAACCGGCTGCCCGAGCCGGGCACCGAGGCCGGGTTGTTGAGGAACAGCGGGTCGGTGAGGACCCGGCGCACGTCGTCGTAGCGGGTGACCAGCCACATCGGCGGCCCGCCCATCATCGAGCCGGTCAGTACCGGCGCCTGCTCGCGCATCCGCGCGTGCCCGGCGAACGGGTCGGCTACCAGGTCCGGCGAAAACAGGTCGACCTGGGCGGCCGGGTTCTCGGCGGTGGCGGTCATGGATCTACCCTTCGTGTCGAAGACGGAGCGGGGCCGGGGGACGGCCGCGCGGCCGGCTGCCGAAGGAGCAGCCGGCCGCGTGGAAGCCCGTGCGCGGGACGGGCCGGTGGGCTGGCAGCGGCGTCGCTGCCGCGGTGCTAGCCGGCGCGGACGGCCGTGAGCTGCCAGACGGGGGCCTTGATCTCGCCCTCCAGCTCCTCCTCGGGCCACTTGAAGGCCGGGTCGAAGGCGACCGGCGCGTCGGGGGCGCCCTCGGCGGGCTTCACGCCGAGCATCGCCCGGATCCCCTCGTGGGTGAGGGTGGTGTCGTACTCGGCCAGGTGCAGCGAGGTGATCTCGAACTTCTCACCGACGTTCTCGCGGAGGTTCTGCTCGGTGACCCGCTGCACGGTCGGGAACGGCGCGTGCGCCTCCGCGGCGAAGACCCACAGGTGCAGCTTCGCACCGGGCTTGGTGGCACGGTGCAGCGCGGCGATGTAGTCGCGCTGGCCCTGCTCGTTCAGGCAGTGGTACAGCGCGCTGTCCACGACGGTGTCGAAGCGGCCCTCGAAGCCCTCCAGGCTGGTGGCGTCGGCGACGGTGAACTCCACGTCGACCCCCTGGGCCTTGGCGCGCTTCGAGGCCTCCTGGACGGCGGTCTTCGCCGCGTCGATGCCGGTGACCTTGTGACCGCGCGAGGCGAGGAAGATGGAGTTGCCGCCGAGGCCGCAGCCGATGTCGAGGACGTCACCGCTGATCTCGCCCGCGTCCTCCAGCGCGATCAGGACCGGCTGCGGACCGCCGATGTCCCACGGCGCCGGGGGGCCGACGCGGGTTTCTCCCTTGTAGCTCTCGTAAAAGGCGTCCAGGTCGAGATTTTCCACGGAAACCTGATTTCCGGTCACACGAGCCTCCAGCGAATTGTTCAACGAGAATGATTTTCGGCATCCGGCCGCGCTGACATATTGTCGGTCACGGGAATGCTCTCAGCCCGGCAGCGGTGGCCCGCGCGCCTTGCATTGTCCTTCCACACGCTAGGACAGGCACCGCCGGGCGGACATCCCCCGATCTGATAGGCCGTACGCGAATCCGGCGGGCCCTTAGGGCATGGAAGACCGGCTGAACATCCCTCAACCTGGTAGTAATTCCCGTTCCTTGACACGCCGCGAAGTGCCGCAATATTATTCTGGCAATTTTCCAGCGTGGCGGAATTCAGCCTTCAAACAGCGCGGACCTGTGAAGTCTTCCCTGACGCCGTTTTTCGAAGTGCACACTGATCTGCCCACGGCATGCGACGAGGGGCACGATGCCAACCATGCGAACGAACGACACGTACGCGAATCCGACGGACACGGACGTCGTCATCGTGGGCAACGGGCCGATCGGTGCCGTGCTCTCGGTGCTGCTCGCCCAGCGCGGCTGGCGGGTGACGGTGCTCGAACGCCGGCCCCGGCCCTACCGGCTTCCCCGGGCGACCAGTTTCGACGGGGAGACCGCGCGGCTGCTGGCCGGCACCGGGATCGGCCCGGACCTCGGCGGGGTCACCGAGCCGGCGAACGGCTACCAGTGGCAGACCGCGGCCGGAGCGGTCCTGCTGGACATCGGCTTCACCACGGCCGGCCCCTACGGCTGGCCGGACGCCAACACGATGCACCAGCCGGCCCTGGAGGACCTGATCGCGGCCAGGGTCGCGGCGCTCCCCGGCATCACGGTGCTGCGCGGGCACGAGGTCGTGGGGATCACCGACGGCCCGGACCGGGTGGAGGTGACGGCGGTCACCGACGACGAATCGACCCGGGTCTTCTCCGCGAGGTGGGTCGTGGGCTGCGACGGCGCCAACAGCTTCGTGCGCGACCACCTCGACGTCTCCGTCACGGACCTCGGGTTCTCCTACGAGTGGCTGCTGTGCGACGTCGAACTGCACGAGCCGCGCGAGTTCACCCCCAGCAACGTGCAGATCTGCGATCCGGCCAGGCCCACCACCGTGGTGGCCAGCGGACCGGGGCGCCGGCGCTGGGAGTTCATGCGGCTGCCGGGCGAGAGCGCGGCCGAGCTCAACCGGGACGACACGGCCTGGCGGCTGCTGGCGCCGTTCGGCGTCACCCCGCAGACGGCCACCCTGCTGCGCAGCACCACGTACATATTCCAGGCCCGTTGGGCGGATCAGTGGCGCGTGGGCCACGTCCTGCTGGCGGGCGACGCGGCCCACCTCATGCCGCCCTTCGCGGGGCAGGGCATGTGCTCCGGCATCCGGGACGTCGTCAACCTGGCGTGGAAGCTGGACCTGACGCTGCGCGGCCTCGCCGACGAGTCCCTGCTGGACAGCTACACCGAGGAGCGCCGCGCGCAGGCCAAGGAGGCGATCTTGGCTTCGGTCCAGCTGGGCCGGGTGATCTGCGTGACGGACCCGGCGGCGGCCGCCGAACGGGATGCCACGGTGCTCGCCAACCGGCGCGGCCGGCCGGCGGCCCGGCCGGAGCCGGCGAAGCCGCTCTCGGGCGGGCTGTTGCACCGGCCGTCGGGCACGGAGGCGGCCGAGCCGCCCGCGGGTGCCGTCGTACCGCAGGGGCGCGTGGGCGGGACGGGCGGCAGCGGGCTCTTCGACGAGGTCGTCGGCCGCGGTTTCGTCCTGCTGACCACCGAAGACCCGCAGACCGTGCTCGACGAGGAGCGGCTCTCGTTCCTGGCCGGGCTGGGGGCCCATGTGGTGCGGCTGCTGCCGCGCGGGCAGGCGCCGCAGGACCGCGGCCCGTCCGGTGTCCTCGGTGTGGTGGACCTGGACGACGTCTACGTGCCGTACCTGGCGCGGTACGGGGCGACGTCCCTGCTCGTCCGTCCGGACTACCACGTCTTCGGTGCCGCGAGCGGCCCGGGCGGCGCCGGAGCGCTGGTCGACGACCTGCGGGACCGGCTGCGTGCCGCGGTGCCGGCCGGTGCGGTGCACCGGGCCGGCTGACGGGTCCGACGGGGCGGGTCCGACGGGTCGGGTCCGACGGGTCGGTCAGGACGCGACCAGTCGGGCGAGCGACACCGCCCCGCGCAGCGACGACAGGCCGCCCAGCGCTGCCGGTTCCACCGGCAGCGGGGGCTGGCCGGGGCGGGCCAGCTCGGCGAGGCGGTCCGACACCATGGCGACGAGGCCGGGGATGCCGGCCGCGAAGCCGCCGCCGATCAGGACCAGCCGCGGGTGGACCAGTTCCTGGACCCCGGACACCGCGGCGGCCAGGGCCCGGCACGTCCCGTCGACCGCGGTGACGGCCCAGGGCTCCGCGTCGCCGAGCGCCCGCCGCAGTTCCTCGAAGGTGGCGGGCGCTCCGCGCAGTCGGGCCGCGCGGCTCAGGGTGGCCGGTCCCGAGGCGATCGCCTGGAGGCATCCGCGGCGGCCGCAGACGCACCGCGCACCGTCCATGTCGACGATCACGTGTCCGATCTCGAACGAGCCGCGGCCGAGCCCGGGGCAGAGTGCGCCCTGCAGGACGAGGCCGCCGCCGATGCCGGTGCCGACCCCGAGGTAGAGCAGGTCCTCGCAGCCCGATGCCTCCGCCTCCGCGAGGGCGCCGAGGTCGCCGTCGTCGGCCCAGGCCACGGCCGCCTCGGGGAACAGCGCACGCAGCGACTCGTCCAGAGCGAGGCCGTTCCACTCGGGACGGCTGGGCCAGGCCGTGATCCGGCCGTCGGGTCCGGCCGTCCCGGGCATCGCGACGCCCACCGCCCGCAGGGGCGCTTGCAGCCGGGTGCGCAACTCGTCGACGTGCCGGGCGAGTTGCGCCAGGTCCCGGGCTGCGCTGTGCCGCGGGTCCCAGCGGAACGAGGACTCCTCGACACACTCCGCGCCGGCCTCGACCCGGAAGGCGACCTTGGTGCCCCCGATGTCGACACCGAGGTGATGTGCCTGCTCCACGGTCTCGGACGGCCTCAGCCGCGGGGCACGGAAGGGCACAGGGCCAGCAGGTCGGCGGGGCGGTGCAGGACGGCGCCGGGCCGGGCTGCCAGGAGCTCCTCCTCGTCGTCCACTTCGGCCCACAGCGCGGCGGCCGAGGCCACGCCGGCGCCCTTGGCGCTGGCGAGGTCGGTCGGTGCGTCACCGACCATGATGGCCGCCTCGGCCGGCATCCCCAGCAGGTGCAGCGCGTGCTCCACGATGTCCGGGGCGGGCTTCGGGTTGGCGACCTCGTCCGAGCCGATGACGTGGTCGAAGAAGGGCAGCAGGCCCAGCGTTTCGAGCAGGGAGCGGGCCCGCGGCCCGCTCTTGCCGGTGGCCACCGCGAGCTTGTAGCCCCGCGCGCGGAGGGTCAGCAGCAGCTCGGAAATGCCGTCGAAGACCGGGACGCGGGGCGCGAGCCGGTAGCTCTCGCGGACGAACGGCTCCTCCATCTCCAGCGGGAGGTCCATGATCCGCATGATGTCCGGGAAGTAGCGCCCCTGGTGGCGCCGGTACTCCTCGAACGGAGCCGGGCCGTCACCGACGACCTCCTTGTAGGCGATGGCGAACGCCTCCTCCATCACCGCGAAACTGTCGACGATGACGCCGTCCAGGTCGAAGATCACGGCGCGCCTGGCCGGCGGCAGCGTCCCCGCCGGCGATCGCCCTACCGTTGTGACTGTCATGTGATGCCCATTCCGTACGTCTGGTCGTTCTCATGGAGCCGGTGATCGCACCGGCTTTCCCGCACTGGTGCCGTGGTCACGGCACTAGGCGGGCACGGCACTGCGGGCGCGCACGGAGCGCGCCGACGCGTAGAAGTCCTCGATGACGCGGACCGTCGTACGGGCCTCGCGGATGGACCTGCCGCGGTTGGCGGGATCGGCCAGGATGGCGGCGAGGCCGTCCAGCTGGCGCCGGTACTCGTTGCCGATCGGCTCGTCGGGCACCGGGACGGACGTGGTGGTGCCCTCGCGGGTCAGCGTCAGCACCGACTGGGGCTGGCGGTTGGGGCTGAAGCCGAAGGTGCACTTGAGTTCGGCGGTTCCGTTGCTGCCCACCACCTGGATCGTGGACACGTCCCGGGCCTCGTGCGAGGCCCAGCTGGCGTGCAGGGCGACGGAGACGCCGTCCTCGCGGACGAAGAAGCCCCGGGCGGTGTCCTCGACGTCGCCGCCGGCGTCGGCGGCGGGCTGGTCCTGCCGCCATGCCGCGCTCCAGGAACCGATGTTCACGAAGTCGTTCGCCGTGACGCCGACGACCTGGGTGAAGCGGGACGGGCCGAGCAGGGAGGCGAGCGTGTCGAGCAGGTGCCATCCGAGGTCGAACAGCACGCCGCCGCCGGCCTTGCTGCGCTGCGTGAACCAGCCGCCGGCCTTGGGGATTCCGCGCGCCCGGACCCAGGACAGGTCCACGTGGCGGACGTGACCGAGGTCCGGTACCAGCTGCGCCAGGGCTCCCACGTCGCTGCGGTAGGGGGCGGCGCTGCCTGCGAGCAGCATGGCGCCGCCGCCGCGTTCCGCGGCTGCCAGGGTGTCGGCCTCGTCGGAGGTCAGGCACACCGGCTTCTCCAGGAACACGGAGATGCCCTTGCCGAGCAGGGCCGCGGCCACTTCGGCGTGCAGGAAGTTGGGTACGGCGACGACGGCGAGGTCGACCGATCCGGGGGTCAGCGCGTCCACCGTCGGGTGGACGGGAATGCCCAGCGTCCGGTCGAACGCGGCGCGTGCGGCCGGTTCGGTGTCGGTGACGGCCACCACCTCGAAGTCGGCGTGCTCGCGCAGCAGGGGGAGCCAGAGCTCCCGTCCCGCCCAGCCGAGCCCGACGATGGCCACCCGGACGCTCATGCGGTGCTCACCGCGTCGGCGATGATCTCGGCGGTGCGGTGCATGTCTTCCTCGCTCGCGAGCAGCGTGCGGTGGTGCAGCCAGATGCAGTCCTGGCTGATGGCCTCGGAGTGGGGGCAGCGCTCGGCGAGCTCGTCCGGGGTGGCGTCGGGTGCGCCGATCTCCCAGAAGGCGTCGGTGCGGTAGATCGCGCGGAACCCTGCGAACGCCGGCAGGCCGGCCTCCACGAGACGGTCCACGAGGGCGTTGCGGTCGTCCTCCGCCAGGCCGGGGACACGGAACATCGCCATGTAGTGCGAGGGGACGTCGGTGCGCTCGTCGCCCCGCTGCGGGACCACTCCGTCGATCGACTCGAGGAGCTTGGAGAGCAGGGCCCAGCGCTCGTGGCGGACCGCTATCTGGCCGTCGAGGCGGCGCAGCTGCGCCCGCAGCACCGCGGCGGAGAACTCGTTGAGGCGCAGGTTCGAGCCGGCGATCGCATGGCGGTAGCGGCGGTCGGTGCGGGGCCGTCCGCAGCTGTGCCGCAGGAAGGCGTTCTCGTACATCGCCGAGTCCGGGAAGAGGACGGCGCCGCCTTCGCCGGCGGTCATCAGCTTGCCGTTCTGGAAACTGAACGCGGCGACCGAACCGAGCTCGCCGACCCGCTTGCCCTGCCAGCGGGCGCCGTGGGCGTGCGCGGCGTCCTGGAGCAGCGGGACGCCCGTGTCGGCGGAGAGCTTGCCGAGGGCGTCCATGTCCGCCAGGAAGCCCGCCATGTGCACCGGCATGATCGCCCGGGTCCGCGAGGTCACGGCGGCGGCGGCCGATGCCACGTCGATGGAGTAGGTGTCCGGGTCCACGTCCACCGGGACCGCGACCGCGCCGAGCCGCTGCGCCGCCTGGGAGGACGAGATGAAGGTGAAGGCCGGGACGATGACCTCGGAGCCCGGACCGACGCCCATGACCTGGAGGGCGAGTTCCAGTGCGTGGGTTCCGTTCGTGACCGCGAGGGCGTGGGCGGCACCGTGGTGCTCGGCGAACTCCTGCTCGAAGGAGTCGACTTCGGTTCCGCCCATCCGCCACCACTGGCCCTGCTCGAGTGCGCGGACCAGCCCTTCGCGCTCGTTCTCGTCAAACTGAGGCCACTGGGGGAATTCCGGCGCCTGTCGCACGTTCATGTTTCTCCAAAGAAATGGATCTGACTCGACGCGAGGTGCGAAGCGGGCGGGGCAGCGTGCCACAGAGAAATACGCGCGCGCACGAGCACGTGACGTCGAGATCGCGGAAGAGGCGCACACTCCGCCCCGTGCAGCGTCATGTGCAGTCAGAAAGAGTTGAATTACGGGTCCAATGTAGAGGTTCTACCCGAGGCCCCGCACCCCTAGATTCGGTAGTCGCACGGGTAATTCAGCGCAGATCGAAGAAAACTCGATAGGAATTCAGTTGCCCCTCGAGCATGTGAATGCCGTGGTGGACGGGATGTCCCAGTGCGGCCGCTGCACGGAGGAGCCGCGTCTCACGGGGTTTCATGACGATGTCGGCCACCACGGTGTCCGCCGGCAGCGAGTCCAAGGGGAACGGGAACGGATCTCCCCCGTGCATGCCGAGCGGTGTGGCGTTCACGGCGATGTCGACGTCCCGCAGGCGCGGTTCGTCCAGGGCGCACACCCGGCCCGGCCAGTGCGCGTCCAGGCGGGCGACCAGGGCGCCGAGTTTCGCGGCGTCGCAGTCGTACACCGCCAGCCGGTCGGCACCGGCCGTCAGGAGCGCGGCGGCGATGGCACTGCCCGCCCCGCCGGCGCCGACGAGCGCCGCACGGCGGCCGCGAGGGTCGTGCCCGGCGCCGAGGAGGCCCGACACGAAGCCCGAGCCGTCGAAGTTCTCGGCGAGCCAGCTGCCGTCGGCTTCCCGGCGCATCACATTGGCGCTTCCGACGATGTCCACGGTCGGGCCGCAGCGGTCGGCCAGCCGGCGGACGGCGACCTTGTGGGGAACGGTGATGAACATGCCGTCGAGGTTCTCCACCCGCTGCAGCCCGCGCACGACGTGCTCGAGGTTCTCCGGGCGGGCGTGCACCGGGACGACCACCGCGTCGATCTGCAGGCTCGCGAAGATCGGACGCATCAGCGCGGGTGCCTGGACCTGGGCGACGGGGTCCCCCAGGACGGCGTACAGACGGGTGGTGCCCGTGATGGGGATGCCGTGAGCGCGTCCGGTCATCGCAGCGCCGCCTTGGCGTCCGCGTCGATGTGCGCCTCGATGTGCGCCTCGCTGCCGAGGGCGCCGCGTGCCGACAACCGGGCGACGCCGTAGGCGAGTTGTATCGACTGCTCCGCGTTGAGGCGGGGATCGCAGGCCGTGCGGTAGCGGGCCGGCAGGTCGGCTTCGGTCACTCCTCCCGAAGGACCTCCGAGGCATTCCGTGACGTCATCTCCGGTCACCTCGACGTGGATGCCGCCGGGGTGGGTGCCCAGCCGCCGGTGGACTTCGAAGAATCCGGCGATCTCGTCGGCTATGTGCCGGACGTCGCGCGTCTTGTACCCGTTGGCCGAGGTGAAGGTGTTGCCGTGCATCGGGTCGCACTGCCAGATCACCTGGTGACCGGTCGCGGTGACCTTCTCCACGATCGCCGGCAGGACGTCACGGACCTGTGTGTGCCCCATGCGGCTGACCAGGGTCAGCCGGCCGGGTTCGTGGTGCGGGTCGAGCCGGCGCACGTACGCGGCGGCCGTCTCGGGGCTGGTGCCCGGACCGATCTTGAGGCCGATCGGGTTGGAGAGCAGTTCCGCGAACGCGATGTGCGCGCCGTCGAGCTGACGGGTGCGCTCACCGATCCACAGGAAGTGCCCCAGCCCGCTGGACAGCCGGCGTTCGGGCCCCGTGGCGTCCACCCGCAGCAGGGACTTCTCGTAGTCGAGCAGGAGCGCCTCGTGGCTGACGTAGACCTCGTCGAAGGAACGGACCAGCGCCATCGCACCCGCGGCGTCGGCGTAGGCCCGCAGCATCCGGTGGGGATCGGGCGTCCGGGCCGCGAGCGTGGGCTCGACGGAGTTGACCATGTCGCCGCGGTAGACGGGCAGGCCCTGTGCGTCGACCGCCTGGGAGCGGGGCTTGGCGTACTGGCCGGCCATCCGGGCGATCTTGACGACGGGGAGTCCGGTGCCGCGGGCGAGCACCGCGGCCATGTCCACGAGCGTGCGCAGGTTGGCCCGCAGGTGGGCACCGGTGTTCCCGGCGAAGGTCTCGGCGCAGTCGCCGCCCTGGAGCAGGAAGGCCTCCCCGCGCGCGACCGCGGCGAGGCGGCCGCTCAGCCGTGCCGTCTCGGCCTGCGCCACGATGGGCTCGGCCCGGCTCAGCGATTCCACCGCGTCTCTGGCCCGTTGCGGGTCCGGCCAGGCCGGCTGCTGCGCGGCAGGCCTGGCCAGCGCTTCCTCCAGCCTGCCGAACAGCAGGCGGTCCGCCGGGAGGGCGGCACCGGCCGATCCGTCGAGATCGGCCGGCCACTGCGTCACACGCGTCATTTCTGCACCACATCGGTCGTGGAGGCTCCGGGCGCGGCGGCGCCGACGAGGTCGGCCGTCCGTGCTCGGGGCATCCGGTCAAGGACCCGCGCGACCACCTGTGGGGGCACGTCGCTCACCAGTTCCGCGCCCTTCGGGCCGTCCAGAACGAATCCGAGTCCGGTCATCGCCTTCTTGTCGTGCCGCATCAGATCGATGAGGGCGGCGGGTTCGGTCTCGAGGGGCAGGGCCGTGGGGAGGCCGTAATACCGGACGACGTCCAGGTGCTCCTCCACCCGTGCCTCGCCGATACGGCCCAGGGCGCCTGCGAGCCGGCCCGCGAAGACCGTCCCGATGGCCACCGCCTCGCCGTGGCGCAGCGCGAAGCCGGTGGCCTTCTCCAGGGCGTGGCCCAGCGTGTGGCCGTAGTTGAGCAGGTGCCGCAGTCCGGTGTCCCGCTCGTCCTGTTCCACGATGCCGGCCTTGAGGGTCACGCTGGCGGTGATCTGCTCCTCCAGTGGCAGTCCGCGCAGGTCCGGTGCGCCGATGAAGTGGCAGCGGGCGATCTCGCCGAGTCCGTTCAGCATTTCCCGGCGCGGCAGGGTGGACAGGTAGTCGGTGTCGCACAGCACCGCGCTGGGCTGCCAGTACGTGCCGACCAGGTTCTTGCCGGCCGGCAGGTTCACCGCCGTCTTCCCGCCGACGCTGGCGTCCACCTGCGCGAGCAGCGTGGTGGGCAGGTGGATCACGGGGACGCCCCGGTGGTAGAGCGCCGCCGCCAGCCCGACCACGTCGGTGGTCGTGCCGCCTCCGCAGGAGACGACGACGTCGGACCGGGTGAGCCCGAAGCGTACGAACTCACCGCACAGCGCCTCCACCGTGGCGAGGGTCTTGTCCTGTTCGCCGTCCCGGGCCGGCAGCAGCAGGGTCTCGACACCGGTCTCGGGCACCCATTCCTCCGGGCGGGCAGACACGACGACGGCCCGTCTGGCGCCCAGCCGTTGGATGATCTCGGCGAGCGAGGTGCGCACCCCCGGGCCGATGAGCACGTCGTACGCATGGTCTTTGAGCCGCAGAGGAATGGAAGCCATCACGTCCTACCGACCTGCCGTCGCCCGGTAGACGCGCGCCGCGGCCCGCTCCTTACGGTCGAATGCGTCCAGCTGGGGGTAGGCCGGGCAGCCGTACACGCGCTTGAACGGCGCGAACGTGTCCCACTCGGTCCGCCTCCGCATCTCTTGTGCCATGGGGTTGTGCTCACTCCAGAAGTCGCCGCCGATCAGGCGGATCACGTACTTCTCCAGGGCTTCCCGCGCCGTGGAGCGGGCGGCGTCGGCCGCCACCGACACCAGCTCGCCCTCGTAGTAGGCGTGGATGAGCCGGATGTAGGTGTCGTAACCGGTCTTGAAGAAGTTGGAATAGGTTTCGAACAGGCGGGCCTCGGACGCGGGATCGGCCAGCGCCGCCCCGATCGTCTCGGCCGCGCGGACGGCGGTGGCGGTTGCCACCAGCACGCCGCCGGAGAACATGGGGTCACCGAAACAGCCGGCGTCTCCGACCATGGCCCAGCCGGGACCGGTGACGGTGTCCGAGTGGTAGCAGTAGTCGGTTTCGACCTTGAGGTCGGTGGTGGGGCGGGTACCGGTCAGGCGCGCGGTGATCCGCGGGATCCTGGCCACGTGCTCCTCGAACGCCTTCTCGGACGTCGTCCCGCGCAGCACGTCGCGCGGCATGACGGTGCCCACGCTGATGGCGTCCTTGGACAGCGGGATCGCCCAGACCCAGCCGTCGTCGTGGGCGCCGACCTGGATGTCCCCCTCGACACCGAGGTTGTGGCTCTCGTCGAGTCCCTCGTAGTGCCGGTACACGGCCACCATGCGGAGCTTCTCGAGGGTCTTGCGGAGCCCGAAGCGGTGGGCGATCCGGCCCGCCCGACCGCTCGCGTCGACGACGTAGGCCGACCGCACCTCGTGGTCCTGGCCCTCGCGCTGGTAGCGGACGCCCACCATGCGGTCGCCGTCCATGAGCAGCTCGGTGACGTTCGCCCCGAAGAGGACCTTCGCCCCGGCTGACGCAGCCTGTTCGGTGAGCATTTTGTCGAACTTGGCGCGTTCGACCTGGAATGCACTTTGGTGCCGGCCCTCGCCCTGCTTGGTGAAGTCCGCGCGGAAGACGCCCTCGAAGAACTTCGTCTCGGTGGGGTCGATGAACTCGCCGCCGAACTTGGGGACGTACCCCTGGGCCTCCACTGCCTCGCGCAGGCCGATCTGCTCGAACAGGCCCATCATGTACGGCAGCAGGGACTCGCCTATGTGGAAGCGGGGGAACTCGTCCTTCTCGAGCAGCACCACGGAGTGTCCCTGCCGGGCGAGCACCAGGGCACTCACCGCGCCGGCAGGTCCTCCGCCGATCACAACTACGTCAGCCGTTTCTCTTTCCATCGTCGTTCTCCCTTTCGTGTTCCGACTCGTTCGAATGTCATTCGTGCTGAGCGGTGGTACGTGTGGGGGGTGGGAGTTGCGGGGATGTCAGCCGAGCGGGCCGGACAGAATGCCGGTGATCAGCATCCGGTGCTCGTCGTCATCCATGATCGTGCGCACCTGTTCGCGGCCGTCGCGGACCGTCAGGTACCGTCGCTGTTTCATGACGACCTGACCGTTCTCGAGGGTCCGACCGCACAGGACTTCTTTGTCGTCGTGTTTTTCCGGGTCCGACAGGATGCCGCGGAAGCTGTCTTCCAGTTCCTTCCAGTCGTCCCATTCCCGGGCTTTCGTGGTGAAGGTGTAGACGACGCTCCACCGGGTGACCGCTCCGCGGCGCTGCAGAGCGATCTCGGAACCCTGGTCGACCAGCCGGAACTGGCTGCCGTACTGGGACTGCACCGCGTCGGTGACCAGCAGCGGCTCCGTGTAGGAGGGGCCGGGGTAGCCGACGTCCACGAGCCATTCGTCGCCGTCCAGGGCCACGCGGTTGAACATGTGCTCCACGCCGAGCCCGAAGGTGTCCCAGCCCAGGGCGGTGCTGCCCGCGATCAGCGTGACGTCGTAGCCCAGCTCGCGGAGCAGCCTGTGGAACATCCGGTTCAGGTGGTAACACGCGCCGCCCTGCCCGTCGATGACGGTCTTCTCGAACAGGGCGTCCTCGTCGAGGTCGACGATGGCCACTCCGTCGCTGAGGTCGTAGGCGAAGCTGTTGTACGGAAGTGCCATGAGGTGGCTCTTGTGGAGCTTGCGCAACGTCGCGATGTCCACACCGGTTTCGCCCTCGCAGCCGATGCGCCGGAGGTACCTGTTCACGTCGAACATGTCATCACCTTCTTTCAGACGGAGATCGCTACGGGGTGTGCGGCCTGGTCGCCGCACATCAGCTCGTGCAGGTACCCGGCGAGCAGTCCGGGCGTCGGGTAGTCGAAGACGAGGTTCGGGGAGAGCTTCGTCTCGGTGATGTTGCGGAGCCGGTTGCGGAGTTCGATGGCGGTCAGGGAGTCGAAGCCGATCTCGAAGAGCCCCTGGTCCGCGTCGAAGTGGTACGTCGGGCTGTATCCCAGGACGGCGGCCACCTGGGCCCGTACCAGGTCCAGCAGGACCTGCGCCTGCTCGGGGGCGGTCAGTCCGGCGAGCCGTTCGGTCAGCCGGCGGGGATCCTCACCGGTGCCCGCCGCCTGTACCAGCTGCCGTCCTGCCCGTACCAGGCCGCGCAGCAGGTGCGGGACTCCCCCGCCGGCCGCGGCCTGGGTGCGCAGGGTCCGCAGGTCCAGCTTGGCCGGTACCAGTTGTGCGTGACTCGATCCGGAAGCGGCGTCGAAGAGTTCCATGCCCTCCGCCGGGGTGATCGGCAGCAGGCCGCCGCGCCGGTTCATGCGGTTCCTGGTGAGGTCGTCGATGTGTTCCGCCATGCCGTTGCTCTGCTCCCACAGGCCCCAGGCCAGTGAGAGACCCGGCAGGCCGGCGGCCCGGCGGTCGGCCATCAGCCCGTCCAGGAAGGCGTTCGCCGCCGCGTAGCTGCCGCTGCCGGCGCCCATGAAGACGGCCGAGACGGACGAGTAGACGATGAAGGCGTCGAGGTCGAGGCCGCGGGTCAGCTCGTCGAGGTGGCGTACCGCGTCGACCTTCGGCGCGAACACCCTCGCCAGGCGCTCCGGGGTCAGCATCCCGATCACGCCGTCGTCCGTGACACCGGCGGTGTGCACGACACCGGTCAGGCGGTGCTCGGCCGGCACGGAGGCCAGCAGGGCCTCGACCTGGCCGCGGTCGGACACGTCGCAGGCGACCGCGGACACGGCAGCGCCCTGTTCGGTGAGGTCGGCGACGAGTTCGGCCATGCCCTCGGCGTCGGGACCGCGGCGGCTGGCCAGCAGCAGGTGCCGGACCCCGTGCCGTGCGACCAGGTGGCGTGCCACCAGGCCGCCCAGCGAACCGGCTCCCGAGACGAGGACGGTGCCCTCCGGCCCGAACACGGCCGGAGCGTCGGGGGCTTGGTCGGCGACCCGGGCGAGCCGGGGTACGGACAGGGTCGTTCCGCGCACGGCGATCTGCGGTTCGCCGCTGGCCAGCACCGCTGCCAGCACCTGTTCCAGGTCGCCTTCGGCGGCGGGGTCGGTGTCCAGCAGGATGATCCGGTCGGGGTTCTCCGCCTGGGCGGCACGGACCAGACCCCACACCGCCGAACCGGCGGGGTCGCTGACCGCACCGTCACCGGCGGGCACCGCGCCCCGGGTCGCGACGACCAGCCGCGACTCCTCCAGCCCGGTTCCGGCCAGCCAGCACTGCACGACGTCGAGCACCCGGCAGGCGAGGCCCAGTACCGCGTCCTCATCGCCGGCGCTGGTGCCGATGGCTTCCATGACGGCCAGCGCGGGGGCCGCTGCGCCCGTTTCCACGTCGTCGGCCAGCGTCGCCACCTGTTCCGCGGTGGCCACGGCCACCCACGACGGCGAAGGCTCCGTCCGCCGGGTCAGGGGCAGTTCGTTCCACTGCACGTGGAACAGCGCGTCGGCGCCTGCCGTGGCCGCGGCCGTCTCCAGCTGCTCGGTGGACACCACGCGGCCCACGAGCGAGTCCATCGTGACGACGAGGCCGCCGGCCTCGTCCGCCGCCTGGAACGACATCGCGTCGTCCTCGTTGCGTGCGATGCGCACGCGCAGCACCGAGGCACCGGCCGCGTGCAGCTCGAGCCCGTTCCATGCGAACGGCAGCTGCAGTTCCTGGTCGTCGTCCCCGCCGTCCGCGTTGCCGTCGGCGGCCGCCGCGGCAGCGGTCAGCATGGCCGAGTGCAGGGCCGCGTCCAGCAGCGCGGGGTGGATGCCGAACCGGTCGGCTTCCTTGCGGTGGTCCTCGGGCAGGGCGACCTCGGCGAAGAGTTCCTCGCCCCGGCGCCATACCGCCTGTACGCCCTTGAACGCGGGGCCGTACCCGTACCCGACCTCGGCGAGCCGGCCGTAGCCGCTGCTGATGTCCACCTGCCGTGCGTCGGCCGGGGGCCAGGCGGCGAAGTCGAATCCGGAGCCGCTGCCGTTCGCCCGGACGGTGACGGCCAGCATGCCGGTGGCGTGCCGGGTCCACGCGTCCGCGCCGCCCTCGCCACTGGCGTCCTCACGCTGGGAGTAGACGTCCACGGTGCGCGAGCCGGTCTCACCCGGGCCGCCCACCACGACCTGGACGCGCACGCCGCCGTGCTCGGGCACCACCAGCGGCGCCTCGATGACCAGCTCTTCCAGCACACCGCACCCGGCTTCGTCACCGGCGCGCACGGCGAGCTCCACGAGCCCGGTACCCGGGACCAGCACCACGCCGCGCACGCGGTGGTCGGCGAGCCACGGGTGTGTCCGCAGCGACAGGCGGGAGGTGAAGATGAACCCGTCGGAGTGCGGCAGCTGCACCACCGCGCCGAGCATCGGGTGATCGGCCCCGGCGAGGCCCAGCGAGGCCGCGTCGGTGGGCTGCCCGGCCGGCTTGAGCCAGTAGTGCTGGTGGTCGAAGGCGTAGGTCGGCAGGTCCACGCGCCGGGAGGCCGCCCCCTGCGGCAGGACACCGCTCCAGTCCACGGCCACGCCGCGGACGAACAGCTCGGCCATCGAGGCGAGGAGCCGGCGCGGGCCGCCGTCCTCGCGCCGCAGCGAGCCCGTCACCAGGGCCTCGGTACCGGCGGCGTCGACGGTCTCGGTGATCGGCTGGACCAGCACCGGGTGGGCGCTGACCTCGACGAACACGCCGTGGCCCTGGCCCAGCAGAGCGGTCACGGCCGGGCCGAAGCCGACCTGCGCACGCAGGTTCCGGTACCAGTAGCCGGCGTCGAGTACGCCGGCGTCCTGGATCCAGGCCCCGGTGACGGTCGAGTAGAAGGGGACCTTCGGCGCCTGCGCGCCGACCCCGGCCAGTTCCTCGGCGAGCGCGTCGTGGATGTCCTCGACGTGCCGGGTGTGCGAGGCGTAGTCCACCGCGACGCGGCGTACGCGGACGCCTTCGCCCGACAGGGCCTCCAGGGCCTCGTCCAAGGCCTCGGCGTCACCGGCGATGACCACCGACGACGGGCCGTTGACGGCGGCCACCTCGACGCGGTCGGCCCACGGCTGGATCCGCGCGACCGCTTCTTCGGCGCTCAGTGCGACGGAGGCCATGCCACCGCGTCCGGCGAGCTCCGAGGCGATGACCTGGCTGCGCAGCGCGACCACGCGCGCCGCGTCCTCCAGCGAGAGGGCTCCGGCCACGCACGCGGCGGCGATCTCGCCCTGGGAGTGGCCGAGCACCGCGTCCGGCTTGACGCCCACGGACTGCCACACCGCTGCCAGGCCGACCATCACGGCGAAGCTCGCGGGCTGGAGTACGTCGACCCGCTCCATCAGCTCGGGCTCGGTGTCACCGCGCAGGACGTCGATCAGCGACCAGTCCACCCACGGCTCCAGCGCAGCCGCACACTCCGCGATGCGCTCCGCGAAGACCGGCGAAGAGTCGAGGAGTTCACGACCCATGCCCGCCCACTGGGAGCCCTGGCCCGGGAACACCCACACGACCTTGCCCGGCGTACCCGAACCGGTGGCGCCGGATACGACGCCGGGCGCGTCCTCGCCCCGGGCCAGCGCTTCCAGCCCGGCCAGGGCCTCCTGGTCGGAGTCGGCGACGATGACCGCGCGCTCGCCGAAGACGGCACGGCCCGATACCAGCGCCCCCGCCATGTCCGCCAGGGACACCTCGTCGGTGTCCTCGAGGAACGCCGCCAGCCGGCCGGCCTGACCGGCCAGGGACGCGGCGCTGCGCGCCGACACCACCAGCGGGACGACACCCGAAGGCGCCGGCTCCGCCGTCGCGGACTCCGCCTCCTGCGGGGCCTCCTCCAGGATCAGGTGCGCGTTCGTTCCGCTGATACCGAACGAGGAGACACCGGCCCGGCGCGGGCGGCCGTTCCGCGGCCATTCCCGGGCCTCGGTCAGCAGTTCCACCGCGCCCGCCGACCAGTCGACCTGACTCGTCGGCTCGTCCACGTGCAGCGTCGGGGGCATGACGCCGTGGCGCAGCGCCTGCACCATCTTGATCACGCTGGCCACACCGGCCGCGGCCTGCGAGTGACCGATGTTCGACTTCAACGAGCCCAGCCAGAGCGGCTGCTCCGGGTCCCGGTCCCGCCCGTACGTGGCGAGCAGCGCCTGCGCCTCGATCGGGTCGCCCAGGGCCGTACCCGTGCCGTGGCCCTCGACCACGTCCACATCGGCCGGGGTGAGGCCCGCGCTGTCCAGCGCCCGGCGGATCACCCGCTGCTGCGACGGGCCGTTCGGGGCGGTCAGGCCGTTCGACGCGCCGTCCTGGTTGACGGCGCTGCCCCGCAGCACCGCCAGGACGCGGTGGCCGCGCTCGCGCGCCACCGACAGGCGTTCCAGCGCCACGATGCCGACGCCCTCGGCCCAGCCGGTGCCGTCGGCGCCGTCGGCGTAGGACTTGCAGCGCCCGTCAGCGGCCAGGCCGCGCTGGCGGGAGAACTCCACGAAGGTGCCGGGGGACGCCATGACCGTCGCGCCGCCGGCGAGCGCCATGGAGCATTCGCCCTGCCGCAGTGCCTGCGCCGCGAGGTGCATGGCCACGAGCGAGGAGGAACAGGCGGTGTCGATGGTGACGGCCGGGCCTTCGAAACCGAAGACGTACGAGACGCGGCCGGATGCCACGCTTGCCGCGGACGCCGTCGCCGCGAAGCCCTCCAGCTCCGGCGCCTCGCCGGCGCCGGCCCCGTAGCCCTGGCTGGAGACACCGGAGAACACTCCGACGTCGGTGCCCTTCAGCGTGGCCGGGTCGATCCCGGCCTGCTCCATGGCCTCCCAGGAGGCCTCCAGCAGCACGCGCTGCTGGGGGTCCATGGCGAGGGCCTCACGCGGCGAGATCCCGAAGAACGCCGGGTCGAAGAGCCCCGCTCCCTCCAGGAAGCCGCCCTGACTGGTGTACGAGGTACCCGAGCTGTCGGGGTCGGAGTCGAACAGGCCGTCCAGGTCCCAGCCGCGGTCGTCGGGGAAGGACGACATGCCCTCACGGCCTTCGGACACCAGCTGCCACAGGCCGTCGGGATCCGTCACTCCGCCCGGCAGGCGGCACGCCATGCCGACGATCGCGATGGGTTCTTCGGGGTCCGCGACGGCGGCCGTGGCCGGGGCGGGGGTGCTCGCCACCGTGTCGCCGAGCTCGTCCCGCAGGTAGCGGGCGAGCGCGAGCGGGGTCGGGTAGTCGAAGACGAGGGTGGCGGGAAGCTTGAGACCGGTCTCCTCGCGGAGCCGGTTGCGCAGTTCCACCGAGATGAGCGAGTCGAACCCGGCGTCCTTGAACGCCGTTTCCGCTCCGACACCGCCGGGCCCGGTGTGCCCGAGCACGAGCGCGACCTGGGCACGCACCAGGTCGAGGAGCAGTGCCTCCTGCTCTGCCGCGCCGAGCCCGGCCAGGCGGCGGACCAGCCCGCCGTCCCCGGCGGACGCCGTCCGCGCGAGCTGCCGGCCCACTCGTACCAGGCCGCGCATCAGGGGCGGGACGCCGGCACCGGCCGCCGCGTCGGCCCGTACGCTGCGCAGGTCCAGCTTGACCGGCACCACCAGCGCCTGGCCGGACGCCACAGCGGCATCGAACAGGTCCATGCCCTCGGTGGCGGAGATCGCCTGCACACCACCGCGGCTCATACGGGCCTGGTCGGCTCCGCTGAGGTGGGCGGTCATGCCGTTGATCTGCTCCCACAGGCCCCAGGCCAGCGAGAGACCCGGCAGCCCGGCAGCCCGGCGGCCGGCCACCAGGCCGTCGAGGAAGGCGTTCGCGGCGCCGTAGTTGCCCTGGCCGGCGGATCCGAACACGCCCGAGGCGGACGAGAACACGACGAACGCGTCGAGGTCCAGGCCACGGGTCAGCTCGTCCAGGTGCCGTACGGCGTCCACCTTCGGAGCGAACACCTTCGCCAGCCGCTCGGGCGTCTGCGCGGCGATCACACCGTCGTCCAGCACACCGGCGGTGTGCACGACTCCGGTCAGGGGCTGCTCGGCCGGGACCGAGGCCAGCAGAGCCTCGACCTGGGCGCGATCGGACACGTCACAGGCCGCCACCGACACGGCGGCACCCTGCCCGGTCAGCTCGGCGACCAGGTTCTCCATGCCCTCGGCGTCCGCACCGCGACGGCTGGCCAGCACCAGGCTGCGTACGCCGTGCCGCGAGACCAGGTGCCGGGCGACGAGCGCACCCAGCGAGCCGGCGCCCGTGACCAGGACCGTGCCGTCCGGTCCGAAGACCGCCGGGACCTCGGACGCCTGAGCGGCGGTGCGGGCGAGCCGGGGGACGGTGAGGGCCGCTGCGCGCACCGCCACCTGCGGCTCGTCGCAGGCCAGTACCGCGCCCAGAACGGTTTCGATGCCGTCGGCGCAGGCCGGGTCGGCGTCGGCCAGGACGATCCGGTCGGGGTTCTCGGCCTGCGCGGCACGCACCAGACCCCACACCGCCGAACCGGCCGGGTCGCTCACCGCGCCGTCACCGGCGGGCACCGCACCGCGGGTCACCACGACCAGCCGCGACTCCTCCAGCCCCGAGGCGGACAGCCATGCCTGGACCACACCCAACACGCGGGAGGACAGGGCCAGTACGGCGTCTTCGCCGTCGCCGCCGACCGCGTCCAGCAGCGCCACCGCCGGGGCTTCCGCGCTGTCGGCGAGAGCCTCCACGTCGGCGGCGGTGGTCACCGTCACCCACGACGGCGACTCCTGCACGCCCTGCGCCGCGGCCGGCTCGGTCCATTCCACCTGGAACAGCGAGTTGGCGGTCGCGGTGTCCGCCGCCGTCTCCAACTGCTCGGTGGACACCGGCCGGGACACCAGCGAGTCCAGCGTGACGACCAGGCCGCCGGCCTCGTCGGCCGCGACCAGCGAGACGGCGCCGGGACCGCCGGGCGCCATGCGCACCCGCAGTGCCGTGGCACCCGCGGCGTGCAGTTCCAGCCCGTTCCACGCGAAGGGCAGGACCGGCTTCCCGGCGTCCTCGGCCGCCGTGGCGGTTGCCGCGCCGAACATGCCGGTGTGCAGGGCCGCGTCCAGCAGCGCCGGGTGGAGGCCGTAGCGGGCGGCGTCCTTGCGCTGCTCCTCGGGCAGGGCCGCCTCGGCGAAGAGTTCCTCGCCGCGCCGCCACACCGCCCGCAGGCCCTGGAAGACCGGGCCGTAGCCGTAGCCGCTCTCGACCAGGCCGGCATAGAAGTCCCCGACCTCGACCGGCTGGGCACCCGGCGGGGGCCAGGCGGTGAAGTCGAATCCGGCGGCGCTGCCGCCGGCCTGACCGGTGGCGGACAGCATGCCGGTGGCGTGCCGCGCCCACACGTCCTCGCCGGCCTCGCCGGCGACGTCCTCGCGCTGGGAGTACACGTCGACGGTGCGCGAGCCGTTCGCACCCGCGGCGCCGACCGCGACCAGTACCCGTACGCCGCCCTGCTCGGGCACCACCAGCGGCGCCTCGATCACCAGCTCTTCCAGGACACCGCATCCGACCTCGTCGCCGGCGCGCACGGCCAGCTCCACCAGCCCGGTGCCCGCGACGAGCACCACGCCGCCGACCCTGTGGTCGGCCAGCCAGGGGTGCGTGCGCAGCGACAGGCGGGAGGTGAACACCAGCCCGTCGGACTGCGGCAGGCGCACCACCGCGCCCAGCAGCGGGTGGTCGGCGGTGGCCTGCCCCAGCGACGCGGCGTCGGTGGCCTGCGCGGCCGGCTCGAGCCAGTAGTGCCGGTGGTCGAAGGCATAGGTCGGCAGGTCCGCCCACGCGGGTCCCGCCGCCTGCGGCAGTACGCCGCTCCAGTCCACGGCCACGCCGCGGACGAACAGCTCGGCCATGGAGGCCAGCAGCGTCTGCTCCCCCGGGCGGCCGTCGCGCAGGGCGGCGATGCAGGTGACGTCGGTGTCCGCGGCGCCGGCCGTCTCCTCCACGAGGCCGGTGAGGGCCGCGCCGGGGCCCATCTCCACGAACAGGGTGCCGCCGTACTCGACGGCGGCGGCGATCCCTTCGGCGAACCGCACGGGCCGGCGCACGTGTCCGGCCCAGTACTGCGGGTCGGCGAGCTCACCGGGCGCGGCCAGCCGCCCGGTCACGTTGGAGACCACCGGAATGACCGGCGTCTGCCAGGCGACGTCGGCCAGCTCGGCGGCGAACTCGGCGAGCATCGGCTCCATCCGCAGCGAATGGAACGCGTGCGAGACCGCCAGCCGCTTCGTCTTGTGTCCGCGCTCCCGCATCCGGTCGGCGGCGGCGAGGACCACCTCCTCCTCACCGGAGAGCACGACGGAGGACGGGCCGTTGACCGCCGCGATCTCCACGCCCTCACCGAGCAGCCCGGCGACTTCTTCCTCGGTGGCCGCCACCGCGACCATCGCCCCGCCCGGCGGCAGCGCCTGCATCAGCCGGCCGCGGGCCGCGACCACGCGCGCCGCGTCCTGGAGCGACAGCGCGCCCGCCGCGTAGGCCGCGGTGATCTCGCCGATCGAGTGCCCGATGACGACGTCGGGCCGCACACCCCAGGACTCGACCAGCCGGAACAGGGCGCTCTCCACGGCGAAGAGGCCCGCCTGCGTGAACACCGTCTGGTTGAGGAGTTCGGCGCTGCCGTTCACCTTGCCCAGGACCACGTCCCGTACCGGGTGGTCGATCCACCCGGCCAGATGCGCGTCCAGCTGCTCACACGCCTCGTCGAACGCCTTCGCGAACACCGGGTACCGGTCGTACAGCTCCTGGCCCATGCCCACGCGCTGCGAGCCCTGGCCGGGGAACACCCACACGACCTTGCCCGGCGCCGCCGAGCCGGCCGCGCTGCCGGTCACCACGCCGGGCGCGTTCTCGCCGCGCTCCAGCGCCCGCAGCCCGTACAGGGCCTCCTCGTCCGAACCGGCGAGGACCACCGCGCGTTCACCCAGCAGCGCACGGCCCGACAGCAGCGCCCCGCCGAGGCCCGCCAGGGACACCCCGCCGGCGGCGGATTCCACGTACGACGCCAGGCGTCCGGCCTGACCCGCGAGCGAACCGGCGCTGCGCGCCGACACCACCAGCGGTACGACCCCGGCGGGAGCCTGCTCTTCGGAGGCGGGCTCCGACTCCTCGGCCGGGGCTTCCTCCAGGATCACGTGCGCGTTCGTGCCGCTGACGCCGAACGAGGACACGCCGGCGCGGCGCGGGCGGCCGCTGTCCGGCCACTCCCGGGCCTCGGTCAGCAGCTCCACCGCGCCCTCGGACCAGTCCACCTGGGTGGTGGGCTTCTCCACGTGCAGTGTGGGCGGCATGACGCCGTGCCGTATCGCCTGCACCATCTTGATCACGCCGGCCACGCCCGCGGCGGCCTGCGTGTGACCGATGTTCGACTTCAGGGAGCCCAGCCACAGCGGCCGCTCCGGCTCCCGGCCCTGGCCGTACGTCGCGAGCAGCGCCTGCGCCTCGATGGGGTCGCCGAGGGCCGTACCGGTGCCGTGGGCCTCGACGATGTCGACGTCCGCCGGGACCAGTCCGGCGTTGGCCAGCGCCTTGCGGATGACGCGCTGCTGCGAGGGACCGTTCGGGGCGGTCAGGCCGTTGGAGGCGCCGTCCTGGTTGACGGCGCTGCTCCGCAGTACGGCCAGCACCTGGTGGCCGCGCTCGCGCGCCACGGACAGCCGCTCGAGGACGACCACGCCGACGCCTTCGGCCCAGCCGGTGCCGTCCGCGCCGTCCGCGAACGCCCTGCAGCGTCCGTCGCCGGCCAGCACCCGCTGCCGGGAGAAGGCCACGAAGGTGCCGGGCGTGGCCATCACCGTCGCGCCGCCGGCGAGCGCCATGGAGCACTCGCCCTGCCGCAGTGCCTGCGCGGCGAGGTGCATCGTCACCAGCGAGGAGGAACAGGCGGTGTCGACGGTGACGGCCGGGCCTTCCAGGCCCAGTACGTACGACACGCGGCCCGAGGCCACGCTCGATGCTCCGCCGGTGCCCGCGAAGCCCTCCAGCTCCGGCGGAATGGCACCGACGCCGGCCCCGTAGCCCTGGGTGAACACCCCGGAGAACACTCCGACGTCGGTGCCCTTCAGGGAGACGGGGTCGATGCCGGCGCCTTCCAGCGCCTCCCAGGAGGTTTCCAGCAGCAGCCGCTGCTGCGGATCCATCACGATCGCTTCGCGCGGCGAGATCCCGAAGAACCCCGCGTCGAACAGCCCCGCACCCTGAAGGAATCCGCCCTGATCGGTGGAGGACGTACCCGCGTGGTCGGGGTCCGGGTCGAACAGCCCCTCCAGGTCCCAGCCACGGTCTTCGGGGAAGGACGACATCGCGTCGCGGCCCTCGGACACCAAGCGCCACAAGTCCTCCGGCCCCGTCACGCCGCCCGGGAACCGGCACGCCATGCCGACGATCGCGATCGGCTCGTCAGCGTGGCGCGAGCCCTGCTGACGCAGGGTGTGCAACTCGGTCGTGACGCGCTTGAGGTACTTGAGGAGTTTTTCGTCCGTGGCCATTCTTTAGTCCTTACGAAGGTTTGATGGAACCGCAAAGCATTGAACTGGTTTCAGATGAGCCCGAATTCACCGTCGATGAAGTCGAAGATTTCATCGGCGGACGCGGATTCCAGTTGCTCCGCCACCGTGGAGGCGTCCGTCGCCTCGAGCACTCCGTTGCACCTAGCCACCAAACCCTGAAGGCGAAGGGCGATACTAGATTTCTGGTCGAGGGGCAGACCAGTGATCAGCGCCTCGACGTCCTCGATCTTCGCGGTCACGCGGGAAAGCACGTCGTCGCTGGTCCCGAGCTCGTCGCGGAGGTAGCGGGCGATGGTCAGCGGGGTGGGGTAGTCGAAGACCAGCGTGGCCGGAAGCTTCAGACCGGTCGCCTCCCGCAGCCGGTTGCGCAGTTCCACCGAGGTGAGCGAGTCGAACCCGGCGTCCTTGAACGCCATGTCCGCCCGGACGCTTTCCGCTCCGGCGTGCCCGAGCACGACCGCGACCTGGGAACGCACCAGATCGAGGAGCAGTTCTTCCTGTTCTGCGGCGCCGAGCCCGGCCAGGCGATCGGCCAGCCCGCCGTCCGTGGCGGACGCCGCGCGGGCCACCTGCCGGCCGGCCCGTACCAGGCCCCGCATCAGGTGCGGGACTCCCGCACCGGCCGCGGCCTGGGTGCGCAGCGTCCGCAGGTCCAGGTTGACCGGCACCAGCAGCGTCTGCCCGGACCGGGCGGCGGCATCGAACAGTTCCATGCCCTCCGCCGCGGTCATCGCGAGGACGCCACCGCGGCTCGCGCGCGCCTGGTCGGCTCCGCCCAGGTGGGCGGTCATGCCGGTGGCCTGCTCCCACAGGCCCCAGGCCAGCGACTGGCCGGGCAGGCCGGCCGCGCGGCGGACGGCCATCAGTCCGTCGAGGTAGGCGTTGGCGGCGCCGTAGTTGCCCTGGCCGGCGGATCCGAAGACGCCCGAGGCGGACGAGAACACGACGAACGCGTCGAGGTCCAGGCCGCGGGTCAGCTCGTCCAGGTGCCGTACGGCGTCCACCTTCGGAGCGAACACCTTTGCCAGCCGCTCGGGCGTCTGCGCGGCGATCACACCGTCGTCCAGCACACCGGCGGTGTGCACGACTCCGGTCAGGGGCTGCTCGGCCGGGATCGAAGCCAGCAGGGCCTGGACCTGGGCGCGGTCGGACACGTCACAGGCCACCGCCGACACGGCGGCACCGTGCTCGGTCAGCTCGGCGACCAGGTTCTCCATACCGTCGGCACCGGGGCCCTTGCGGCTGGCCAGTACGAGGCTCCGTACGCCGTGCCGGGTGACGAGGTGGCGGGCCACGAGGGCGCCCAGGGCGCCGGCGCCGGAGACCAGCACGGTCCCTTCCGGCCCGAACACCGCCCGTCCGTCGGCAACCTCGCCGCCGGCGCCGGCCCGGACGAGCCGGGGGACGGTGAGGGCCGCGGCGCGTACCGCCACGTGCGGTTCGCCGCAGGCCAGCACCTCGCCCAGAACCGCTTCCGCTCCTTCACCGGAGGCCGGGTCGGTGTCGATGAGGATGATCCGGTCCGGGTTCTCGGCCTGCGCGGCGCGGACGAGACCCCACACCGCCGATCCTGCCGGGTCGGTCACGGTGCCGTCGCCGGCGGGGACGGCGCCCCGGGTCGCCACGACCAGCTGCGACTCCTCCAGCCCGCTCGCGGACAGCCAGGCCTGGACCACCCCCAACACGCGGGAGGTCAGCGCCAGTACGGCGTTCTCGTCGTCGGCGCTGCCCACGGCCTCCAGGAGCGCCGCCGTGGGCACCACGCTTTCGGCGAGGGCCGCCACGTCGTCGGCCGTGGCCACCGGCACCCACCACGGGGCATCCTGCGCCCCCTCGACCGGGGGCAGCCCGGTCCACTCGACTCCGAACAGGGAGTCGGCGAGCTTCGCGTCCGCTGCCGTCTCCAACTGGCCTGCGGCGACTGGCCGGGAGACCACCGAGTCCGCCGTCAGGACGAGCCCGCCCGTCGGGTCGGCGGCCTCCACCGACACCGCGTCCGGACCCACCGGAGCCAGCCGCACCCGCAGCGCCGAAGCACCCACGGCATGCAGCACCAGCCCGCTCCAGTCCAACGGCAGCCGCACCGACTCCGCGATCGCGTCGGAGTCCGTCCCCGCGTGCAGGGCCGCATCCAGCAGCGCCGGATGGACACCGAACTTCCCGGCCTCCTTGCGCTGCTCCTCGGACAGCGCGACCTCGGCGAAGACCTCCTCGCCGCGGCGCCACACCGCCCGCACACCCTGGAACGCCGGACCGTAGCCGTAACCGGCCTCGGCCAGACCGGCGTAGAACTCCCCGACCTCAACCGGCTGCGCACCGGCCGGCGGCCAGGCAGCGAAGTCGAACCCGGAACCACCCGTGTCACCGGACGACTCCGACAGCACACCCGTCGCATGCCGCGTCCACACGTCCCCGCCGGCCGCGTCCTCACGCAGCGAGTACACCTCCACCGTGCGCGATCCGGACTCACCCGGACCACCCACCGCGACCTGGACCCGCACACCACCCTGCTCCGGCACCACCAACGGCGCCTCGACCACCAGCTCTTCGAGGAAGCCATGGCCGAACTCATCACCGGCGCGCACCGCGAGGTCGGCGTACACCGCACCGGGGACGACGACAGCACCGCCGATCGCGTGATCGGCGAGCCAGGGGTGCGTGCGCAGCGAGAGCCGCGAGGTGAAGACCAGCCCGTCGGACTGCGGCAGTTGCACCGCCGCGCCCAGCAGCGGGTGGTCGGCCGCGGCCAGTCCGAGCGAGGCGGCGTCGGTGGCGGATTCGCCCGGCTTGAGCCAGTAGTGCTGGTGGTCGAAGGCGTAGGTCGGCAGGTCCACGCGCGCCGATGCCTGCGGCCGTACGTGGTTCCAGTCGAGCGCGATGCCCCGGACGAACAGCTCGGCCATCGAGGCCAGCAGCCGTCGCAGACCGCCGTCCTCACGCCGCAGCGAACCGGTCACCACCGCATCCGTCTCGGTGGCGTCGGCGGTCTCGGTGATCGGCTGGACCAGCACCGGGTGGGCACTGACCTCCACGAATACGCCGTGGCCCTGCCGCATCAGGTCGGCGACGGCGGGGCCGAAGCCCACCTGGCCGCGCAGGTTGCGGTACCAGTAGCCGCCGTCGAGCACGCCGGCGTCCTCGATCCACGTGCCGGTGACGGTCGAGTAGAACGGCAGCTTCGGCGCCAGAGCAGTCACTCCGGCCAGGGTCTCGGCGAGCGCCTCGCGGATGTCCTCGACGTGCCAGGTGTGGGAGGCGTAGTCCACGGCGACGCGGCGTACGCGGACACCGTCGCCGGACAGGGCCTCCAGGGCCTCGTCCAGCGCCTCGGCGTCACCGGCGATGACCACGGACGACGGCCCGTTGACCGCGGCCACCTCGACGCGGTCGGCCCACGGCTGGATCCGCGCGACCGCTTCGGCCTCGTCGAGTGCGACCGAGGCCATACCGCCGCGCCCGGCCAGGTCCTTGGCGATGGCCTGGCTGCGCAGCGCGACCACGCGCGCCGCGTCCTCCAGCGAGAGGGCTCCGGCCACGCACGCGGCGGCGATCTCGCCCTGCGAGTGACCCAGCACCGCGTCCGGCTTGACGCCCACGGACTGCCACACCGCTGCCAGGCCGACCATCACGGCGAAGCTCGCCGGCTGGAGTACGTCGACCCGCTCCATCAGCTCGGGCTCGGTCTCACCGCGCAGCACCGCCATCAGCGACCAGTCGATCCACGGCTCCAGCGCAGCCGCACACTCCGCGATGCGCTCCGCGAAGACCGGGGAAGAGTCGAGGAGTTCACGGCCCATGCCCGCCCACTGGGAGCCCTGGCCCGGGAACACCCACACGACCTTGCCCGGGGAACCGGCACTGCCGGACACCACACCAGGCGCGTCCTCGCCGCGGGCCAGCGCCCGCAGCCCGTACAGGGCCTCGTCACGCGAACCGGCGACGACCACCGCGCGGTCACCGAAGACCGCGCGCTCCGACACCAGCGCCCCGGCCACGTCCGCGAGGGAGACGCCCTCGGCGCCTTCGAGGAACTCCGCCAGCCGCTCCGCCTGGCCGGCGAGGGAACCGGCGCTGCGCGCCGACACCACCAACGGCAGCTCTCCGGTGTGGGCCTGGGGCTGCTCCGCCTCTTCGGTGTCCGTCACCGGCTCCTCGGGTGCCTCTTCGAGGATGAGGTGCGCGTTCGTTCCGCTGATGCCGAACGAGGAGACGCCGGCCCGGCGCGGGCGGTCGCCGCGCGGCCATTCCCGGGCCTCGGTCAGCAGCTCGATCGCGCCCTCGGACCAGTCCACCTTCGTCGACGGCTCGTCCACGTGCAGGGTCGCCGGGAGCACCCCGTGCCGCAGCGCCTGCACCATCTTGATCACACCGGCCACACCGGCAGCCGCTTGCGTGTGGCCGAGGTTCGACTTCGAGGAACCCAGCCACAGCGGGTTCTGGGGGTCCCGGTCACGTCCGTACGTGGCGAGCAGCGCCTGCGCCTCGATGGGGTCGCCCAGGGTCGTACCGGTGCCGTGGCCCTCCACCGCGTCCACGTCGGACGGCGAAAGCCCGGCGTTGGCCAGTGCCTTGCGGATCACCCGCTGCTGCGAGGGCCCGTTCGGGGCGGTCAGGCCGTTGGAGGCGCCGTCCTGGTTCAGGGCGCTGCCGCGCATCACGGCCAGGACCCGGTGGCCGCGTTCCCGCGCCACCGACAGCCGCTCCAGCAGCACCACGCCGACGCCTTCGGACAGCCCCATGCCGTCCGCGCCGTCCGCGTACGCCTTGCACCGTCCGTCGCCGGCGAGGCCGCGCTGCCGGGAGAACGCCATGAAGGTGCCGGGTGTGGCCATCACCATCACACCGCCGGCCAGCGCCAGCGAGCAGTCGCCCTGCCGCAGCGCCTGCGCGGCGAGGTGCATCGCGACCAGCGACGAAGAACATCCGGTGTCCACCGACACCGCAGGACCCTCGAAACCGAATACGTACGAGACGCGGCCGGACGCCACGCTCGACGCCGTGGCCGCGCCCGCGAAGGCCTCCAGCTCCGGCGCGACCGCACCGCCGCCGGTTCCGTATCCCTGGTTGGACACGCCGGAGAACACTCCGACGTCGCTGCCCTTCAGGGAGGTGGGGTCGATTCCGGCGCCTTCCAGCGCCTCCCAGGAGGTCTCCAGCAGCAGCCGCTGCTGGGGGTCCATGGCGAGGGCCTCACGCGGCGAGATCCCGAAGAACCCGGCGTCGAAGAGGCCCGCCTCGTGGACGAATCCGCCCTGGCTGGTGTAGGAGGTGCCGGCGCTGTCGGGGTCCGGGTCGATCAGCGCCTCCAGGTCCCAGTGACGGTTGTCGGGGAACTCGGAGACGGTGTCGCGTCCGTCGACCACCAGCTTCCACAGGTCCTCGGGCGAGGACACACCACCGGGGTACCGGCACGCCATGGAGACGATGGCGATGGGCTCCCGCGCCTGGTCCTCGACCTCGCGCAGCCGCTTGCGGGCATCGCGGGCGTCGGCGATGGCCCTCTTGAGGTAGTCGCGGAGTTGTACCTCGTCAGCCACTGAATTCAGCTCCCAGGAAATCGATGTGTGCGTTGCTGTGGGTGGTGGTGGTCCCGCACCGTCCTGCGGGCCGTACGGCCGGGCCCACCCGGGCCCGGCCGTACGGTCCGGCTCAGCTGTCGAGCCGGTCGAAGATCGCGAACAGGTCCTCGTCACTGGCGGTTTCGAGGTCCTGGTCGGACGCTTCCGCGGTTCCCGCGGCCCCGGGACCGCCTGCCGCTTCGGCTGCCTTCAGCAGTTCCCGCAGGCGTACGGCGATCCGGTCGCGGGCCTCCGCGTCGGAGGCCGCGGACGCGATGGCCGCGTCCAGACCGGCGAGGCCGGCCAGTACCGAGTCGGCGGGAGACGCCTTGTCGACCGCGAGTTCGTCGCACAGGTGGCGGGCGAGCGCGATCGGGGTGGGGTAGTCGAAGACCAGCGTGGCCGGAAGCTTCAGGCCGGTCGCCTCACGCATCCGGTTGCGCAGTTCCACCGAGGTGAGCGAGTCGAATCCGGCGTCCTTGAACGCCGTCTCCGCCCGGACCCCGTCCAGCCCGGCGTGCCCGAGCACGACCGCGATCTGAGCACGGACCAGGTCGAGGAGCAGCGCCTCCTGCGCTGCCGCATCGAGCCCGGCCAGCCGGTCGGTCAGCTGCCGGCGCTCGTCGCCGGCGACGACCGCCTGCGCCTGCTGGCGGCCGGCTCGCACCAGGCCGCGCAGCAGGTGCGGAACCCCGCCGCTGGCCGCCGCGTCCGCACGCGCGGCCCGCACGTCCAGCTTGACCGGCACCAGCAGCGCCTGACCGGACCCCAGGGCCGCACCGAAGAGCTCCATGCCCTCGGTGGACGTGAGTGCCGTGATTCCCCCGCGTCCCTCACGCCGGCTCATCTGAGCCTTGGTGAGGTCGTCGATGGTGTCCCCCAGGTTGGTGGCCGTCTGCCACGGGCCCCAGGCCAGCGACAGACCCGGCAGGCCTGCGGCCCGACGGTGTGCCATCAACCCGTCCAGGAAAGCATTCGCCGCGGCGTATCCGCCACTACCAGCTCCCATAAAGACAGACGATGCGGAGGAGTAGACGATGAAGGCGTCGAGGTCCATGCCGCGGGTCAGCTCGTCGAGGTGCTGCACCGCGTTGACCTTCGGCGCGTACACCGCTGCCAGCCGCTCCGGGGTCAGCGCCCCGATCACGCCGGCGTCGAACACACCGGCGGTGTGCACGACTCCGGTCAGGGGGTGCTCGGCCGGGACGGAGGCCAGCAGGGCCTCGACCTGGCCGCGGTCGGACACGTCACAGGCCACCGCCGACACGGCGGCACCGTGCTCGGTCAGTTCGGCGACGAGTTCCGCCACACCCTCGGCGTCCGGACCCCGACGGCTGGCCAGCATCAGATGCCGTACGCCCTGCCGGGTGACCAGGTGCCGGGCGGCCAGTGCGCCCAGCGAACCGCCACCCGACACCAGGACCGTGCCGTCCGGCCCGAAGACCGTGGCGCCGTCCTGCTCCTCGCCGGTGACCCGGACGAGCCGGGGGACGGTGAGGGTCGCTGCGCGCACCGCGATCTGCGGCTCGCCGCCGGCGAGCACCTCACCCAGAACGGATTCGATTCCGTCGGCGGAGGCCGGGTCGGCGTCGACCAGGACGATCCGGTCGGGGTTCTCCGACTGGGCGGCACGGACCAGACCCCACACCGCCGATCCGGCCGGGTCGCTGACCGTGCCGTCACCGGCGGGCACCGCGCCGCGGGTCAGCACGATCAGCCGCGATTCCTCCAGCCCGGTTCCGGCCAGCCAGGCCTGGACGACGGCCAGTACGCGGGAGGACAGGGCCAGTACGGCGTCCTCGGTGTCATCGCCGACGGCGTCCAGCACGGCTGCCGCCGGCACGCCGAGGCCCGATGCCACGTCGTCGGCCAGGGCCGCCACCTCGTCCGCCGTGGCCACCGGCACCCACCAGGGCGCAGGGTCCACCCCGGTGGCCGGGGGCAGCTCGGTCCATTCCACGCCGAACATGGAGGAGCGGCTCTCGTCCGCCGCGGCGGCATCCAGCTGCTCCACGGACACCGGCCGGGACACGAGCGAGTCCATGGTCACCACCAGGGCGCCGGCCGCGTCGGCGGCCTCGACCGACAGCGCGTCCGGACCGGCCGGGGCGACCCGTACCCGCAGGGCCGAGGCACCGGCGGCGTGCAGGACCATGCCGTTCCACGCGAACGCCAGGACCGCCTCGCGGGGTTCTGCGTCCGCCGCGCCCGCCGCGGTACCGGCGGTGCCGGCCTGCAGGGCCGCGTCCAGCAGCGCCGGGTGGATACCGAACTTCTCGGCCTCCTTGCGGTGTTCCTCGGGGAGGGCGACCTCGGCGAAGACCTCGTCGCCCCGGCGCCATACGGCCCGCACGCCCTGGAAGGCCGGACCGTAGTCGAATCCGCTCTCGACCAGGTCGGCGTAGAGGTTCCCGACCTCGACCGGCTGTGCACCGGCCGGAGGCCAGGCAGTGAAGTCGAAGCCGGTGCCGCGCGTCTGGGCCGACGCCGACAGCTGGCCCGTGGCGTGCCGCGTCCACACGTCCGCGTCACCCTCGCCCATGGCGTCTTCGCGCTGGGAGTACACCTCCACCGGGCGCGAGCCGTTCGCGCCGGGACCGCCGACGGCGACCTGGACGCGTACGCCGCCCTGCTCGGGTACCACCAGCGGTGCCTCGATCACCAGCTCTTCCAGCACACCGCATCCGGCTTCGTCACCGGCGCGTACGGCGAGCTCCAGCAGCCCGGTGCCCGGCAGGAGCACCACGCCGCCGATCGCGTGATCGGCCAGCCAGGGGTGCGTCCGCAGCGACAGCCGCGAGGTGAAGACCAGGCCGTCGGACTGCGGCAGGCGCACGACGGCACCAAGGAGCGGGTGGTCGGCTCCGGCCAGTCCCAGCGAGGCGGCGTCGGTGGCGGACTCGCCCGGCTCCAGCCAGTAGTGCTGGTGGTCGAAGGCGTACGTCGGCAGGTCCACGGGCGCCGATGCCTGCGGCAGTACGTGGTTCCAGTCGAGCGCGATACCGCGGACGAACAGCTCGGCCATCGAGGCGAGGAGCCGGCGCAGGCCGCCGTCCTCGCGCCGCAGCGAACCGGTCACCACCGCTTCGGTGTCGGTGGTGTCGGCGGTCTCGATGATCGGCTGGACGAGCACGGGGTGGGCGCTGACCTCGACGAACACGCCGTGGCCCTGCTCGAGAAGCCCTGCGACGGCCGGGCCGAAGCCCACCTGGCCGCGCAGGTTCCGGTACCAGTAGTCCCCGTCGAGTACACCGGCGTCCTCGATCCACGTGCCGGTGACCGTCGAGTAGAACGGCACCTTCGGCGCCAGCGCGTCGACCCCCTCGAGGGCCTCGGCGAGGGCTTCGCGAATGTCCTCGACGTGCCGGGTGTGCGAGGCGTAGTCCACCGCGACGCGGCGCACCCGGACACCCTCGCCGGACAGGGCCTCCAGGGCCTCGTCCAGGGCCTCGGCGTCACCGGCGATGACCACGGAGGACGGCCCGTTGACCGCGGCGACCTCGACCCGGTCGGCCCACGGCTGGATCCGCGCGACGGCCTCCTCGGCGCTGAGCGCGACGGAGGCCATACCGCCCCGCCCGGCCAGGTCCTTGGCGATGGCCTGGCTGCGCAGCGCGACCACGCGCGCCGCGTCCTGGAGCGACAGCGCACCCGAGACGCAGGCGGCGGCGATCTCGCCCTGGGAGTGGCCCAGCACGGCATCGGGTTCGACGCCCACGGACTGCCACACCGCTGCCAGGCCGACCATCACGGCGAAGCTCGCGGGCTGGAGTACGTCGACCCGCTCCATCAGCTCGGGGTGGGTGTCACCGCGGAGCACCGCCATCAGCGACCAGTCGGTCCACGGCTCGAGCGCGGCCGCGCATTCCGCGATGCGTTCCGCGAAGACCGGCGAGGACTGGAGGAGTTCACGGCCCATGCCCGCCCACTGCGAACCCTGGCCCGGGAACACCCACACGACCTTGCCCGGCGTACCGGAACCCGCGCTGCCGATCACGACACCGGGCGCGGTCTCGCCCTGCGCCAGGGCCCGCAGCCCCGGCAGGGCTTCCTCGGCCGAGTCGGCCACGATGACCGCACGCTCACCGAAGACGGCACGGCCCGTGACGAGGGTCCCGGCCACGTCCGTCAGGGACACCCCGTCGGTGTTCTCGACGAACGCTGCCAGGCGTCCGGCCTGACCGGCCAGGGACGCGGCGCTGCGCGCCGACACCACCAGCGGGACGACACCCGCGGGCGCCTGCTCCGCCGTCGCGGGCTCCGCCTCCTGCGGGGCCTCTTCCAGGATCAGGTGTGCGTTCGTTCCGCTGATGCCGAACGAGGAGACGCCGGCCCGGCGGGGACGGCCGTTCTGCGGCCATTCCCGGGCCTCGGTCAGCAGCTCGATGGCGCCCTCGGACCAGTCCACCTGGGTCGTGGGCTCGTCCGCGTGCAGGGTGGGCGGCATGACGCCGTGGCGCAGCGCCTGCACCATCTTGATGACACCGGCCACACCGGCCGCGGCCTGCGAGTGACCGATGTTCGACTTCAGCGAGCCCAGCCAGAGCGGCTGCTCCGGGTCCCGGTCCCGCCCGTAGGTGGCGAGGAGGGCCTGCGCCTCGATGGGGTCGCCCAGGGCCGTACCCGTGCCGTGGCCTTCCACCACATCGATGTCGGCCGGGGAGAGTCCGGCACTGTCCAGCGCCTTGCGGATCACCCGCTGCTGCGAGGGCCCGTTCGGGGCGGTCAGGCCGTTGGAGGCGCCGTCCTGGTTGACGGCGCTGCCCCGCAGCACCGCCAGGACGCGGTGGCCGCGCTCGCGCGCCACCGACAGCCGCTCCAGCAGCACCACGCCGACGCCCTCGGACAGCACCGTGCCGTCCGCGCCGTCCGCGTACGCCTTGCACCGCCCGTCGGAGGCGAGGCCCCGCTGGCGGGAGAAGGCGGTGAAGCCGCCGGGCGAGGCCATGACCATGGCGCCGCCGGCGAGGGCCATGGAGCACTCGCCCTGGCGCAGTGCCTGCGCCGCGAGGTGCATCGCCACGAGCGAGGACGAGCAGGCGGTGTCGACGGTGACGGCCGGTCCCTCGAGGCCGAGGACGTACGACACACGGCCGGACGCCACGCTCGAAACCGACCCGGTGACGGCGAAGCCCTCCAGTTCCGGCGCGTCGGCACCGACTCCGTAGCCCTGGCCGGACACGCCGGAGAACACTCCGACGTCGGTGCCCTTCAGGGAGTTCGGGTCGATGCCGGCGCCTTCCAGCGCCTCCCAGGACGTCTCCAGCAGCAGCCGCTGCTGGGGGTCCATGGCGAGGGCCTCACGCGGCGAGATCCCGAAGAAGCCGGCGTCGAAGAGGCCCGCGTCGTGGAGGAAGCCGCCCTTGCTGGTGTACGAGGTACCCGCGTTCTCGGGGTCCGCGTCGAACAGGCCGTCCAGGTCCCAGCCGCGGTCCTCGGGGAAGGACGACACCGCGTCCCGGCGTTCGGACACCAGCCGCCACAGGTCCTCCGGCCCGGCCACGCCGCCCGGCAGGCGGCAGGCCATGCCGACGATCGCGAGCGGTTCACCCTCGTCGGCCGCCACGGCCGCGGATGCCACCCGTGCGGGCGCCGCCGGCGCGGGCGCCACGTCGCCGAACTCCTCGCGCAGGTAGCGGGCGAGGGCCAGCGGGGTGGGGTAGTCGAAGACGAGGGTGGCGGGGAGCTTCAGGCCGGTCGCCTCACGGAGGCGGTTGCGCAGTTCCACGGAGGTGAGCGAGTCGAAGCCGACGTCCTTGAACGCCATCTCCGGACGGACACCCTCCGGTCCGGCGTGGCCGAGTACGACCGCGGCCTGCGCACGCACCACGTCGAGCAGCAGTGCGTCCTGTTCGGCCGAGGTGAGCCCGGCCAGGCGGCCGGCGAGCCCGCCGTCCGTGGCGGAGGCCGCCCGCGCGACCTGCCGGCCCGCCTTCACCATGCCCCGGAGCAGGTGCGGGACCGCCCCGCCGGCTCCGGCCTGGCTGCGCAGCGTCCGCAGGTCCAGCTTGATCGGCACCAGCAGCGCCCGGTCCGCGTGCAGGGCCGCGTCGAACAGGTCCATGCCCTCGGCCGCCGTGATCTCCAGCACGCCGCTGCGGCTCGCACGAGCCTGGTCGACGTCGCCGAGGTGGGCGGCCATGCCGAGGGTCCGCTCCCACAGGCCCCAGGCGAGCGAGATGCCCGGCAGGCCCGCCGCCCAACGACGGGCCATCAGGCCGTCGAGGAAGGCGTTCGCCGCCGCGTAGTTGCCCTGCGCGCCGCCTCCGAACACTCCGGCGACGGACGAGTAGACGATGAAGGCGTCGAGGTCGAGGCCGCGGGTCAGCTCGTCGAGGTGGCGTACCGCGTCCACCTTCGGCGCGAACACGCCGGCCAGCCGCTCCGGGGTCAGCGCCCCGATCACGCCGTCGTCGAACACGCCGGCGGTGTGGATCACACCGGTCAGGCGGTGCTCGGCCGGGAGGGAGGCCAGCAGCGCCTCGATCTGGCCGCGGTCGGACACGTCACAGGCCGCCACCGACACGGCGGCACCCTGCTCGGTGAGCTCGGCGACGAGCTCCTGCGCACCTTCGGCGTCCGGACCCCGACGGCTGGCCAGCACCAGGTGCCGGACCCCGTGCCGGGTGACGAGGTGACGGGCGACGAGAGCGCCCAGGGCTCCGGTACCGCCGGTGACCAGGACGGTGCCTTCCGGCCGGAACACGGCGGGGGCATCCGGGACCTCACCGCCGGCCCGGACGAGCCGGGGGACGTGGAGAGCCGTTCCGCGGACGGCGACCTGCGGCTCGCCGCAGGCCAGCACCGCGCCCAGCAGCGGCTCCACATCGCCTTCGGCGGCGGTAGCGGCGTCGGCGTCGGCGTCGATCAGGACGATCCGGTCGGGGTTCTCGGCCTGCGCGGCACGCACCAGACCCCATACCGCCGCTCCGGCCGGGTCGCTCACCGCGCCGTCACCGGCGGGCACCGCACCGCGGGTCAGCACGACCAGCTGCGACTCCTCCAGCTCGCTCGCGGTGAGCCACGTCTGCAGCATCTCCAGCACGTGGGAGGACAGGGCCAGTACGGCGTCGTCGGCGTCACCGCCGAGTGCTTCCAGGACGGCGACCGCCGGCGCTCCGCCGTTGCCGGCCAGGGCGGCGATGTCGTCCACCGTGGCCACCGGCACCCACTGCGGCGAGGGCTGCGGCCCTTCGGCGGCGGACAGCTCGGTCCACTCCACCCCGAACAGCGAATCGGCGACCATCGTGTCCGCCGCCGTCTCCAGCTGCTCTGCGGACACCGGCCGGGACACCAGCGAGTCCATCGTCACCACGAGGCCGCCGGCCGCGTCGGCGGCCTCGACCGACAGCGCGTCCGGACCGGCCGGGGCGACCCGTACCCGCAGGGCCGAGGCACCGGCGGCGTGCAGGACCAGGCCGTTCCACGCGAACGCCAGGACCGCTTCCCCGGATCCGTCCTCGGTCGTGCCCGCCCGGGTGACGAAGGTGCCGGCCTGCAGGGCGGCGTCCAGCAGCGCCGGGTGGATTCCGAACTTCTCGGCCTCCTTGCGCTGCTCCTCGGGCAGGGCGACCTCGGCGAAGACCTCCTCGCCGCGGCGCCATACGGCACGAAGCCCCTGGAAGGCCGGACCGTAGCCGAAGCCGCTCTCGGCCAGCTCGGCGTAGAAGTCCCCGACCTCGACCGGCTGCGCACCGGCCGGGGGCCACGCGGCGAAGTCGAACGTCTGCCCCGTCGCGTGTGCGGGCGCGGGGGCCAGCATGCCGGTGGCGTGCCGCGTCCAGGCGTCCGCGCCGCCCTCGTCGAGGACGTCCTCGCGCTGGGAGTACACCTCCACCGTGCGCGAGCCGTTCGTACCCGGACCGCCGACGGCGACCTGGACGCGTATGCCGCCGTGCTCGGGCACGACCAGCGGTGCCTCGATCACCAGCTCTTCGAGGACGCCGCACCCTGCTTCGTCGCCGGCGCGTACGGCGAGCTCCAGCAGCCCGGTGCCCGGCAGGAGCACCACGCCGCCGATCGCGTGATCGGCCAGCCAGGGGTGGGTCCGCAGCGACAGCCGCGAGGTGAAGACCAGGCCGTCGGACTGCGGCAGGCGCACGACGGCACCCAGGAGCGGGTGGTCGGCGGTGGCCTGTCCCAGCGAGGCGGCGTCGGTGGCGGACTCGCCCGGCGCGAGCCAGTAGTGCTGGTGGTCGAAGGCGTACGTCGGCAGGTCCACGCGCCGGGAGGCCGACGCCTGCGGAAGTACCTGGTTCCAGTCGAGCGCGATACCGCGGACGAACAGCTCGGCCATCGAGGCGAGCAGCCGGCGCAGACCGCCGTCCTCACGCCGCAGCGAACCCGTCACCACCGCCTCGGTACCGGCGGCGTCGACGGTCTCGGTGATCGGCTGGACCAGCACCGGGTGGGCACTGACCTCGACGAACACGCCGTGGCCCTGCTCGAGAAGCCCTGCGACGGCCGGGCCGAAGCCCACCTGGCCGCGCAGGTTCCGGTACCAGTAGTCCCCGTCGAGTACGCCGGCGTCCTCGATCCACGTGCCGGTGACCGTCGAGTAGAACGGCACCTTCGGCGCCAGCGCGTCGACCCCCGCGAGCGTCTCGGCGAGGGCTTCGCGGATGTCCTCGACGTGCCGGGTGTGGGAGGCGTAGTCCACGGCGACGCGGCGCACGCGGACACCGTCGCCGGACAGGGCCTCCAGGGCCTCGTCCAGGGCCTCGGCGTCACCGGCGATGACCACGGAGGACGGCCCGTTGACCGCGGCCACCTCCACCCGGTCGGCCCACCGCTCCAGACGCGCGACCGCTTCGGCCTCGTCGAGTGCGACGGAGGCCATACCGCCCCGCCCGGCCAGGTCCTTGGCGATGGCCTGGCTCCGCAGCGCGACCACGCGCGCCGCGTCCTCCAGCGACAGGGCACCCGCCACGCACGCGGCAGCGATCTCACCCTGCGAGTGACCCAGCACCGCATCGGGCTTGACACCGACCGACTGCCACACCGCTGCCAGGCCGACCATCACGGCGAAGCTCGCGGGCTGAAGTACGTCGACCCGCTCCATCAGCTCGGGCTCGGTCTCACCGCGCAGTACGTCGATCAGCGACCAGTCCACCCACGGTTCGAGCGCGGCCGCGCACTCGGCGATGCGCTCCGCGAAGACCGGGGAGGAGTCGAGGAGTTCACGGCCCATGCCCGCCCACTGCGAACCCTGACCCGGGAACACCCACACGACCTTGCCCGGTTTGCTCGAGCCGGCCGCGCTGCCGGTCACGACACCGGCCGCGTTCTCGCCGCGTGCCAGCGCCCGCAGACCGTGGAGGGCCTCTTCGTTCGTACCCGCGACGACCACGGCGCGGTCGGTCAGCAGCGCACGGTCGGAGACCAGTGCTCCGGCCACGTCCGCGAGGGACCCCTCATCGGAGCCCTCGACGAACGCGGCCAGCCGCCCGGCCTGACCGGCCAGGGACGCGGCGCTGCGCGCCGACACCACCAGCGGGACGACACCCGCGGGCGCCTGCTCCTCGGAGACGGGCTCCGCCGCCTCCTGCGGCGGTGCCTCTTCCAGGATGAGGTGCGCGTTCGTTCCGCTGACGCCGAAGGCGGAGACGCCGGCCCGGCGCGGGCGGCCGTTCTGCGGCCACTCCCGGGCCTCGGTCAGCAGTTCCACCGCGCCGGCGGACCAGTCGACCTGGGGGGTGGGTGCGTCCACGTGCAGGGTCGCGGGCAGGATTCCGTGCCGCAGCGCCTGCACCATCTTGATGACACCGGCGACGCCCGCGGCGGCCTGGGTGTGTCCGAGGTTGGACTTGAGGGAGCCGAGCCACAGCGGCTGCTCCGGGTTCCGGTCGCGCCCGTACGTGGCGAGGAGTGCCTGCGCCTCGATGGGGTCGCCCAGGGTCGTACCGGTGCCGTGCGCCTCCACCGCGTCCACGTCGGACGGGGAAAGCCCGGCCCCGGACAGCGCCTTGCGGATCACCCGCTGCTGCGACGGGCCGTTCGGGGCGGTCAGGCCGTTCGACGCGCCGTCCTGGTTGACGGCGCTGCCCCGCAGCACGGCGAGGACCCGGTGGCCGCGCTCGCGCGCCACCGACAGCCGCTCCAGTACCACGACGCCGGCGCCTTCGGCCCAGCCGGTGCCGTCAGCCGAGGAGGAGAACGCCTTGCAGCGTCCGTCGGCGGCCAGGCCGCGCTGGCGGGAGAACTCCACGAAGGCGGCGGGCGTGGCCATCACCGTCGCGCCGCCGGCGAGCGCCATCGAGCACTCGCCCTGCCGCAGCGCCTGCGCCGCCAGGTGCATCGCGACCAGCGAGGAGGAGCAGGCGGTGTCGACGGTGACCGCCGGGCCCTCGAGGCCGAGGACGTACGACACGCGGCCGGACGCCACGCTCGACAGTGTGCCGGTGACCCCGAAGCCCTCGGCCTCCGGTGCGTCGGCACCGGCCCCGTAGCCCTGAGTGGACGTCCCGGAGAAGACTCCGACGTCGCTGCCCTTCAGGGAGAGCGGGTCGATGCCGGCAGCCTCCAGTGCCTCCCAGGAAGCCTCCAGCAGAAGGCGCTGCTGGGGGTCCATGGCGAGGGCCTCACGCGGCGAGATCCCGAAGAACCCGGCGTCGAACTGCGCTGCCTCGTGGAGGAACCCGCCCTTGCTGGTGTACGAGGTACCCGCGTTCTCGGGGTCCGCGTCGAACAGGCCCTCCAGGTCCCAGCCGCGGTCCTCGGGGAAGGACGACACCGCGTCCCGGCCCTCGGCCACCAGCCGCCACAAGTCCTCCGGCCCCGCCACGCCGCCCGGCAAACGGCACGCCATGCCGACGATCGCGATCGGCTCGCGGGAAGCGCCGAGGAGCTGGCGGTTCTGCTTCTTCAGCGAACCGACTTCTTCCAGCGACTTCCTTAGCGCCTCGACGACCTTTTCATACGACGCACTCACTTAACTGCCCCAATCATTTAGCGGTTTCGAAGGATCTTCAGTCGCCGAGCGCCATGTGAACGAGATCGTCGACGCCC
This sequence comes from Streptomyces sp. NPDC046303, assembly GCF_055588085.1. Classification (NCBI taxonomy): domain Bacteria; kingdom Bacillati; phylum Actinomycetota; class Actinomycetes; order Kitasatosporales; family Streptomycetaceae; genus Streptomyces; species Streptomyces sp. NPDC046303. The sequence goes on from NZ_JBVJFA010000012.1 coordinate 54,418, forward strand.
AGCTCGGCGATCGCCCTTTCGTCGTCGGCCTCGTCCGTAGCGCCGATTTCCAGATCGCCGTCGCCGAGGGCGACCAGCTTGACCAGGGCATCCATCAATCCGGCTTCCCGGAACCGGGCCAGCGGGAGGGATACGAGTGCGTTACGCAGCCGTTCCTCGTCCACGTCCATGTCATTCGCGTGGTTGTCCGGGAGCAATTCGTGGTGCAGGTGGCGGGCGAGTGCCATCGGGGTGGGGTAGTCGAAGATCAGCGTGGCCGGAAGCTTCAGTCCGGTCGCCTCGCACAGCCCGTTGCGCAGGGCCACCGAGGTGAGCGAATCGAATCCCGCTTCCTTGAACGCCGTCTCCGCCCCGACACCGTCCGGCCCGGCGTGCCCGAGCACGACCGCGGCCTGGGCACGCACCAGGTCGATGAGCAGTTCTTCCTGTTCTGCCGCGGTGAGCCCGGCCAGGCGACGGATCAGGCCGCCGTCCGTGGCGGTGGCCGCCCGCGCGACCTGACGGCCGGCCCGTACCAGGCCGCGCAGCAGGTGCGGGAGTTCCCCGCCTGCTGCCGCCTGGGTGCGGAGCTTCCGCAGGTCCAGCTTGATCGGCACCAGCAGCGCCTGGCCGGATGCGACGGCGGCGTCGAAGAGTTCCGTGCCTTCCGCCGCCGTCAGTCGCAGGCCGCCCTGGTCGGCGGTCTGCTGCCACTGGCCCCAGGCCAGCGACTGGCCGGGCAGTCCGGCCGCGCGGCGGACGGCCATCAGTCCGTCGAGGTAGGCGTTGGCGGCGCCGTAGTTGCCCTGGCCGGCGGTTCCGAAGACGCCCGAGGCGGACGAGAACACGACGAACGCGTCGAGGTCCATGCCGCGGGTCAGCTCGTCCAAGTGCCGTACGGCGTCCACCTTCGGAGCGAAAGCCGTCCGCAGCTGCTCCGGGGTGAGCGCGGCGATCACGCCGTCGTCCAGCACTCCGGCGGTGTGTACGACTCCGGTGAGGGGGTGCTCGGCCGGGACCGAGGCCAGCAGGGCCTCGACCTGGGCGCGGTCGGACACGTCGCACGCCGCCACCGACACGACCGCGCCCTGTGCGGTGAGTTCGGCGACCAGGTCCTGGGCGCCTTCGGCGTCCGGGCCCCGGCGGCCGGCGAGCACGAGGCTCCGTACGCCGTGCCGGGTGACGAGGTGGCGGGCCACCAGGGCACCCAGGGTGCCGGTACCGCCCGTGATCAGGACCGTGCCGTCCGGCCGGAACGCCGTCGGGGGAACCTCGGCGACCTCGCCGGTGACCCTGACGAGCCGCGGGGCGGAGAGAGCGGTTCCGCGTACCGCGATCTGCGGCTCGCCGCTGGCCAGCACCGGGCTCAGTACGAGCTCCAGATTGCCTTCGGCAGCGGGGTCGGTGTCGAGCAGGATGATCCGGTCCGGGTTTTCGACCTGCGCGGCGCGGACGAGACCCCACACCGCCGATCCTGCCGGATCGGTCACGGTGCCGTCGCCGGCGGGGACGGCGCCCCGGGTTGCCACGACCAGCTGCGACTGCTCCAGACCGCTCGCGGACAGCCAGGCCTGCACGACCGCCAACACGCGGGAGGTGGTCGCCAGTACGACGTCGTCGGCGTCGCCGCCGGCCGCTTCCAGCAGCGCCACTGCGGGAACGTCGGCGCTCTCGGCGAGGGCCGCCACGTCGTCGGGCGTGGCCACCGGCACCCACCACGGGGACGGCTCGGCCACGTCGGCCGGGGGCAGCTCGGTCCACTCCACCCCGTACAGCGAGTTGGCGACCGCCGTGTCCGCCGCCGTCTCCAACTGGCCTGCGGCGACTGGCCGGGAGACCACCGAGTCCACCGTCAGGACCAGCCCGCCCGTCGGGTCGGCGGCCTCCACCGACACCGCGTCCGGACCCACCGGAGCCAACCGCACCCGCAGCGCCGAAGCACCCACGGCATGCAGCACCAGCCCACTCCAGTCCAACGGCAGCCGCACCGACTCCGCGATCGCGTCGGAGTCCATCCCCGCGTGCAGGGCCGCATCCAGCAGCGCCGGATGGACACCGAACTTCCCGGCCTCCTTGCGCTGCTCCTCGGACAGCGCAACCTCGGCGAACACCTCCTCGCCGCGGCGCCACACCGCCCGCACACCCTGGAACGCCGGACCGTAGCCGTAACCGGCCTCGGCCAGACCGGCGTAGAACTCCCCTACCTCAACCGGCTGCGCACCAGCCGGCGGCCAGGCAGCGAAATCAAAACCGGAACCACCCGTGACACCGGACGACTCCGACAGCACACCCGTCGCATGCCGCGCCCACACGTCCCCGCCGGCCGCGTCCTCACGCAGCGAGTACACCTCCACCGTGCGCGATCCGGACTCACCCGGACCACCCACCGCGACCTGGACCCGCACACCACCCTGCTCCGGCACCACCAACGGCGCCTCGACCACCAGCTCTTCGAGCACACCGCATCCGGCCTCGTCGCCGGCCCGAACGGCCAGTTCCACCAGCGCGGTGCCCGGGAGGAGGACGACGCCGCCGACCGTGTGATCGGCCAGCCACGCGTGCGACCGCAGCGAAAGCCGCGAGGTGAAGACCAGCCCGTCGGACTGGGGCAGCTGCACCACGGCACCCAGCAGCGGGTGGTCGGCGGTCACCTGCCCCAGCGAGGCGGCGTCGGTCGCCGACTCGGCCAACTGGAGCCAGTAGTGCTGGTGGTCGAAGGCGTACGTCGGCAGGTCCACGCGAGCCGATGCCTGCGGCAGTACGTGGTTCCAGTCGAGCGCGATACCGCGGACGAACAGCTCGGCCATCGAGGCCAGCAGCCGTCGCAGACCGCCGTCCTCGCGCCGCAGCGAGCCCGTCACCAGGGCATCGGTGCCCGTGCTGTCGACGGTCTCGGCGATCGGCTGGACCAGCACCGGGTGGGCACTGACCTCGACGAACACGCCGTGGCCCTGGCCCAGCAGCTCCGCCACGGCCGGGCCGAAGCCCACCTGCGCACGGAGGTTCCGGTACCAGTAGCCGCCGTCGAGCACCCCCGCGTCAGACACCCAACCGCCTGTCACGGTCGAGTAGAACGGCACCTTAGGGGCCAGCGCATCGATCCCCGCGAGCGTCTCGGCGAGGGCTTCGCGGATGTCCTCCACGTGCCGGGTGTGGGAGGCGTAGTCCACGGCGACGCGGCGTACGCGGACACCGTCGCCGGACAGGGCTTCCAGGGCCTCGTCCAGTGCCTCGGCGTCACCGGCGATGACCACCGACGACGGCCCGTTGACGGCGGCCACCTCGACCCGGTCGGCCCAGCGTTCCAGACGCGCGACCGCTTCGGTCTCATTCAGGGCGACGGAGGCCATACCACCACGCCCGGCCAGGTCCTTGGCGATGGCCTGGCTGCGCAGCGCGACCACGCGCGCCGCGTCCTCCAGCGACAGGGCACCCGCCACACACGCGGCGGCGATCTCACCCTGCGAGTGACCCAGCACCGCGTCCGGCTTGACACCGACCGACTGCCACACCGCCGCCAGACCCACCATCACCGCGAAGCTCGCCGGCTGGAGCACGTCGACCCGCTCCATCAGCTCGGGCTCGGTGTCACCGCGCAGTACGTCGATCAGCGACCAGTCCACCCACGGTTCGAGCGCGGCCGCGCACTCGGCGATCCGCTCCGCGAAGACCGGGGAGGAGTCGAGGAGTTCACGGCCCATGCCCGCCCACTGCGAACCCTGGCCCGGGAACACCCACACGACCTTGCCCGGGGAACCCGCGCTGCCGATCACGACACCGGGCGCGGTCTCGCCCTGCGCCAGGGCCCGGAGCCTCGTCAGGGCTTCCTCGGCCGAGTCGGCGACGACCACCGCGCGCTCACCGAAGACCGCGCGGCTCGACACCAGCGCCCCGGCCACGTCCGCGAGGGAGACGCCCTCGGCGCCTTCGAGGAACGTCGCCAGCCGCTCCGCCTGACCGGCGACGGAGGCGGCGCTGCGCGCCGACACCACCAGCGGGACGACACCCGCGGGCGCCTCCCCCGTGACGGGCTCCGCCGCCTCCGGCGGCGCCTCCTCGAGGATGAGGTGTGCGTTCGTTCCGCTGATGCCGAACGAGGAGACGCCGGCCCGGCGCGGGTGTCCGGACCGCGGCCATTCCCGGGCCTCGGTCAGCAGCTCGATGGCGCCCTCGGACCAGTCCACCTTCGTCGAGGGCTCGTCCGCGTGCAGGGTGGCGGGCATGACGCCGTGGCGCAGCGCCTGCACCATCTTGATGACTCCGGCGACACCGGCCGCGGCCTGGGTGTGACCGATGTTCGACTTCAACGAACCGAGCCAGAGCGGCTGCTCCGGGTTCCGGTCCCGCCCGTACGTGGCAAGGAGGGCTTGCGCCTCGATGGGGTCGCCCAGGGCCGTACCCGTGCCGTGGCCCTCGACCACGTCCACATCGGCCGGGGTGAGGCCCGCGCTGTCCAGCGCCCGGCGGATCACTCGCTGCTGCGAGGGACCGTTCGGGGCGGTCAGGCCGTTGGAGGCGCCGTCCTGGTTGACGGCGCTGCCGCGCAGCACCGCCAGGACGCGGTGGCCGCGCTCGCGCGCCACCGACAGCCGTTCGAGGACCACCAGGGCGACGCCCTCGGACAGCACCGTGCCGTCCGCGCCGTCCCCGTACGCCTTGACCCGCCCGTCGCCGGCCAGGCCGCGCTGCCGCGACATGCCGAGGACGCCGATCGGGGAGCCCATCACGGCGACACCGCCGGCGAGCGCCATGGAGCACTCGCCCTGGCGCAGTGCCTGCGCCGCGAGGTGCATCGCCACGAGCGACGAGGAGCAGGCGGTGTCCACCGTGACCGCCGGGCCCTCGAAGCCGAAGGTGTACGAGACGCGGCCGGAGGCCACGCTGCCCGCCGTGGCGGTGGTGACGAAGCCTTCGAGTTCCGCCGGCATGTCGGTGAGGGACTCGAGGTAGTCGTGGATGGAGACGCCGGAGAAGACGCCGATGTTGCCGCCCTGGGCGGTGGTGGGGTCGATGCCCGCCCGTTCCAGCGCCTCCCAGGAGGTTTCCAGCAGCAGCCGCTGCTGCGGGTCCATGGCGAGGGCCTCGTTCGGCGAGATGCCGAAGAAGCCGGCGTCGAACTGTGCGGCCTCGTGGAGGAATCCGCCCTTGCTGGTGTACGAGGTGCCCGCGCTGTCCGGGTTCGGGTCGTAGAGGCCCTCCAGGTCCCAGCCGCGGTCCTCGGGGAAGGTCGTCATGCCTTCGCGGCGCTCCTGCACCAACCGCCACAGGTCCTCGGGACCCGCGACGCCGCCGGGCAGCCGGCAGGCCATCCCGACGATGGCGATGGGCTCGTCGGGGTCCGCGACGACGGTGACGGCCGCGGCGGGGCTGCCCTCGGCCGCCTCGCCGAGCTCCTCGCGCAGGTGCCGGGCGAGGACCACCGGGGTGGGGTAGTCGAAGATCAGCGTGGCGGGCAGCTTGACGCCGGTCGCGGCGCTGAGCCGGTTCCGCAGCTCGACCGCGGTCAGGGAGTCGAACCCGATGTCGCTGAATCCGCGGGTGCCCTGCGCCAGTTCGGGGCCGCTGAAGCCCAGTACGGCGCTCGCCTCGTCCTGGACGATGGTCAGCAGGATGCTCTCCTGCTCGGCCGGGGCCAGCCCGGCGAGGCGGCGGACCAGTCCGCTGCTGTCGCCGGCCGCGGCCCGCGCCAGGCGGCGGCCCGCACGGACCAGGCCGCGCAGCAGGTGCGGGACTCCCCCGCCGGCCGCCGCCTGGCTCCGCATGGTCTTCAGGTCCAGCTTGATCGGCACGAGCAGTGCCTGGTCGGCGTGCAGGCCGATGTCGAGGATGTGGAGGCCTTCGGCCGGGGTCATCGCCAGGACGCCACCGCGGCTCATACGGGCCTGGTCGACGGCGCTGAGGTGGGCGGTCAGGCCGTTGGTCTGCTCCCACAGGCCCCAGGCGAGCGAGAGGCCCGGCAGGCCCGCCGCGCGGCGGACGGCCATCAGTCCGTCGAGGAAGGCGTTCGCCGCCGCGTAGTTGCCCTGTCCGGCGGACCCCATGAGCGAGGCGGCGGACGAGAACACGACGAACGCGTCGAGGTCCAGGCCGCGGGTCAGCTCGTCGAGGTGGCGTACGGCGTCCACCTTCGGCGCGAACACTCCGGCAAGCCGCTCCGGGGTGAGGGTGGCGATCACGCCGTCGTCCAGCACACCGGCCATGTGGACCACACCGGTCAGGGGGTGCTCGGCCGGGACCGAGGCCAGCAGGGCCTCGACCTGGCCGCGGTCGGACACGTCGCAGGCGACGACCGACACGGCGGCGCCCTGCCCGGTCAGCTCGGCGACCAGGTCCGCGGCGCCCTCGGCGTCCGGGCCGCGGCGGCCGGCGAGCAGGAGGTGCCGGACCCCGTGCCGGGTCACCAGGTGGCGGGCCACCAGCGCGCCCAGGGCGCCGGTGCCACCGGTGACCAGGACGGTCCCTTCGGCGCCGAACACCGCGGGGACCTCGGGCACGTCACCGCCGGCGCGGACGAGCCGGGGGGCGGAGAGGGTCGTTCCGCGGACGGCGACCTGCGGCTCACCGCCGGCCAGGACCGGGCCCAGCACGGTGCGCAGTACGGATTCCGGCGCGTCGCCGGAGGCCGGGTCGGTGTCGATGAGGATGATCCGGTCGGGGTTCTCGGCCTGGGCGGCGCGGACCAGACCCCACACCGCCGATCCGGCCGGGTCGGTCACGGTGCCGTCGCCGGCGGGGACGGCGCCGCGGGTCAGCACGACCAGCTGCGACTCCTCCAGACCGGTCCCGGACAGCCAGGCCTGGACGACCTCCAGCACGCGGGAGGTGGCTGCCAGTACGGCGTCCTCTCCGTCGGTGCCGGCCACCGCCTGCAGGACGGCGACCGCCGGGACTCCCGCGCTCCCGGCCAGGGCCTCGACGTCGCCGGCGCCGGACACCGGCACCCACATCGGCGTCGGCTGCGCGCCCTGGGGCGCGGACAGCTCGGTCCACTCGACGCCGAACAGCGCGTCGCGGCTCTCGTCGCCCGCCGCGGCGCCCAGCTGGTCGGCGGACACGGGCAGGGAGACCAGCGAGTCCATGGTCAGGACCATGTCGCCGGTCTCGTCGGCGGCCTGGAACGACAGCGCGTCGGGGCCGCACGGGGCGATCCGTACGCGCAGTGCCGAGGCGCCCACCGCGTGCAGGACGAGGCCGTTCCACGCGAACGGCAGGACCTGGCGGTCGTCGTCCGGGTTGGCGAAGGCGTTGGTGTGCAGGGCGGCGTCCAGCAGTGCCGGGTGCATGCCGTACTTGCCGGCCTCGTCCCGCTGTTCCTCGGGCAGGACGGCCTCGGCGAAGACCTCGTCACCGCGCCGCCACACCGCCCGCAGGCCCTGGAACGCCGAACCGTACGCGTAGCCGCGCTCGAGCAGGTCGGTGTAGAAGGTCGCGATCTCGATCGGCTCGGCGCCCTGCGGCGGCCACGCGGCGAAGTCGAACCGCTCCGCCGTGGCGCGGGTCGTCGACGACTCCGCCAGGAGTCCGGTGGCGTGCCGCGTCCATTCGTTCGTACCGCTCTCGCCGTCGGCGTCCTCGCGCTGGGAGTACACGTCCACCGAGCGCGAGCCGGTCGCGTTCGGGGCGCCGACCGCGACCTGCAGCCGCACGCCGCCCTGTTCGGGCAGCACCAGCGGCGCCTCGATCACCAGTTCTTCCAGGACGCCGTAGCCGAACTCGTCGCCGGCCCGCACGGCGAGGTCGACGTACATCGTGCCGGGGATGATCACGACGCCGCCGATGGCGTGACCGGCCAGCCACGGGTGCGTGCGCAGCGACAGCCGCGAGGTGAAGACCAGCCCGTCGGACTGCGGCAGCTGCACCACCGCGCCCAGCAGCGGGTGATCGGCTCCGGTCAGGCCCAGCGAGGCCGCGTCCGTGGCCGATCCGGCCATCTCGATCCAGTAGTGCTGGTGGTCGAAGGCGTACGTCGGCAGGTCCACGCGTGCCGACGCCGCGCCGGCGGGCAGCACGTGGGCCCAGTCCACGGCCACGCCGCGGACGAACAGCTCGGCCATCGAGGCCAGCAGCCGTCGCAGGCCGCCGTCCTGGCGTCGCAGCGAGCCGGTCACGACCACGTCGGTGTCGGTGGTGTCGACGGTCTCGTTGATCGGCTGGACCAGCACCGGGTGGGCGCTGACCTCGACGAACACGCCGTGGCCCTGGGCGAGCAGGTCGGCGACGGCCGGGCCGAAGCCGACCTGGCCGCGCAGGTTGCGGTACCAGTACGCGGCGTCGAGTACGCCGGCTTCCTCGACCCAGGTGCCGGTGACGGTGGAGTAGAACGGCAGCTTCGGCGCCTGCGCGCCGATCCCGGCCAGTGCTTCGGCGAGCGCGTCGCGGATGTCCTCGACGTGCCGGGTGTGCGAGGCGTAGTCGACGGCCACGCGCCGGATCCGGACGCCCTGGTCCTCCAGCGCGTCCAGGGCGTCGTCGAGGGCCTCGGCGTCACCGGCGATGACCACGGAGGACGGGCCGTTGACGGCGGCGACCTCCACGCGGTCCGCCCAGCGTTCCAGGCGGGCGACGGCCTCGGCCTCGCTCAGCGCGACGGACGCCATGCCGCCGCGCCCGGCGAGCTGCTGGGCGATGGCCTGGCTGCGCAGGGCGACCACGCGCGCCGCGTCGTCCAGGGACAGCGCCCCGGCGACACAGGCGGCGGCGATCTCGCCCTGGGAGTGGCCGAGCACCGCGTCGGGCTCGACGCCCACGGACTGCCACACCGCGGCCAGGCCGACCATCACGGCGAAGCTGGCGGGCTGCAGGACGTCGACCCGGTCCAGCAGCTCGGGCTCGGCGTCGCCGCGCAGGACGTCGATCAGCGACCAGTCCACCCACCGCTCGAGCGCGGCCGCGCACGCGGCGATGCGCTCGGCGAAGACCGGGGAGGAGTCCAGGAGTTCGCGGCCCATGCCGGCCCACTGCGAGCCCTGGCCGGGGAACACCCACACGACCTTGCCCGGGGTGCCCGAACCGGTCACCACACCGGCCGCGTTCTCGCCGCGGGCCAGCGCCTGCAGCCCGGCCAGTGCCTCGTCGTTCGAGCCCGCGAGCACCACCGCGCGCTCGCCGAGCACGGCGCGGCCCGACACCAGCGTTCCGGCGATGTCCGCGAGCGGCACCTCGTCGGCGCCCTCGACGAACTCCGCCAGCCGTCCGGCCTGGGCGGCCAGCGAAGCGGCCGTCCCCGCCGACACCACGAGCGGCACCACACCGGCGGGCTGCGCCTCGTCCGTGACGGGCTGCGCCTCCTGGGCGGGCGCCTCCTCCAGGATCATGTGCGCGTTCGTGCCGCTGGCTCCGAAAGCGGAGACGCCGGCGCGGCGCGGACGGCCGTTGTCCGGCCATTCCCGCGCCTCGGTCAGCAGCTCCACGGCGCCCGCGGACCAGTCGACCTGGGGGGTGGGCGCGTCTATGTTCCGGGTGGCCGGGAGGGTTTTGTGGCGCAGCGCCTGGACCATGTTGATCACGGCGGCGACGCCGGACGCGGCCTGGGTGTGTCCGATGACGGACTTGACCGATCCGAGCCACAGCGGCTGCTGCGGGTCACGGCCCTGGCCGTAGGTGGCGAGCAGCGCCTGCGCCTCGATCGGGTCGCCGAGCACGGTGCCCGTGCCGTGGCCCTCGACGGCGTCCACGTCGGCCGGGGAGAGGCCGGCGCTGTCCAGCGCCTTGCGGATGACCCGCTGCTGCGACGGTCCGTTCGGGGCGGTCAGGCCGTTGGAGGCGCCGTCCTGGTTCACGGCGCTGCCGCGGATGACGGCCAGCACCTGGTGGCCGCGCTCCTGCGCCACCGACAGCCGCTCCAGGAGGACCACGCCCACGCCCTCGGCCCAGCCGGAGCCGTCGGCGCCGGCGGCGTAGGACTTGCAGCGGCCGTCGAAGGCGAGGGCGCGCTGTCGTGCGAAGCCGACGAAGCCGCCGGGCGTCGCCATCACCGTCGAGCCGCCCGCGAGCGCCATGGAGCATTCGCCCCGGCGCAGTGCCTGAGCGGCGAGGTGGATGGCGACGAGCGAGGAGGAGCACATGGTATCGACCGTCACCGCGGGGCCTTCGAGCCCGAGGGTGTAGGAGACGCGGCCGGAGGCGACGCCTCCGGCGGTGCCCAGGGCGCGTTCCAGGCTGAGGTAGCCCTCGAAACCGCTGAGGTCCGGTGCGTAGTCCTGGTGCACGACTCCGGCGAACACGCCGATGTCGCTGCCCCGCACCGAGTGGGGGTCGATGCCGGCCCGCTCGAAGGTCTCCCAGGACACCTCGAGCAGCTGGCGCTGCTGGGGGTCCATGGCGAGGGCCTCGCGCGGCGAGATGCCGAAGAACCCGGCGTCGAACTGGGCCGCGTCGTGCAGGAACGCGCCTTCCCGTACGTACGTCGTACCGGGGTTGTCGGGATCCGGGTGGTAGAGGCCCTCGACGTCCCAGCCGCGGTCCTCGGGGAACGTGGAGTAGACGTCGGCGCCCTCGGACACCACCCGCCAGAAGTCCTCCGGTCCGCGGATCCCGCCGGCGTACCGGCAGGCCATGGACACGATCGCGATGGGCTCCGAGGCTGCCGCGACGAGTGTGCTGTTCTCCTGCTGAAGCCGGGCGTTCTCCTTCAGCGAGGCACGCAGTGCCTCAACGACCTGCTGGTCGGGCGCCGACATATCCATCCTCCACGATTCGTTCACAGGCGATCAGCTCGTCTTGCCCAGGGCCCGTTGCACCAGGTCGGCAACGTCCATGGCATCGATCAGTTCCACGTCGGCGGCGGCCGCCGACGGTTCCGCTTCCAGGGCGTCCGCATCCGCGTCCGCGCCGGTCTCGGCCAGGCCGAGGAGGGTGTCCAGTACGCCGGCCTCCTTGAACCGGGCGAACGGCACGGACGCCAGGACCTGCCGGAGTTCTTCCTCCCGCTCGTCCAGGCCGTCGTCGGTCTCCCGCAGGAGCTCGGAGCGCAGGTAGCCGACCAGCGCTTCCGGCGTGGGGTAGTCGAAGATCAGCGTCGCGGGCAGGCGCAGTCCGGTGGCCGCGTTCAGGCTGTTGCGCAGGTTGACGGCGGCGAGCGAGTCGAAGCCGACCTCCTGGAACGCCTGGCGCGGGCCGATGCCCTCCGCGCCGCTGTGGCCGAGGACCGTCGAGGCGTGGCCGCGGACCAGGCGGAGCAGGATGCGGTTCTGCTCGGCTTCCGCGACCGCCCGCAGGGAGTCCGCGAGGGACGAGGCGGCCTCGCTGTTCTCGCCGTCGCCCTGCAGGGCCTGAAGCGCTTGCCTCGCCTCGGGCAGATCGGCGAACAGGGGGCTGGTGCGGACCGAGGTGAACGCGGGAATGAACGCGCCCCAGTCCATGTCGGCGACGGCCACGAACTTCTCGTTGCCCTGTACCGCCTGCACCATCGCCGTCACCGCCAGCTGCGGGCCCATGGGAAGGACACCGCGGCGGCGCAGCTGTGCGAGGGCTGCCTCGTCCATGCCCACGCCGATCTGGTCGAGGGCTCCCCAGGCGATCGACGTCGCCCGCAGTCCGCGGGCGCGGCGCCACTCGATCAGGGCGTCGAGGACGGCGTTCGCCGCTCCGGACGGGCCCTGGCCGCCGCCGCCCCACACGCCGGCGATCGAGGAGAACACGACGAACGCGTCGAGCGGCGTGCTCTCGAACAGCTCGTCGAGCCATACGGCCGTGTCCACCTTGGCGGCGAACACCTCGGCGAGGTCGTCCACGCCGGTGTCGTCGATGGAGCTGGTCTGCTGGATGTCGGCGGCGTGCACCACGGCCGTGAGCGGCCGCTCCGCGTCCGTCGCGGACACCAGCTGTGCGAGCGCGTCCCGGTCGGTGTCCTCGCAGGACTCCACCGTGGTGGCCAGGCCCAGCCCCGCCAGTTCGGCGCGCAGTTCGGGCACGCTCCGGTCGGGTGCGTGCGCGGTGGTCGTGATGACGAGGCGGTCGGCGCCGGCCTGGGCGAGCCAGAGCGAGACGTGCTTGCCGAGTCCTTCGGCGCCGCCGGTCACCAGGACCGTGCCCCGCGGGTGCCAGCCGGTGTCTCCGGTGGAGTCCGGTACGGGCTTGCGCACCAGCCGTCGGGTGTAGACGCCCGAGCGCCGGACCGCGAGCTGGTCCTCACCGGCGGCGGAGTTGAGCACTCCGAGCAGGTACTGGGCCGTGCGCGGGTCGTTGGTGACGGGCAGGTCGACCAGACCGCCCCAGCGGTCGAGCCGTTCCAGCGCGGCCGCGCGGCCGAGGCCCCACAGCGACGCCTGCGCCGGTGAGGCGAGGGTGTCGTGGATGCCGATGTTCACGGCGCCCCTGGTCAGGCACCAGAGGGGCTGCGCGGCGTTGTTGTCGCCCAGGGCCTGGATCAGCGCGAGCGTGGGCGCCGTGGCCGCGGTGGGGTCCTGCGGACCGGTTCCGGTCTGCTGGTCCATGGCGAGCAGGGACAGCACGCCGGTCAGGTCGTGTTCGGCCAGGATCGCGGCCAGCCGCTCGGCGAGCTGCTTGCGGGTGCGGTCGCCCTCGCCGACCTCCAGCAGGACGGTGCCGAGTCCGAGACCGGTCAGCTCGTCCAGGAGGGCGTCGGCCGCACTGCCGTCCGGGCGTCCGGACGGTACGACGACCAGCCAGCGGCCGCCCGGTACGCCGGCCGCTTCGTGGTCGAGCGGCTGCCAGGTGACGTGGTAGCGCAGCTTCTCCGCCGTCGACCTCTCGCGGCGCTTGCCCCGCCACTGCGCCAGTACGGGCACGACGGTGTTCAGGGCGCTGCGCTCGTCGGTCGACGCCATCTCGAGCAGCGCGCCGAGGGAGTCCAGGTCGGCCTGCTCGACCGCGGTCCAGAAGTCGGAGTCCGCGCCTTCGGCCGCATCTGCGGCTTCGGCGGCCCCTTCCGCCTCCTGCAGCCAGTAGCGCTGGCGGTCGAAGGCGTAGGTCGGCAGGTCCACGCGCCGGGAGGCCCCCGTCTGCGGCAGCATCCCGTTCCAGTCGAGCGCGATACCGCGGACGAACAGTTCGGCCATCGAGGCGAGCAGCCGTCGCGGGCCGCCGTCCTGGCGCCGCAGCGAACCGGTCACCACCGCGTCGGTCTCGGTGGCGTCGGCGGTCTCGGTGATCGGCTGGACCAGCACCGGGTGGGCACTGACCTCCACGAACACGCCGTGGCCCTGGCCCATCAGCTCGGCCACGGCGGGACCGAAGCCCACCTGGCCGCGCAGGTTGCGGTACCAGTAGTCGCCGTCGAGCACGCCGGCGTCCGCCACCCAGCCGCCGGTCGCGGTGGAGTAGAAGGGCACCTTCGGCGCCTGCGCGCCGATCCCGGCCAGTGCTTCGGCCAGGGTGTCGCGGACGTCCTCGACGTGCCGGGTGTGCGAGGCGTAGTCCACCGCGACGCGGCGCACCCGGACGCCTTCGCCCGACAGGGCCTCCAGGGCCTCGTCCAGGGCCTCGGCGTCACCGGCGATGACCACCGACGCCGGGCCGTTGACCGCGGCGACTTCGACCCGGTCCGCCCACCGCTCCAGACGGGCGACGGCCTCGTCCGCGCTGAGCGCGACGGACGCCATGCCGCCCCGCCCGGCCAGGTCCTTCGCGATGACCTGGCTGCGCAGGGCCACCACGCGCGCCGCGTCGTCCAGGGACAGCGCCCCGGCGACACAGGCGGCGGCGATCTCGCCCTGGGAGTGGCCGAGCACCGCGCCCGGCTCGACGCCCACGGACTGCCACACCGCTGCCAGGCCCACCATCACGGCGAAGCTGGCCGGCTGGAGTACGTCGACCCGCTCGATGAGCTCGGGTTCGCTCTCGCCGCGCAGGACGTCGATCAGGTCCCAGTCGACCCACGGCTCCAGTGCGGCGGCGCATGCGGCGATGCGCTCGGCGAAGACCGGGGAGGAGTCGAGGAGTTCGCGGCCCATGCCCGCCCACTGGGAGCCCTGGCCGGGGAACACCCACACGACCTTGCCCGGCTTGCCCGACGCGGCGCTGCCGGACACCACACCGGGTGCGCTCTCGCCCCGGGCCAGCGCCTGCAGTCCTGCCAGCGCCTCCTCGTCGGAGCCGGCCACCACGACCGCGCGCTCACCCAGCACCGCACGGCTCGACAGCAGCGATCCGGCCACGTCCGCCAGGGACACCCCGTCGGTGTTCTCGACGAACGCCGCCAGCCGCCCGGCCTGACCGGCCAGGGAAGCGGCGCTGCGCGCCGACACCACCAGCGGGACGACACCCGCGGGCGCCGGCTCCGCCGGGACGGGCTCCGCCTCCTGCGGCGGTGCCTCCTCCAGGATCAGGTGCGCGTTCGTTCCGCTGGCTCCGAAGGAGGAGACCGCGGCCCGGCGCGGGCGGCCGTGCTGCGGCCACGCGCGGGCCTCCGTCAGCAGCTCCACCGCGCCGGCGGACCAGTCGACCTGGCTCGTGGGCTCGTCCACGTGGAGCGTGGCGGGCATGATGCCGTGCTGCATGGCCATGACCATCTTGATCACACCGGCCACGCCGGCTGCCGCCTGGGTGTGACCGATGTTGGACTTCAGCGAGCCGAGCCACAGCGGCCGTTCCGGGTCGCGGCCCTGGCCGTACGTGGCGAGCAGCGCCTGCGCTTCGATCGGGTCGCCCAGGGCCGTACCGGTTCCGTGGGCCTCCACGACGTCGACGTCCGCCGGAGTGAGTCCGGCCGTGTCCAGTGCCCGGCGGATCACCCGCTGCTGCGAGGGCCCGTTCGGGGCGGTCAGACCGTTGGAGGCGCCGTCCTGGTTGACGGCGCTGCCGCGCAGCACCGCCAGGACCCGGTGACCGCGCTCACGCGCCACCGACAGCCGCTCCAGCACCACCACGCCGACGCCCTCGGCCCAGCCGGTGCCGTCCGCCTCCGAGGAGAACGCCTTGCAGCGCCCGTCGGCGGACAGGCCCCGCTGCCGCGAGAACTCCATGAAGGCGTCCGGACTGGCCATGACCGTCGCACCGCCGGCGAGCGCCATCGAGCACTCGCCCTGCCGCAGTGCCTGCGCCGCCAGGTGCATCGCGACCAGCGACGAGGAGCACGCCGTGTCGACGGTGACCGCCGGTCCCTCGAATCCGAACACGTACGAGACGCGGCCCGAGGCCACGCTGGCCGCCGTACCGGTCATGAGGTAGCCCTGGACGTCTTCGGGGACCTGGTGGAGGCGGGTCACGTAGTCGTGGTGGACGATTCCCGTGAAGACGCCGATGTCACGGCCCCTGACGGACAGCGGGTCGATGCCCGCCCGTTCCAGCGCCTCCCAGGAGGTCTCCAGCAGCAGCCGCTGCTGGGGATCCATGGCGAGGGCCTCGCGCGGGGAGATCCCGAAGAGCCCGGCGTCGAACTGCGCGGCCTCGTGGAGGAATCCGCCCGAGCGGGTGTAGCTGGTACCCGGGTGGGCGGGGTCCGGGTGGTAGAGGCCCTCGAGGTCCCAGTCGCGGTCGAGGGGGAAGCCGGACACCGCGTCGCGCTGCTCGGCCACCAGCTTCCACAGTTCCTCGGGGCTGTCGGCTCCGCCCGGCAGGCGCGTGCTCATCGCGACGATCGCGATGGGCTCGTCGGAGACCGGCGCCGCCGTGGGCGCGGTGGGCACCGTGACGCCCTCACCGAGCAGTTCGGCCCGCAGGTAGTCCGCGAGAACGGCCGGTGTCGGGTAGTCGAAGACCAGCGTGCTGGGCAGGTTCACCCCGGTGAGGTCGCGCAGGCGGTTGCAGAACTTCACCGCGCTGAGGGAGTCGAAGCCGAGGCTCTTGAAGGACTGCTCCGCGTCGAAGCCGTCGGCGTCGCGGTGGCCGAGTACGACCGCCGTGGTCTCCTGGACCATGTCCGCCAGGACCTGGTGCTGCTCCGCGGCGGACAGTCCCGCCAGCCGGCCGGCGATCGCCTCGCCCGCTCCTTCGCTGCGCGACACCACGCGCCGGGTGACGGCGGCGGACGGCGTCTGCGCGTCGGCAGCCGCGGCCACGGGCCCGGCCGGTGCGCCGGCGCTCTCCGCCGCGCCCTCGTGGGGCGGGGCGGCCAGGGTCAGCGGGCCGAGGAGCGCGACCGGTTCGCCGGTGGCGTCCGCGAGCTCGAGCAGGTGGCGGCCGTCCGCGTCCGGCGTGATCCGCAGCCGCAGCGAGGCGGCGCCTTCCGCGTACACGGCCAGACCGGTGGACGCGGACAGGTCACGGTCGGCGACACGGTGTCCGGCCGTCGGCGGGTTGCCGGCGGTACGGGAGTCCAGGACGCGCAGTGCCGTGTCGAGGAGCGCCGGGTGGAGCGTGAACTCGGAGGCCTCATCGGCTAGTTCGTCCGGGAGGGCGAGCTCCGCGAAGATCTGCCCGTCCTGCTGCCACACCCGGTGCGCCCCCGGCAGGAGCGCGCCACCGTCGGCGGGCAGCGGCCAGGTCCGCAGGTCGAAGGCCGGCTGCGGCATTCCGGGAACCAGCACGGCTCGTGCGTGGCAGGTCCAGGGCGCCCGCTCCGGGTCGAGGGGCCGCGTGTGGACGCGGGCCCGGCGCCGGCCGTCGGGGCCGGGGCCGTCCACCGACACCCGTACCTGGGCGTTTCCGTGCTCCGGCACCGTCAAAGGCGCCTCGACGACGATCTGTTCGACGCTTCCGCAGGCCACCTCGTCGGCGGCCCGGACGATCATCTCCAGGAGCGCGGCGGCCGGGATCCTGGTCGTGCCGTCCGCGGTCACCCGGCCGGGGAACCGGCTCAGGCTGCGGGGCGACAGCTGCCCGGTGAGCACGACGCCGTGGTCGCCGTGGTCGCCGTCGTCGCCCGGCATGTCGATGACGGTGCCGAGCAGCGGGTGCCGGGCACTGGAGGCGCCGAGCGCTTCCGCGCCGCCGGCCGGGGTCTCGTCGGACTCGACCCAGTACCGCTGGTGCTGGAACGCGTAGGTGGGCAGGTCGGTTCCGGCCGCCGTGGCCGGGCGGCCGAGGACGGTCGCCCAGTCCAGGGCCACACCGCGTACGTGCAGTGCGGCGAGGGCGGTCACGACGTCGGCGGCCTCCGCGCCGTTCTTGCGCAGGGTGGCGATGCAGCTCTGCTCCGGCGCGCCGAGCGTGCCGAGCGCCATCGCCGCGAGGGCGCCCCCGGGGCCGATCTCGAGGAACGTCGTCGCTCCCTGGCCGCTCAGCGAGGTGACCGCGTCGCTGAACCGCACGGCGCTGCGTACCTGGTCGACCCAGTACGCGGGGCTGCTCAGCTGCCCCTCCCCGACGAGCTCGCCCGTCAGGGTGGACACGACCGGAAGGACACCCGGCCGGTACGAGAGGCTTTCCGCGACCGTGCGGAACTCGTCGAGCATGGGCTCCATGAGCTGGGAGTGGAAGGCGTGGCTGACCTGCAGCCTGCGCGTCTTGCGCCCCTGGCCCGCCAGTTCCCCGGCGAGGGCGAGCACGGCGTCCTCGACGCCGGAGAGCACCAGCGCGTCGGGGCCGTTCACGGCGGCGACGCACACCGCACCGTTCGCCCGCTCCAGCAGGGGCGCGACGTCGGCCTCGGTCGCCTGGACGGCGACCATGGCGCCGCCTTCGGGCAGGGCCTGCATCAACCGGCCGCGCGCGGCGACCAGTTTGCCGGCCTCGTCCAGGGTGAGCACGCCGGAGACGTGCGCGGCGGTGATCTCGCCGATCGAGTGGCCGGCGAGGAGGTCCGGTCGGACCCCCCAGGACTCGAAGAGCCGGAACAGCGCGGTCTCCAGGGCGAACAGGGCGCCCTGCGTGTACATGGTCCGGTCGAGCAGTTCGCTGTCGGGCGTGCCGGGGGCGGCGAACACCACCTCGCGCAGCGGGCGCGCCCCGTGGTCGCGCAGGTGCTCTTCCACGGCGGCGCACGCGGCGGCGAAGGCCTCGCGGAAGACCGGGTGGGTCGCGGCGAGTTCGCGGCCCATGCCGGCCCACTGGCTGCCCTGGCCCGTGAAGAGGAGGGCCAGCTTGCCCGGGGCCGGGGTGCCGGAGACGACCGCGGGGGCGGCGTCACCGCGTCCGAAGGCGCTCAGGTCAGCGGTGAGCTGTTCCCGGTCGGAGGCCAGGACGACGGCACGGTGGTCGAGCTGGGCACGCGTGGTGGCCAGGGCGTGCGCGGCGTCGGTGAGGCGCAGGCCGGGCCGGTCGTCGAGGAAGCGGGCGAGCCGCTCGGCCTGGCCGCGCAGTGCGGCCGGGGTCCGCGCCGATACGGGGACCGGTACGGGGACGCCCGCGGGCCCGGGTGCCGGCAGGGGCTCCGGCTCCGGCGTGACCGGCTGCTGGGGGGCCTCTTCGAGGACGACGTGCGCGTTGGTGCCGCCGATGCCGAAGGAGGACACGCCGGCCCGGCGGGGCCGGCCGTTCCTCGGCCAGTCGCGGGCCTCGGTCAGCAGTTCCACGGCGCCCGCGGACCAGTCGACGTGGGTCGAGGGACGGTCCACGTGCAGCGTCTTGGGCAGGACGTCGTGCCGCATGGCCATGACCATCTTGATCACGCCCGCGACACCCGCCGCACCCTGGGTGTGCCCGATGTTCGACTTCACGGAACCGAGCCACAGCGGCTCGTCGCCCTGCCGGTCCTGGCCGTAGGTCGCCAGGAGCGCCTCGGCCTCGATCGGGTCGCCCAGCGTCGTACCCGTGCCGTGCGCCTCCACCACGTCCACGTCGGACGGGGCGAGCCCGGCACCGGCCAGGGCCTTGCGGATCACCCGCTGCTGCGCGGGACCGTTCGGCGCGGTCAGGCCGTTCGACGCGCCGTCCTGGTTCACGGCCGAGCCGCGGACCACGGCCAGCACCTGGTGGCCCCGGCGCCGGGCGTCCGACAGCCGCTCCACCAGGAGCAGCCCGGCGCCCTCGGACCAGCCGGTGCCGTCCGCGCCGTCCGCGAAGGCCTTGCACCGGCCGTCGGGGGCCAGTCCGCGCTGCCGGGAGAACTCGACGAACGTCTCCACGGTGCCCATCACCATCACACCGCCGGCCAGTGCCATCGAGCACTCGCCCCGGTTCAGCGCCTGCGCCGCCAGGTGCAGGGCCACCAGCGAGGAGGAGCAGGCCGTGTCGACGGTGAGGGCGGGACCCTCGAAGCCGAGGTGGTAGGCGATGCGGCCGGAGGTGACGCTGCCCGAACCGCCGGTGAGGCGGAATCCCTCGACGCCGGACGCCTGGTGCATCCGCATGCTGTAGTCGTGGCTGTTGACTCCGACGAACACGCCGACGTCTTCTCCGGCGAGCGTGGTCGGGTCGATCGCGGCCCGCTCGAACGCCTCCCAGGACGTTTCCAGCAGCAGCCGCTGCTGCGGGTCCATGGCGAGGGCCTCGTTCGGCGAGATGCCGAAGAACGCGGCGTCGAACCCGGCGGCGTCATCGAGGAACGCGCCGTGGCGTACGTACGTGGTGCCGGCGTGGTCGGGATCCTCGTGGAAGAGCCGGTCGATGTCCCAGCCCCGGTCGTCGGGGAACTCGGTGACGACGTCGATCCCGTCGGCCACCACGCGCCACAGGTCCTCCGGGCTGTTCACGCCGCCGGGGAAGCGGCATGCCATCGCCACGATCGCGATCGGCTCGTCCTCCGTCGCGACGGTGGCGACCGGCGCGGAGGGTCGCTCCGACGTGCCGCCGAAGAGCTTGGTGCGCAGGTGCTCGGCGAGCGTCGTCGGCTTCGGATAGTCGAAGATCATCACCGGGGAGAGGGTGAGCCCGGTCGCGGCGGCGAGCCGGTTGCGCAGCTCCACCGCCATCAGGGAGTCGAATCCGGCCTCCTTGAAGGTCCGGTCGGCATGGACGGCGTCGGCGGTGGCGTGTCCGAGCACCTCGGCCGCGTTCCGCCGTACCAGCTCGACCAGGGCCTCGGTCTGCTCGGCGTCGCCCAGACCGGCGATGCGCTCCCGCAGGGACGCGGGCCCGGACGGAGCGGCGGCACGTGCCGCCGGCCGCGGCGACGGGGCCAGACCCCGCAGCAGCGGCGGGACCGGAGCGTCGGCCGCCGCGGCCCGCAGAGCGGACACGTCGAACTTCGCCGCCACCAGGGCGGCGGCGGTGCCCGCGTCGGTGCCGCCCAGGGCGGCGTCCAGGAGGGCCATTCCCTCGGTGCCGGAGAGGCCGCTCATCCCGATGCGCTTGTTGCGTCGCAGGTCGGCGGCGCTCAGGTGCTCGGTCATGAAGCTGACCGTCGCCCAGTAGCCCCAGGCGAGGGAGACGGCCGGCAGACCGAGGCCGTGCCTCCGGCGTGCCAGCGCGTCCAGCCAGGCGTTGGCCGCGGCGTAGTTGGCCTGTCCGGGGTTGCCCAGCACGCCCGCGGCCGAGGAGAACAGCACGAACGCGGCGAGGTCCAGGTCGCGGGTCAGCTCGTGCAGGTGCAGCGCCGCGTCCACCTTCGGCCGCAGCACGGTGTCGACGCGTTCCGGGGTCAGCTCGGTGAGCACCCCGTCGTCGAGGACACCGGCGGAGTGCACCACGGCGGTGAGCGGGTGCTCGGCAGGTATCTCCCGCAGGAGCGCCTCGAGTTGGGAGCGGTCGGCCGTGTCGCACGCGGCGATGGTGACGGACGCGCCCAGCGCGGTCAGCTCTTCGTGGAGTTCCGGGGCATGGCCGCGGCGGCCGGCGAGGACCAGGTGCCTGATGCCGTACGCGGTGACCAGGTGCCGTGCGGTCATCGCACCCAGCGTTCCGGTGCCACCGGTGATCAGTACGGTGCCTTCGGTGTCGAGCGGGCGGGGGTGCTGCCCGGCGCCGGGAACCGCTCCGCCCGGCGGGACGGCCACGCGGGCCAGCCGGGGCACCTCCGCCACGCCGCCGCGCACCCTCATCTGGGGTTCGCCGCTCAGTACCACGCCCGGCAGGGCGGACCGGGAGGCGTCGTCGAGGTCGGCCAGCACGATCCGGTCCGGGTGCTCCGACTGCGCCGAGCGCACCAGGCCCCATACCGCTGCCGCGTCGAGGTCGGCGTCGCAGTCTCCGGTGACCACGGCCAACCGGGTCTCGGCGAGGGCCGGTTCGGCCAGCCAGGCCTGGAGTACGGCCAGTGCCGCGTTGACCGAGGCGCGGGGGTCGGCGTTCGCCGCGGCGCTGCCGGCCTCGACCTCGTACAGCAGGACGCCGGGCGCCGGGGCGGCCGTTCGGGCCGAGGCGGCGACGTCCTCGGCGGTGGCGACGGGCACGATGTCGAGGGGCCGCTCCACGGCGGGAAGCGCACACGGGGTCCAGTCGACGCGGAACAGGGCGTCGTGCGTCAACGCTCCGGTGATCCCAGCCTGTTCGGGTGAGAACGGAGTTCCGCGGACGGCTTGGACGGCCATGACGGGCTGCCCCGTCGGGTCGGTCAGCTGCAGACCGGTGCCCTCGGTCGACGTTCCGCCCTCGCGCACGTGCAGCGCGGTGGCGCCGGATGCCAGCAGGGAGACACCGGTCCACACGGACGGGAGCATGCCGTCGGAGAGGACCGTGCGGACGGCGGCGTCCAGCAGGGCGGGGTGCACGCCGTAGCGGCCCGCATCACGGAGGGCGGTACCGTCCAGGGCGACTTCGGTGGCGGGCCCGGTGCTCGGGGGCATCACGCCGGTGGCGGTGGGAGCCAGCGCACCGTGCGCGTGGCGCGTCCACGGCGCGTCCAGAGGGGCGTCCGCGGCGCGGGAGTAGATCTCCACCGAACGCCGTCGTGCCCCGTCGGGCTCGCCGACGGCCACCTGGATGCTGCGGCTGCCGCGCTGCGGCATGACCACGGGCGCGTCGACGGTCAGTTCGTCGAGTACGGGGGCGGCCACCAGGTCACCGAGCCGGATCGACAGCTCGACCAGGGCTGCGTTCGGTACCACGACGGAGTCGGACACCTGGTGGTCCGCGAGCCAGGGGTGCGAGCGGAGCGACCAGCTCGACGTGGCCATGAGGCCGGCCGAGTCCGGCATGCCGACGACCGCGCCCAGCAGCGGGTGACCGGCCGCGGCGAGTCCCAGCGACGCGGCGTCCGTGGCCGACTCGGCCGCCTGGAGCCAGTAGTGCCGGTGCTCGAAGGCGTAGGTCGGCAGGTCCACGCGGGCGTCGGTGGCGCCGGCCGGCAGAACACCCTTCCAGTCCACGGCCACGCCGCGGACGAACAGCTCGGCCATCGAGACCAGCAGCCGTCGCAGACCGCCGTCCTCACGCCGCAGCGAACCCGTCACCACCGCCTCGGTACCGGCGGCGTCGACGGTCTCGGTGATCGGCTGGACCAGCACCGGGTGGGCACTGACCTCCACGAACACGCCATGGCCCTGCTCGACGAGGCCCGCGACGGCCGGGCCGAAGCCCACCTGGCCGCGCAGGTTGCGGTACCAGTAGCCGCCGTCGAGTACACCGGCCTCCTCGATCCACGTGCCGGTGACCGTCGAGTAGAACGGCACCTTCGGGGCCAGCGCATCGATCCCCGCGAGCGTCTCGGCGAGGGCCTCGCGGATGTCCTCCACGTGCCGGGTGTGGGAGGCGTAGTCCACGGCGACGCGGCGCACGCGGACACCGTCGCCGGACAGGGCCTCCAGGGCCTCGTCCAGCGCCTCGGCGTCACCGGCGATGACCACGGACGACGGCCCGTTGACCGCGGCCACCTCCACGCGGTCGGCCCACCGCTCCAGACGCGCGACCGCTTCGGCCTCGCTCAGCGCGACCGAGGCCATACCGCCCCGCCCGGCCAGGTCCTTGGCGATCGCCTGGCTGCGCAGCGCCACCACACGCGCCGCATCCTCCAGCGACAGGGCACCCGCCACACACGCGGCAGCGATCTCACCCTGCGAGTGACCCAGCACCGCGTCCGGCTTGACGCCCACGGACTGCCACACCGCCGCCAGACCCACCATCACCGCGAAGCTCGCGGGCTGGAGCACGTCGACCCGCTCCATCAGCTCGGGCTCGGTCTCACCCCGCAGCACCGCCATCAGCGACCAGTCCACCCACGGCTCCAGCGCAGCCGCACACTCCGCGATCCGCTCCGCGAAGACCGGGGAGGAGTCGAGGAGTTCACGGCCCATGCCCGCCCACTGCGAACCCTGACCCGGGAACACCCACACGACCTTGCCCGGGGAACCGGAGCCGCCGGACACCACACCAGGCGCGCTCTCGCCCTGCGCCAGGGCCCGGAGCCTCGTCAGCGCTTCCTCGGCCGAGTCGGCGACGACCACCGCGCGCTCACCGAAGACCGCGCGGGTCGACACGAGCGCTCCGGCCACGTCCGCCAGGGACACCCCGTCGGTGTTCTCGACGAACGCCGCCAGCCGGCCGGCCTGACCGGCCAGGGAACCGGCGGTCCCCGCCGTCACGACCAGCGGCACGGCCCCGGCGGACGCCACCGGCTGCTGCGCCTCTTCAGCGGGCGCCTCTTCCAGGATGAGGTGCGCGTTCGTCCCGCTCACGCCGAACGAGGAGACGCCGGCCCGGCGCGGACGGCCGTTCCTCGGCCACTCCCGCGCCTCGGTCAGCAGCTCCACCGCTCCCGCCGACCAGTCCACCTGCGTCGTGGGCGCGTCCACGTGCAGCGTCGCCGGCAGCATGCCGTGCCGCAGCGCCTGCACCATCTTGATCACACCGGCCACGCCCGCGGCGGCCTGCGTGTGACCGATGTTCGACTTCAACGAGCCCAGCCACAGCGGCCGCTCCGGCTCCCGGCCCTGGCCGTACGTGGCCACCAGCGCCTGTGCCTCGATCGGGTCGCCCAAGGACGTACCGGTCCCGTGGGCCTCGACCACGTCCACGTCCGCCGGGACCAGTCCGGCGCCGGCCAGCGCCCGGCGGATCACCTGCTGCTGCGACAGCCCGTTCGGCGCGGTCAGCCCGTTGGAGGCGCCGTCCTGGTTCACGGCGCTGCCCCGGAGCACGGCGAGGACCCGGTGGCCGCGCTCGCGCGCCACCGACAGCCGCTCCAGCACCACGACGCCGACGCCCTCGGCCCAGCCGGTGCCGTCCGCGCCGTCGGCGAAGGCCTTGCAGCGCCCGTCAGCGGCCAGAGCGCGCTGCCGGGAGAACTCCACGAAGTGGCCCGGCGTGGCCATCACCGACACGCCGCCGGCCAGCGCCATGGAGCACTCGCCCTGCCGCAGTGCCTGCGCGGCGAGGTGCATCGCGACCAGCGACGAGGAGCAGGCCGTGTCCACCGACACCGCCGGGCCCTCGAGGCCGAGCACGTAGGAGACGCGGCCGGACGCCACGCTCGGCGCCAGTCCCGTGGTCGTGAAGCCTTCCAGCTCCGGTGCGGCCGCAGCGGCGCCGGTGCCGTATCCCTGGCCGAACAGCCCGGAGAACACCCCGACGTCGGCGCCCTTCAGCGCGAACGGGTCGATGCCCGCTCGTTCCAGTGCCTCCCAGGAGGTCTCCAGCAGCAGCCGCTGCTGCGGGTCCATGGCGAGGGCCTCACGCGGCGAGATCCCGAAGAAGCCGGCGTCGAAGAGGCCCGCCTCGTGGAGGAACCCGCCCCGATCGGTGTAGGAGGTGCCCACACGGTCCGGATCCGGGTCGAAGAGGCCCTCCAGGTCCCAGCCGCGGTCGTCGGGGAAGGACGACAGGGCGTCCCGGCCCTCCGACACCAGCCGCCACAGGTCCTCCGGCCCGGCCACGCCGCCCGGCAGCCGGCACGCCATGCCCACGATCGCGATCGGCTCATCGGGGTCGGCCGCCATGGCCGGCTCCGCCTCGGCCCGGGTGATGCCGAGGACCTCGGCCCGCAGGCAGGCCGCCAGCGCCGCCGGAGTGGGGTGGTCGAAGACGACGGTGGTGGCCAGGCGCAGTCCGGTGCTCTCCGACAGCCGGTTGCGCAACTGGACGATCGCCATCGAGGTGAAGCCCATGTCGCGGAACGCGCGGTCGGACGGCACCAGTTCAGGTCCGGTCTGCTGCAGCACGGCGGCGGCCTGGGTACGGACCAGGTCCTCGAGCCGCGCCAGCTGCGCGCGCTCGTCCAGCCCGGCCAGGCGGTCGCGCAGGGCTGCCGTGACGGCCGTGTCGGGCTTGCTCTGCCCCGCCGGGTCGTCGGCCAAGGCGCGCAGGACCGCAGGGACTTCGTCCGTGCCGGCGGTCGGTGCGGCCACGTTCAGGGCCAGCAGCGCGGGGTGGTCCGTCGTGATGACGACGTCGAACGCGGAGAGGAGCAGCCTGCGCAGCCGAGTGGTCTCGTCGTCCGCCGCGTCGCGGCCGCCGGGCCACGCGCCCCAGGCGAGGAAGGAGCCGGGCTGGTTCCGCAGCCGCCGGTTGCGGACGACCGCATCGGCCAGGACGCCGTCGACGGCCTCCGCCGGGTGGCCGGACGCGCCCAGCAGCGCGGCGAGGTCGGAGACCACGACGAAGGCGGCGAGCTCGGCGTCGGCGGTCATGTCGTCCAGCCGCAGGGCGAGTTCGAGGTCATCGGCCGCGTGGACCACTGCGGTGACCGGGCGCGGCAGGTCGGCCAGCGCGGCCCGCAGCGGCTCCGGGTCCGCTCCGTCGGCGGTCACCCGGATGGCGCCGGTCCCGGCGGGACCCTGTCCGGCGTCGGCGCCGGATGCGGTCGCGCCGTTACCGGCGGGGGAGGTGACGAGCAGCAGGTTCTGCGCGCCGTGGGCCGTGGCCAGCCGGTGGGCGATCGCCGCGCCGTGCTCGGTGTCCGCTCCGGTGACCACCACGGTGCCCGTGGCGCCCGGCCAGGGTTCCGGCTGCGGCGCGTCGACGACGGGCAGGCGGTGCAGCCGGGGGACCAGCAGGGCGTCCGACCGCACCGCGAGCTGCGGCTCGCCGCACGCGAGCGCGGCCGGCAGGACGTCCGGGCCCAGGCCGGCCGCGACGTCGATCTCGAGGTCGATAAGGGTGAGCGCTGCCGGACGGTCCTCCTGGATGGACCGGACGACGGCCCAGACCGGAGCGTCGGCGAGGTTCTGCGCCCGGTCCCCCGCGGCGGCGGCGACCGCGCCGCGCGTGAGGACCACCAGGCGGGAAGCCTCCGACTCGGGGCGCACCAGCCAGTCCTGGACCTGCTCCGCCAAGAGCCGGGCGTTGGCGCGTCCCGCGGCGATCGGATCCTGCGTGTCCGCGGGAACCGACGGCGGAACGAGGACCGTCACCTCGGCTGCCGCATCCCCCTCGGCCACCGCGGCGTGCACCGACGCGAGGTCGGGGTACTGGCGCACCGCGGCTCCGGCCGTTCGCAGGGCGGTGACCACTGCGGCCGCCGAGGCGCCCGCACCGGCCACCGCCCAGGTACGGGCCCCGGAGGCGGCGCCCTGCGGCGCTGCGGCGGGAATCCAGTCGAGGGTCAGCAGCCCGTCGTGGTGTCCGGTGGCCGCGTACCGCAGCCGGCCCGGCTGCTCGGCCAGCAGGCGCCGCTGGGTCTTGCCCGATGCGGTCCGGGGTATGGAGGTGACCTCGCGGACCTGCTCCGGCACCTTGTAGGCGGACAGCTGTTCGCGGCACCGGTTGACCAGCGCCGCCGTGTCGAATCCGGCGGGGCCTGGGATGACGTAGGCGACCGGCACCTCGCCGAGCGTGTCGTGCGGCGCGCCGGCGACCGCGGCATCGGCGACGCCCTCGACCGTGCGCAGTACCGCCTCGACTTCCTCGGGGTGGATGTTCTCCCCGCCCCGGATGACGAGTTCCTTGATCCGGCCGCAGATGGTGAAGTAGCCGGCGTCGTCACGCCGGGCCAGGTCGCCGGTCCGGTACCAGCCGTCCTGCAGCGCCGCGGCGGTGGCCTCCGGGCTGTTGTGGTAGCCGACCATGACGTTCGGTCCGCTGACCCACACCTCCCCCTCCTGGCCCGCGGGGACGTCGAGTCCGGTGGCGGGGTCGACGACGCGGACCCCGACGCCCGGCACGGGCAGGCCGCAGGATCCGTCGACGCGGGCGCCGTCCGGCGGGTTGATGGTGATGGCGCCGCAGGTCTCGGTGCTGCCGTAGGCATCGACCAGCGGGACCCCGAAGACCTCTCCGAAGTCATGGCGCAGCCGCGATCCGGTGACGGCGCCGCCGACCAGGCCGATCCGGAGGGACGGTGCGGAGAATCCGTTCTGCTGAGCGGCCGTCACCAGGTGGTGGTAGGTGGTGGGGACACCGGCCAGGAAGGTGGCGCCGCCCTCGCGGAGGGCCGTGATCACGTCCTCGGCGGAACTCCCGTCCATGAGGCGGGCGGTGGCGCCGACCACGGTCACGGACAGCACGCACGCGATGTGCGAGAGGCTGTGGAACAGCGGGAGGGGCCACAGGACGCGGTCCTGCTCCGTCAGCCCCGGGATCGGCACGTAGCAGGAGGCCACGGACCACAGGCAGTTGCGCTGCGTGGACAGGACGCCCTTGGGCCGGCCGGTCGTCCCCGACGTGTAGAACATCCAGGCCACGTCGTCGAGGCCGAGGTCGTCCCGGGCCGGCCCGGACGGCTCGCTGACGGCGAGCTCGTCGTACGAGTGGGCGCCCGCCCGCGCCGGTGCATCGCCCGTCACCAGCAGCGTGATGCCGGCCGCGACGGCGGAGGAGCCCCGGAGCCGCTCCGCCTGCACGGGATCGGTGATGACCACCGTGGCCCCGCTGTCGGTGAGCAGGTACTCCAGCTCGGCCAGGGCCGAGGCGGGGTTGAGCGGCACCCCGATCCCGCAGGCGCGGACGATCGCCAGGTAGCTCTCCACCGTGGACACGGTGTTGCCGAGGCAGATGGCGACCCGGTCTCCGCGCTGGACACCGAGGTCCGCCAGGTGTCCGG
Source organism: Streptomyces sp. NPDC046303 (assembly GCF_055588085.1). NCBI lineage: Bacteria > Bacillati > Actinomycetota > Actinomycetes > Kitasatosporales > Streptomycetaceae > Streptomyces > Streptomyces sp. NPDC046303. The sequence continues at coordinate 82,028 of NZ_JBVJFA010000012.1, forward strand.
CGAGCCGGCGCGTCCGCGCCTCCAGGTCACCGTAGGTGACGGCCCGCCGGTCATCCTCGAAAGCGACCTTGCCGGGGAAGCGGGTCGCGTTCTCCATGACTGCGACAGGAAGTGGCTTGATCAGGTCGGTGCGCACTATGCCGCAGTTCCTTTCGAGAAAAACGAGGAAGAATTACCAGGAGACGGGCAGGCTCTTCAGCCCGAAGACGGAGCCCTTGAGGCTGAGCGGCACGTCGTCGAAATCGACGGCCAGCCGCAGGTCGGGGAACTCCCGCAGGAGGGCCGACAGTCCGACGCGCAGGGCGACGCGCGCCAGGTTCTGGCCCAGGCACTGGTGGACGCCGTAGCCGAACGACATGTGGCCGGAGGTGTCGCGGTCGATGTCCAGCTTCGCGGGGCACTCGAACTTGGCCGGGTCGCGGTTGGCCGCGGGCAGCGACACGGTGACGGTGTCGCCCTTCTTGACCAGCTCACCGTTCAGCTCGACGTCTTCCGTCGCGGTGCGGAAGATCTCGTACTGGTTGATGGTGATGTAGCGGAGGAGTTCCTCGACCGCGCCGTCGAGCTTGGACGGGTCCGCGCGGAGCTCCGCCATCTGGTCCTCGTGGTGCAGCAGGGCGAAGGCGCTCACGGCCAGGGCCGGCCCCGTGGTCCCGAAGCCCGCGAACAGCAGCAGGGCGACCATGTTGCACAGCTCTTCGTCGGTCAGCTGCCCGTCGGTGATGAGGCGGCTGAGGATGTCGTCCTCAGGCTGCTTCCGCTTCCGCTCGATGAGCTCGAAGAAGTAGGTGAGCGCCTGCTCGTAGGCCGGGCCGACCTCCTCCATCTTCGATTCCGGGTTGTGCAGGATCTTCGGGGCGTGCGCGAACCGGTCCCGCTCCTCGTAGGGCAGGCCGATCACCTCGCACACCACCTTCAGTGCGAGCGGCTCGGCGAAGTCCTCCACCAGATCGGCGGTTCCCCCGTGCTCGCGCATGGCCTTGATCTGCTCGTCGGCCATGACCTCGACGCGCGACGTCATCTGGCTCGCCCGGCGGCCGGTGAACTCGCCCGTCAGCAGACGCCGGTACCGGGTCTGGTTGGGCGGGTCCATGTAGATGAACATCCCCGGGATCTCCGGGGAGTTCGGCGTCAGCTCGCCCCAGTGCGTCGTCGGGAAGTGACAGGTTTCCATGGTGTGGCTGAACCGCGGGTCACTGAGGACCTTGCGGGCCAGCTCGTGGCTGGTGGTGAGCCAGCCGACGTGCTCGTCGGGGTAGACCATTCTCGCGAGCGGACGTTCTTCACGCAGCGAGTCGAATATCGCAGGAGGATCGAACTGATGGGTCCGCGCCCAATGGTCCTCGAAGGAAATTGCGTCGCTCATGGAATCCTTCTCACTCGAGATTGTGTCAGTAGCCCCGTAGACCCCACCGGGCCTATTCGGCCAGCTTCTTGAGGGTCTCGTACGCGGTCGCCAGGGAGGCTTCGGCCAGCGGCTTGAACTGCTCCATCTGCGGAACGGACGCGGCCATCGTCAGCTCGGCGGTCACGAACGTCAGGTCCTCTCCGAGACCGACCGACTCCAGAACGGCCCGCAGGTAGGGCTCCTGGAAGTCGAAGGACTCGCGGGGGGTGCCGGGCGCGTACGAACCGCCGCGCGCCTGGATGACCACGACCGACTTCCCGCTGAGCGGGCTGGTCTTCCCCGGCATGGACATGTGCGCCGGGTGGACGACACGGTCCAGCCACGCCTTGAAGGTCGACGGGATGGAGAAGTTGTGCATGGGAACGCCCAGGACCACGACCGACGCCGCGAGCAGCTCGTTGGTGATCGCCTCGGTGAGCTCCCGCTCCTGCTCGCTCTGGCCGTGGTCACCGTCCGGGTAGACGAGGGACTGGTGCACGGGGTGCGTGATGTGCGGAATCGGGTGGGCCACGACGTCGCGGTAGGTGTATCCGCCGCCGGGGTGGCCGGCACGCCACTCCTCGGCGAAGTAGGCCGACAGCTTTCGCGATACGGATTCAGTGCCGATGCTCGAGTCAATGTGCAGGAGGTGCGACATCCCGGAGTCCCCTTACCGATTGAAGAAGAAATGTAGGTCTACGCGTCCCGCGACAGTTCTTCGATTCGTCGAATTCGTCGCGACGGTGCGGTCTTCGATCCTCTGAACCCACACTAGATCCGGCCATGTCGGCACGGCATCCCTCAGCCTGGTAGGGACTGGCCGGTAAGGCCGCTCACTTCGAGCTCCTCGATAGCGGATCTCGAGTCGTTCCGGGAAATTCCTTCAGAACAGCGGGAATTCGACACCGCTGAACGCGCGAGCCGCCGCCGCTCCGGAAAGCGGCGGCGGCTCGACGGGCCTGGCCGAACGGTCAGGCCGAAAGGCCGGGCTCGTTCGGTCAGGCAGAGGCCAGGTCGACCGGCTGGCCCGTCTGCACCGATGCGCGCGCCGCCCGGATGATCCGCAGCGTACGGACCCCGGCTGCGCCGTCCGGTCCGGCGCCCCGTCCCTCGCCGGCGGCGGCGACGAACGCGGCGAGCATGACCGCGTCCAGGTCGCCCCCGCCGGCCTCCCACCGCTCACTGCCCGAGGCGGCGTCGAACACGCCGAGCAGCCGCGGGCGGGCGTTGAACTCCGCGCTCGCCCGTTCGCCGATGAAGGTCATGGCCGGTCCGCCCGCCGCCGACTGGTTCGCCGAATGTCTCCAACTGCAGTCGATGGAGACGACCGTCCCGCTCGCGTAGCGCACGGAGACGAGCGCCGCGCTCTCGACGCCGGGCTCCCCACTCAGGACGCTGTTCGCCTGCGCGTACACCTGCTCCGCCGGCTCCCCGCCGAGCACCGCGTCCACCATGTCGAGGAGGACCGCCGCGTTGGCGCCCAGCGCCCCGCCGTCCTCCGGCTTCCCGGTCGCAGGGCTGTTGTACGACCCGTGAATGGTCGTCAGCCTGCCGAGGGGCTCCCCCTCGGCGAGCCCGTCGCGTACGGCGGTGAACGCGGGGCTGAAGCAGACCGGTGAGGCGAGCGTCAGCCGTACCCCGGCGTCCTCACAGGCGCGCACCATGGCCTGGGCGTCCGCCTCCGTGGCCGCCATCGGCTGCTCGCACAGCACGTGCGCCCCGGCCCCGGCGGCCCGCTCGACCAGTTCGCGCCGGCGGGCGACCTCGCTCGTGACCACCACCGCCTCGGGGCGCAGCGCGAACACCTCGTCCCAGCTGCCCGCGTACGGCACGTCCAGCTCGGCGGCCATGGCCTGGCCCCGGGCCGGATCGCCCGGCGAACCGCCCGGGTCCGCGATGATCAGGTCGACCCCGGGCATGTCGCGCAACAGCCGGGCGTACGCCGCGGCGCGCTCCTGGGCGAACGACAACACGGCGACCTTCATGCGGCGACCCCCTGCGCGGTCAGTTCCACGGCACGTCCTGTCCACGCGGACTCCGCCGCGGCTTGGGTGATGCGGATGGCGGCCAGTCCGTCCCGCGGCCCCAGCCGCGGCTCGGGACCGCCCGTGAACCCCTGGGCGAACTCGCGGATCATGGACACGAACGGGGTTTCCCCGAAGTGCCCGAAGTCCGTGCCGGTACCGCCGAACACCTGGATCTCCTGGGGCCATTCGGAGTCGTAGAGCACCGTCCCGCCCGTACCGGAGACGTGACACGTGAGGCGGTAGGGGGGCACCGGCGTCGCCATCCACCGGCTGACGACCTGGCTGATGGCGCCACTGGCGTGGGTGAGCACGACGGTTCCGATCGCGACGGCTCCGGTGGGGGCCGGTGCGGCGATCTCCCCCTGGTAGTAGGCGTGCACCCGCACGACGTCCCCGAAGACCCAGTAGGCCAGGTCGACTCCGTGCAGCATCTGATCGGTCACGATCCCGCCCGTCCGGGCGGGCGCGTTGCCGGTCCAGGGCCGCGGGTGGTAGCCGGCCACGGTGAACCGGGCGACCGTGCCCGTGCCCACGCGGCCTTCCGCCACCAGTTCGTGGAGGCGGCCGTACGCGGGGGCGAACCGCACGTTGTGGGTCGGGTAGAGCCGTACGCCGGCCCGCTCCGCGGCGGCGACGATCTCCTCGGCCTCGGCGGTGCTGCTCGCCAGCGGCTTCTCGCACACCACGCCCACACCCGCGGCGATGGCCTTCATGGCGATCTCGTGGTGGGTGCTCGTCGGGGTGCAGATGTCCACGACGTCCGCGCCGTCGAGCGCTTCCTCGAGGGAACCGACCACCGTGGCACCGAATTCGCGGGCGAGCTCCTCGGCCCGGCCGTCGGTGGAGTGGACGCGCACGGACGCCCCGACCGTGGTCCACGCGTCCAGGTGGAAGCGTGCGATCAGTCCCGCGCCCATCAGTGCTACTTCAAGTTGCCGCATGGCATCCCCAGCCTTTCTTCCCGATCGCCCTGACAGACGACCCGGCTACGGGAGCCGTCGGCCGGACACAGGCCCGGCACGGCGGCCGACGCCCAGCACGTCTGAAGTCCGACCAGTCTCGCCCGCGGGGCGCGCCGGGACCATCACCAGCGTGGGTAGTCGTCCCGGCCGGGCGCTGCTTCGGGGAGGCCGGTCAGACGTGGTTGACCGGCAGGACGTCCGGGGAGAGGGCGCCCGCGTGGGCCGCGGTCGAGGTCATGCGGCGGCGGTGGTGGCGGCGGCAGAGGACCTCGTAGCCGATCTCCCCCGCGGGGCGGTTCACGTCGCCGACGACCACCTGGGCGCCTTCGACGACCATCTCGCCGTCTATGGTCCGGGCGTTGTGGGTGGCCCGGGCTCCGCACCAGCACAGGGCTTCCACCTGGAGCTGTTCGATCCGGTCCGCCAGCTCGATCAGCCGCTGCGAGCCGGGGAACAGCTTGGTGCGGAAGTCCGTCGTGATGCCGAAGGCGAAGACGTCCATGTCGAGGTCGTCCACGATGCGCGCCAGCTGGTCGATCTGCTCCGGGGCCAGGAACTGCGCCTCGTCCACGATCACGTAGTCGGCCTTGCCGCCCTTGGACAGCTGGCTCACCAGGTACCCGTACAGGTCCATGCCCTCGGTCGCCTCGACCGCCTCCGTCACCAGGCCGAGCCGGGACGAGAGCTTGCCCTGCCCCGCGCGGTCGTCCCGCGTGAAGATCACGCCCACCAGGCCGCGCGCCGAGCGGTTGTGGGTGATTTGCAGAGCCAGAGTGCTCTTTCCGCAGTCCATCGTTCCGGAGAAGAACACCAGCTCGGGCATGGGAAGTACGGGACCTTTCCGGTCGTGGCGGCGGGGGAGGTGGAACGCTGTGGAAGGGAGGGAGGGAGGGAGAGCTGGCGGTCAGGTGCGGATCTCGAGCAGCGGGACGAGCTGCTCGGCCGCGGTCATGGAGCCGTGCATGCCGACGAGGGAGGACTCGTTGGGCTCGTTGCGGGAAGCGGTGATCGCCGCATCGGTCTGGGCGGCCGCGACCACGTCGCCAATCCGGCGGAGCACGCGCTCGTCACACTCGCCGGGGGGCCCGAACCAGCCCAGTTCCAGGGCCTCTTCGCGGCTCGCGACCCAGAACCGGTCGCCGAGCACCTCGCGCCACACCGTCAGCACGTCGGCCTCGGCGCCCGGCACCGCGTAGACGTGCCGGGCCCGGCCCTCGCCGCCGAGCAGGGCCACGCCCGCGCCCAGCTCCCAGTCCTCGTCGAAGTCGATCCGGGAGTCCTCGTCGAAGGGGACGTCGACCATGCCGTGGTCCGAGGTCACGTACAGGGCGGTACGGGGCGGCAGTTGCTCGGCGAGGCGCTGGACGAGCCGGTCGACCAGCATCAGCTGGCCGCGCCAGGCGTCGGAGTCCACGCCGTGGCGGTGGCCGGCGCCGTCGAGCTCGCTGAAGTACGTGTACACGAGCGAGCGGTCGCCGGCGGCGAGCTGGATCGCCGCGAGGTCCATCCGCTCCTCGCCGGTCATCCGCCCGTGGAAGGTGCCGCCGGACAGCGCGATCTTGGTGAGCGGGGTGGTCTGGAACGCGGGCGAGGACACCTGCGCGGTGTGCACCCCGGCCTTGTCGGCCTGCTGGAAGACGGTCGGGTACGGCTGCCAGGGCTTCGGCGAGGTCCACGGCTGCCAGCGGAGCTGGTTCATCAGCTCGCCGGTGGCCGGATTGCGCACGGCGTAGCCGGGCAGCCCGTGCCGCGCGGGCGGCAGACCGGTGCCGACCGAGGCCAGCGAGGTGGCGGTGGTCGCCGGGAAGCCCGCGGTGACCGGGCGGCCGGTGCCGCCGCGCGAGCTGCCGAGCAGGGAGGTCAGGTACGGGGCCTCGTCCGGGTGGGCCTTGATCTGCTCCCAGCCCATGCCGTCGACCAGGAACACGCAGTTCCGGTCGGCGGGGGTCAGCTCCGCGATGGCGGCGGAGTAGCCGGGGACGCCCTGGCCGGCCGCGAGGGTGGGCAGCAGGTCGGCGAGCGAGCCCGTGCCGTACTCGGGGACGGGCGCGGTCGCGAGATCGAGCAGCTCCGGCTCGTCCTGCCAGTTCTGCGCCGCGGGGTAGGCCATCAGCGTGCGGAAGGAGAGGACGTGGCCGCCGTGGCCTCGGAGAGCGCCTGCGCGAAGACCAGCGTCTGGCGCACCGCCTCCGGGCCGTCGCCCGCCTCGCTGACCCGCAGGCTGAGGTCGTCGGCGGTGGAGTTGCCGGTGTAGCCGTGGTCGGAGTCGCAGTTCGGGTCGCCGCAGGCGGCCGGCTCCAGGTCGATCCGGGAGACCGCGCCCCAGCCGATGGTCAGGACGACCTCGCGGGGCAGCGTGCCGGGCGTGTAGGACTCCGGGTTGGCGACGACGCGGCTGAGCACCACGGAGGAGATGCTGGAGAGCTTGACCGACTCGGTGGAGGTGGTGGCGTACGGGGACGGGGACCCGGCGTCCGCGGCCTGCTCGTCGGTGTGGCTGACGATGAAGCGGTTGCCGGTCAGGACCAGCACCGTGACGTGGCGGCGGACCTCGTTGGAGTCGAAGGTCGTCTCCTGGTGGACCAGGTACGACGAAATCGGCTCGCCGCCCACCGCGGCCTCCACGGCCTCGGCCACGAGGGCCGGGTAGTAGCCGCTGCGCTCGATCGCCGTGCGCAGCCCCTGGGTCGTCGTACCGGATTTCGCCATGAGGTCCATCCTAAGGCCCGTACGGGGCATCCCGGCCGCCGCCCGGATCCGCTCAGTAACTGGGAAGCGTCCGCGGGCCGAGATCGCCGCGGGCGGGCGGATGCGCGACACGGACGGTGGCGCTCAGCACGGAGAGCCCTTCGGTGGCGACGACCACGGGCTCCAGGGAGACCGCGACCACCTCGGGGTGGTCGTCCACGAGCCGGGACAGCCGCAGGAGCAGCTCCTCCAGGGCGGCGGTGTCGACGGGGTCGCTGCCGCGCCAGCCGAAGAGGAGGGGGGCGGTCCGGATGGACCGGATCAGTCCGGCGGCGTCCCGGTCGGTGGCCGGGACCAGGCGGTGGGCGGTGTCCCCGAGCAGTTCGGAGGCGACGCCGGCCAGCCCGAAGGAGAGGACGGCGCCGGCGGCCGGGTCGATGACGGAGCGGACGACCGTGTCGACCCCGCGGGGCACCATCGTCTGGACCACCGGCTGGAGCTCCGCCGGCTTCCCGAGCAGCGCGGTGAGGTCCGCGTACGAGCGCCTCAGCTCGGCCTCGTCCCTGAGGTCGAGCCGTACGCCGCCCAGGTCCGCGCGGTGGCGCAGGTGCGGGGCGGTGGTCTTGAGGGCGACCGGGTAGCCGAGGATCCCGGCGGCGCGGACCGCCGCGTCGGGGCTGGGTGCGGGCAGGGCCGGCAGGACGAGGATCCCGTACCGCGCGAGCAGCTCGCGGGCGTCCCACTCGGCCAGCGTGAGCACGGCTCCGCCGTCGACGTCGGCCAGCAGCCGCGCCAGCTGGGCGGCGGCACCGGGCTCGTCGATGTCCTCGAACTCGGGGACGTGCCCGGCCTCGGCGTTGGCCCGCCGCCACTGCCCGTACCGGACGGCCTCGGCGAGGGCCTTCACGGCCCGCTCGGCGGCGGGATAGCTCGGGATCGTGGTGCCGGGCCCCCGCTCTGCCCGGTCCGGCGCCTCGACGGGCGGCGCGGCGGGGTCGCCGGGCAGCGGCGCCGGCGGCCCGTACGGCGTCACGGGGCCGGGGTCGGGGGCGGAGCCGCCGGACAGGGCCTCGGCCAGTTCGCCGAGTTCGACGTGGACGACCGCCACCGGCTTGCCCGCGTGCCCGGCCGCCGCTGCGCGCAGCGCATCGGCGAGGTCGTCCGCGGGATCCTGCTCGTTGACCCACGGGATCGCGGTCACCACGACCGCGTCGTTGTCGTCGGAGGCCAGCGCCGCGGACAGCGCCGTACGGAAGTCCTCGGGCGAGGCCGCGGTGGTCAGGTCGATCGGCGGCAGCGGCCGCAGGCCCTGGGTCAGGCAGGCGTCGTAGGTGAGGACACCGAGGGACTCGGAGTTTCCGAGGATCGCGACGCGCGGTCCGGCGGGCAGCGGCTGCGAGGCCAGCAGCAGCCCGGCGTCCACCAGCTCCGTCACCGTGTCGACGCGGATCACGCCCGCCTGCCGCAGCAGGTCGGAGACGGTGGCGTCCGGCAGCCTGGTGTCCGGGACCACGTGTCCGGCGGGGGTGTGGCGGCCGCCCTTGGCGACGACCACCGGCTTGACGGCTGCCGTCCGCCGGGCGAGGCGGGTGAACTTGCGCGGGTTGCCCAGGGTTTCCAGGTAGAGCAGCGCGACGTCGGTGGCCTCGTCGTCGTACCAGTACTGGAGGATGTCGTTGCCGGAGACGTCGGCGCGGTTGCCGGCGGAGACGAAGGAGGACAGTCCCTCGCCGCGGCGCAGCAGGGCGGAGAGCAGGGCGATGCCGATCGCCCCGGACTGCGTGAACAGGCCCGTCCGGCCGCGCATAGGCATCGGCGCCGGCGTCAGCGAGGCGTTGAGTTCCACCTCCGGCGCGGTGTTGATCACCCCGTAGGCGTTCGGGCCGATCAGCCGCATCCCGTACGAGCGGACCTGGCGCACGAGTTCGCGCTGGCGGGCGAGTCCGGCCGGGCCACTCTCCCCGTACCCGGCGGAGAGCACCACGAGCCCCTGCACCCCGTGTTCGCCGCAGGCCGCGACCACCTCGGGGACGCGGTCCGCCGGAACCGCGATCACCGCCAGGTCGACGGGTGCGCCGATGGCCTCGATCGTGCGGTAGGCCCGTACGCCGTCGAGCAGGTCGCGCGTGACCTCCTCGTTGACGGCGTAGAGGTGGCCGTGGAAGCCGCTGTCGCGCAGGTTGCGCAGGGTGGCGGCGCCCACGCCGGCGCCGGAGCGGCTGACTCCGATCACCGCGACCGATCCGGGGGCGAGCAGCCGCTGTACCGAGCGGGCCTCGGCGCGCTGTTCGCGGGCGCGCTGGACGGCGAGGGATTCGGCGGTCGGTTCGAGGTCGAGGGTGAGGTGGACGGAGCCGTCCTCGAAGCTGCGCTTCTGCTGGTAGCCGACGTCCGTGAACACCTTGATCATTTTGGTGTTGGCGGGCAGCACCTCGGCGGCGAACCGGCGGATGCCGCGCTCCCGGGCCACCGCGCCGATGTGTTCGAGGAGGGCGGAGGCCACCCCGCGGCCCTGGTGGGCGTCCTGGACCAGGAAGGCGACCTCGGCCTCGTCGGAGGGACCGGAGGCGGGCCGTCCGTCGGCGCCGATGCGGTCGTAGCGGACCGTGCCGATGAACTCCCCGCCGATGGTCGCCGCGAGGCCGACCCGGTCCACGTAGTCGTGGTGCGTGAACCGGTGCACGTCGCGGTCGGAGAGCCGGGGGTAAGGGGCGAAGAAGCGGTAGTACTTCGACTCGTCCGAGACCTGCTCGTAAAAACTGACCAGTCGGCCCGCGTCGGCGGGGGTGATGGGCCTGATCCGGGCGGTGCCGCCGTCGCGCAGGACGACGTCCGCCTCCCAGTGGGCCGGGTACGAGGGGTCCGACTCGGTGGTCATGGGCCTACCTTACGGCCGGAAACCGCCTGGCAGCGTGCGCGCGGCGCATCGGGCACACTGGGGCAAAACGATGCAAGCTGGGGAAGGTCGAACGGCGGAGGATCCGGACCGAAGGCCGGTCGGAGCATTCCGGGCGTCGTGAGAGACTGGTCTAGACAACCGTTAGCACCTGAAGGGCATCACCATGGCAGAGCGCCGCGTCAACGTCGGCTGGGCCGAGGGCCTGCACGCTCGTCCCGCCTCGATCTTCGTCCGTGCGACGACCGCCTCCGGCGTCCCGGTGACCATCGCCAAGGCCGGTGGCGACCCCGTCAACGCCGCTTCCATGCTGGCGGTTCTGGGCCTGGGCGCCCAGGGCGGCGAGGAGATCGTCCTCGCGTCCGACGCCGAAGGCGCCGAGGTGGCGCTGGACCGCCTCGCGAAGCTGGTCGCCGAGGGGCTCGAGGAGCTCCCCGAGACCGTCTGACCCTTCGGGTTCGACACCTCCGTCGACCGTCACACCGCAGCGACCCACACGGTCCGCTCGGCCCGCACGCGAAAGCCGCGGCCCCCGCCATCCGGGGCGCCGCGGCTTTCGCGTGGACGCACGTCTACGCACATGTACGCGGGTGAATTCGACGCCTCGGGAATTCGGCGCACAATTCAGCCCGCCGGGGCCGAACCGATCACGAAAAAGGGCGGCAGCGGCGCACGAATACCGCTCCTTCCGTCCCTTTGTATACGGGCCCTGTTAATGACGGCCGCTCGGCATGTTTACGGCAGGTTGCGAAGTGCTCACGGCCACCCGCACCCGCAGCCGGTGCGCGCCCGCCGCCCGGTCGGCGTGGAGGGCCGCCAGCGTCCGCGCCCGCTCCGCGTCCCCCCGCGCCACCGCGTCCACGATCGCCCCGTGCTCCGCCCAGGAGTCCACCGGCCGGGCCGGCGCCTCCACCACGTACATCCACGCCAGCTTGTGCCGCATCTGCGTGAGCAGCGCGATCAGGCCCGGGCTCCCGGAGGCCTGCGCGAGCGTCTCGTGAAACCAGCCGCCCAGGGAGCGCAAGTCCTCGCCCTGGCCCCGCCTGGCCCGCTCCTGACCCAGCCTGACCAGCCCGCGGAGCACTTTCAGGTGGGCCTCGGTGCGCCGCCGGGCCGCCCTGGCGGCCGCCAGGGGCTCCAGCAGCATCCGCACCTCGAGGAGGTCGGCGGCCTCCTGCTCGGTCGGCTCGGCCACACAGGCGCCCGCGTGGCGCCGGGTGGTCACGAACCCCTCGGACTCCAGGGTCCGCAGCGCCTCGCGCACGGGGACCCGCGACACTCCGTACCGGCGGGCCAGCACCTCCTCGGTCAGCCTGCCGCCCGGCTCGAAGACCCCGGAGACGATGTCGTCGCGGATCGCTGTGCATACCGCGTGCGCGGGAATACGCAAGACCGGACCTCCGCTATTTCCGATATTCAACCGCCATGCCAATGCCGCGCACATCAAAGCCGCGCATGCGCGTGCTGCGACTCTATTGCAACACACGATAATTTCCGAGAGCGGCCGGAAATGACAAACATGTTTCCGGTGGAGCAGCACGAAGGCCCCGGCTCGGGGAGCCGGGGCCTTCGGTGAAGCGCTGGGGTGCGGTCAGAGGCTGACGCCGTGCGAGCGCAGGTACGCGATCGGGTCGATGTCCGAGCCGTAGTCGGCACCGGTGCGAGCCTCGAAGTGCAGGTGCGGGCCGCTGGAGTTGCCCGTGGAGCCCGAGAGGCCGATCTGCTGGCCCGGGGTGACCTGCTGGCCGACGGAGACGCTCAGCGAGGACAGGTGCCCGTACTGGGTGTACGTACCGTCGTTGTGCTTGATCACGACGTTGTTGCCGTAGGCGCCGCCCCAGCCGGCCTCGACCACGACGCCGACGCCCACCGCGCGGACAGAGGTGCCGGAGGCGGCGTGGAAGTCGATGCCCGTGTGGCTGCCGGAGGACCACATGCCGCCGCCCGCCTTGTACTGCGTGCTGACGTACGAGCTGTCGAGCGGGGAGACGAAGGTGTTGAGGCGCTTGCGCTCCTCCTCGCGGGCGGCGCGCTCGGCGGCCTCGCGCTCCGCCTTCGCCTTGGCCTCGGCGAGGCGCTTGGCCTCGGCGGCCCGCTGCTTCGCGTCGGCCTCGGCCTGCGCCTTGGCGGCGGCGTGCTCGGCGGCACGCCGCTGGGACGCGGCCTGGTCCTCGATGTCGCCCGCGAGATCGTCGGAGACGACGACCGCGCCGAGCGCGTTGTCCGGGGCGGAGTGGGTGTTGCCGTTGTCCGCGGCGAAGGCCGGGGCGGCGAGGGAGCCGACGACACCAGTGGTGGCGAGGGCCGCTATGCCGGCGTAGCCGGCGGTCTTGCGGCTCAGACGACTGGAACCACGGTGCTTACCGGCGGCACGACTGCCAAACGCCATGAAGGGGCTGATCCTTTCCTTCCCTCTCGCCTACCGGGTTAGCTGACGGGTTCGGAGCAGGAAGGTCTCCTACGGACCTCCTCTTGCGAGGCGGTCCGATTCACCCCAGGGACTGATGTGGGCCCCCGGCTCCCCAGGCTCGCGCCTGACGGGGACTCGGCGATCGCTGCCCGGTGCCGCGGATGCGGCGGGTACAACTGACGGACAGCACGGGTGACGCTAGGCGGATCATCAGTCAATCGCCAAACAGACACGCCCTTTTGTTGCGTACGCCACACCACATAAAAGCAACCTCTCCACTAAACGGACAAAAGGGGCCCCGGCGGACAAGCCCGCCGAGGCCCCTCGCCGTGCGGCCGTTCGGCCGCACGGAGGCCGTCAGTTGGTGACGACGCTCACCGGTCCGATCCCCAAGGCCCGCACCGGCTCCTCGATCTGCGCCGCGTCACCCACCAGCACGGTGACCAGGCGGTCCGCCGGGAAGGCCTTCACGACCGCCGAAGTCGCCTCCACCGTGCCGGTTTCGGCGAGCTGCGCGTACAACTGCGCCTGGTAGTCGTCCGGGAGCTCCTGCTCGACCTGGTCGGCCAGGGTGCCCGCGACGGAGGCCGCCGTCTCGAACTTCAGCGGGGCCACGCCCACCAAGTTCTGCACCGCCACGTCCCGTTCGGTCTCGGTCAGGCCGCCCTCCGCCAGCGTGCGCAGCACCTTCCAGAGGTCGTCGAGCGCCGGGGCGGTGTTCGGGGTGTCCACCGAGCCGCTGATGGCCAGCATCGAGGCTCCCCTGCCGTCGGCGGTGGAGCGCAGCACCTGGCCGAAGGCGCGCACGCCGTAGGTGTACCCCTTCTCCTCGCGCAGCACCTTGTCCAGGCGGGAGGTCAGGGTGCCGCCCAGGCAGTACGTGCCGAGCACCTGGGCCGCCCAGACCCGGTCGTGCCGGTCCGGTCCGATCCGGCCGATCAGCAGCTGCGTCTGGACGGCGCCGGGCCGGTCCACGATGACCACGCGGCCCGTGTCGTCGGCGGTCACCGGAGGCACCGGGAGCGGCTCGGCGGTGTCGCCCGTCCACGTGCCCAGGGTGTCCGCGAGGACCGCGTCCAGGTCGATGCCGGTCAGGTCGCCGACGACCACCGCGGTGGCGGTGGCGGGGCGTACGTGGGCCTCGTAGAAGGCGCGTACGGCCGCGGAGTCGATCCGGGCGACCGTCTCCTCGGTGCCCTGGCGCGGGCGGGACATGCGCAGGGTGGCCGGAAAGAGCTCCTTGGAGAGCTGCTTGGCGGCGCGGCGCTGCGGGTTGGCCAGCTCGTGCGGGATCTCGTCGAGCCGGTTGCGCACCAGCCGGTCGACCTCGGCGTCGGCGAAGGCCGGCGCGCGCAGGGCCTCGGCGAGCAGGCCGAGGGCCTTGGGCAGCCGGGAGGCCGGGACCTCCAGGGAGACGCGCAGGCCCGGGTGGTCGGCGTGCGCGTCGAGGGTGGCGCCGCAGCGCTCCAGCTCGGCCGCGAACTCCTCGGCGGAGTGCTTGTCGGTGCCCTCGGACAGGGCGCGGGCCATGATCGTCGCCACGCCGTCCAGGCCCTCGGGCTCGGCGTCCAGCGGGGCGGCGAGGTTGACCTCGACCGCGATCACCTGCTGTCCCGGGCGGTGGCAGCGCAGCAGGGTCAGGCCGTTGGACAGCACCGAGCGGTCGGGGGCCGGGAAGGCCCACGGCTGCGGTTCCCCGGCCTGCGGGCGCGGGTGGAAGGTCATCGTGACGGCTGCGGTGTCGCTCACTGCTCCGCCCCCTCGTTCTCGTCGTCGTTCTCGGCGGACTCGTCGGAGCCGGCCAGCGGCTCGTAGACCAGCACCGCGCGGTTGTCCGGGCGCAGCCGGGCCGCGGCCACGGCCTGCACCTCCTCGGCGGTCACGTCGAGGACGCGCTGCACGGCGGTCAGGGCCAGCTGCGGGTCGCCGAAGAGCACCGCGAAGCGGCACAGCTCGTCGGCCCGGCCCGCGACCGTGCTCAGCCGGTCCAGCCACTCGCGCTCGAGCTGCGCCTGGGCGCGCTCCATCTCCTCGGCCGTCGGGCCCTCGGCGGCGAACCGCGCGAGCTCCTCGTCCACGGCCGCCTCGATGTCGGGGACCTCGACCCCGCCGGAGGTCTTGACGTCCAGCCAGCCCAGCGAGGGCGCCCCGGCCAGCCGCAGCATGCCGAACCCGGCCGCGACGGCCGTCTGGTCGCGGCGCACCAGGCGGTTGTGGAGCCGCGAGGACTCGCCGCCGCCCAGCACGGTCAGCGCCACGTCCGCGGCGTCGCACTCGCGGGTGCCGTCGTGCGGGAGCCGGTAGGCGGCCATCAGCGCACGCGCCGGGACCTCCTCGACGACCTCCTCGCGCAGCTCGCGGCCGATGACCTCGGGCAGCGAACCGTCCCGGGGCGGCTGCTTGCCGTCGTGCGAGGGGATGGTGCCGAAGTACTTCTCGACCCAGGCGAGCGTGCGCTGCGGGTCGATGTCGCCGACGATCGACAGCACCGCGTTGTTGGGTGCGTAGTACGTACGGAAGAAGGTGCGCGCGTCCTCCAGGGAGGCGGCGTCCAGATCGGCCATGGAGCCGATCGGCGTGTGGTGGTACGGGTGGCCCTCGGGGTAGGCGAGGGCGGTCAGCTTCTCGAACGCGGTGCCGTACGGGACGTTGTCGTACCGCTGGCGGCGCTCGTTCTTGACGACGTCGCGCTGGTTCTCCATGGACTCCTCGTCCAGGGCAGCCAGCAGCGAACCCATCCGGTCCGCCTCCAGCCACAGCGCGAGCTCCAGCTGGTGGGTCGGCATCGTCTCGAAGTAGTTGGTGCGCTCGAAGCTGGTGGTGCCGTTGAGGGAGCCTCCGGCCCCCTGGACCAGCTCGAAGTGCCCGTTGCCCGGTACGTTCGCCGAGCCCTGGAACATCAGGTGCTCGAAGAGGTGAGCCAGGCCGGTACGCCCCTTGACTTCGTGACGCGAGCCGACGTCGTACCAGAGGCAGACCGCGGCGACCGGGGTCAGGTGGTCCTCGGAGAGCACCACGCGCAGGCCGTTGGCCAGCCGGTGCTCGGTCGCTGTCAGGCCGCCGGAGCCGGCCTGGGCTGTGGCCGTGTGACCCATGGGCATGTGGTCCCTTCGATACGCGATGCAGAGATTTCCGTCAGACCTGCCACTGTATGCAAGCGCGTCGACGACCGGATAAGTTCCCGGGTCACCCCCCGGGGTCGGAGTCCGGGTTGTCGGTGCCTCGGGCCACAATGGTCCGCGTCAGACCCCCCAGCACACTCATTCTTGGTTAAGGAGCCGCGCAGCGATGGCCCGCCGCAGCACGAAGACCCCGCCGCCGGAGGATTTCGAGGAGAAGATCCTCGACATCGACGTCGTCGACGAAATGCAGGGCTCCTTCCTCGAGTACGCGTACTCGGTGATCTACTCCCGTGCCCTGCCCGACGCCCGCGACGGCATGAAGCCGGTGCACCGCCGCATCGTGTACCAGATGAACGAGATGGGTCTGCGCCCCGACCGCGGCTACGTGAAGTGCGCCCGTGTCGTCGGCGAGGTCATGGGCAAGCTCCACCCCCACGGCGACGCGTCGATCTACGACGCCCTCGTGCGCATGGCCCAGCCCTTCTCGATGCGGCTTCCGCTGGTCGACGGCCACGGCAACTTCGGTTCCCTCGGCAACGACGACCCGCCGGCCGCGATGCGTTACACCGAGTGCAAGATGGCCGACGCCACGTCACTGATGACGGAGTCGATCGACGAGGACACCGTCGACTTCACCGCCAACTACGACGGCCAGGAGCGGGAGCCCGTCGCACTGCCCGCCGCCTACCCGAACCTGCTGGTCAACGGCGCGTCCGGGATCGCGGTCGGCATGGCCACGAACATGCCCCCGCACAACCTCGGCGAGGTCATCGCGGCCGCCCGCCACCTGATCCGCTACCCGCACGCGGACCTGGAGGCGCTGATGCGCTTCGTCCCGGGTCCCGACCTGCCCACCGGCGGCCGGATCGTCGGCCTCTCGGGGATCAAGGACGCGTACGAGAACGGCCGCGGCACCTTCAAGATCCGCGCGACGGTGGCGGTGGAGAACGTGACGGCGCGCCGCAAGGGCCTGGTCGTCACAGAACTGCCCTTCACGGTCGGCCCCGAGAAGGTCATCGCGAAGATCAAGGACCTGGTCGGCTCGAAGAAGCTCCAGGGCATCGCGGACGTCAAGGACCTCACCGACCGCTCGCACGGCCTGCGCCTGGTCATCGAGATCAAGAACGGCTTCCACCCGGAGGCCGTGCTCGAGCAGCTGTACAAGCTGACGCCGATGGAGGAGTCCTTCGGCATCAACAACGTGGCCCTCGTCGACGGGCAGCCCCTCACGCTCGGCCTCAAGGAGCTGCTGGAGGTCTACCTCGACCACCGCTTCGAGGTCGTCCGGCGGCGCAGCGAGTTCCGCCGCGGCAAGCGCCGCGACCGTCTGCACCTGGTCGAGGGCCTGCTGGTGGCGCTCCTCGACATCGACGAGGTGATCCGCCTCATCCGGGACAGCGACAACTCCGCCCAGGCCAAGGAACGCCTCATCGAGCACTTCTCGCTGAGCGAGATCCAGACCCAGTACATCCTGGACACGCCGCTGCGCCGGCTCACCCGCTTCGACCGCATCGAGCTGGAGTCCGAGCGCGACCGGCTGACCGGCGAGATCGACGAGCTGACCGGGATCCTGGACTCCGACACCGAGCTGCGCAAGCTGGTCTCCTCGGAACTGGCGGCGGTCGCCAAGAAGTTCGGCACCGAGCGCCGCACGGTCCTGCTGGAGTCGGCGGGCACGGCGGTCGGGGCGGTCCCGCTGGAGGTCGCGGACGACCCCTGCCGCGTGCTGCTGTCCTCCACGGGCCTGCTGGCGCGCACCGTGACCGGCGAGGCGCTGCCCGAGGAGGAGGGCGGCCCCCGCGCCAAGCACGACCTGATCGTCTCGCAGGTCGCCGCGACCGCCCGCGCCGACGTGGGCGCGGTCACCTCGTACGGGCGGCTGCTGCGGTTGTCGGTGATCGACCTGCCGCAGCTGCCGGACACGCACTCCGCGCCGAACCTGGCGGGCGGGGCCCCGGTCTCGGAGTTCCTCTCCGGACTGGAGGCGGACGAGAAGCTGATCTGTCTGACCTCGCTGGACGAGGCCTCGCAGGGCCTGGCCCTGGGCACCGAGCAGGGCGTGGTCAAGCGCGTCGTCCCCGACTACCCGGCCAACAAGGACGAGCTGGAGGTCATCACCCTCAAGGAGGGCGACCGGATCGTCGGCGCGGTCGAGCTGCGCACGGGCGAGGAGGACCTGGTCTTCCTCACCGACGACGCCCAGCTGCTGCGCTACCCGGCCTCGCAGGTGCGCCCGCAGGGTCGCCCGGCGGGCGGGATGGCGGGCATCAAGCTGTCCGAGAACGCCAAGGTGATCCACTTCTCGGCCGTCGACCCGGCCCGGGACGCGATGGTGTTCACCGTCGCGGGTTCGCACGGGACGCTGGACGACTCGGTGCTGTCCGGGAAGCTGACCCCCTTCGACCAGTACCCGCGCAAGGGCCGCGCCACCGGCGGCGTGCGCTGCCAGCGGTTCCTGAAGGGCGAGGACGTGCTGGTGCTGGCCTGGGCGGGCAACGCGCCGGTCCGGGCGGCGACGGCGAACGGCACTCCGGCCGAGCTGCCGGCCGTGGACCCGCGCCGCGACGGCTCGGGTACCGCGCTGCCCGCGTCCGTCGCGGCCCTGGCCGGGGGCGCGCTCTAGGACGGACGTCGCCCTTGGGGCGGTACGCCCCACGGGGGACGTACCGCCCCAAGGGCGACTAGTGTTTTCCCTCTTGGCACTGGTGGGTGGGGCGGGGAGAACAGAGCTGATGAGTCGTCGCTCGGGCGGAGTGATCGGGGACTGGGCGGAGGCCCAGCGCCGGATGCAGCAGACGCAGCTGATCCAGCAGCGGGAGGCGGAGCGCCGGCGGCGGGAGCAGCGGGCCGCCGACCGGCAGTACCGCGAGGCCGAGGCCCGGCGGCGTACGGAGCAGATCGAGGCGGAAGTCGCCGCCCTGCAGGGCCTGCTGGCCGCGGGGTGCCGGGCACCGGCGTTCCGGATGGCCGGGCTGGTCCGGTCCGAGCAGCTCGAAGCCTTCGATCCGGGCACGCTGGCGCATCCCGTACCGATGCCGCAGCTGCACCAGTTCCAGCAGCAGAGCGCGGGCTGGACCCTCGGCTCGAACCGGCGGGCCCAGGCGGAGCGCGAGGCACACGCACGGTACGCGCAGGCCTGGCAGGCCGCGCACGCCGCCGAGGCGCGGCGGCAGCAGCAGCTGGCGGCGTACCGGCAGCAGTACGACCGCTGGGCCGCGGAACAGCTGGCGGGGATCCGCGCCCACAACTCCGGCCTGACCGCGCTCGCCGGGGCCCTGCGCAGGGGCGACGCCGAGGCCGTGGTGGAGTACTTCTCGGCCGCCCTGTACGCGTCCACGGCCTGGCCCGAGCAGTTGCCGCGGCAGGTGGTGGCCGCGTACGACCCGGGAGCGCGCCAGTTGGTACTGGACTGGGAGCTGCCGGGGTACGAGGTGGTCCCGGAGACCAAGTCGGTGCGGTACGTGCCGAGCACGGGCCAGGACAAGGAGACCGCCCGGCCGGCCACGCAGCGGCGTGCGGTCTACCGGGACCTGCTGGCGCAGTGCGTACTGCTGGTGGTGCACGAGCTGTACGCGGCGGACGAGTTCGGCGCCCTGGACTCGGTGGTGGTCAACGGCTTCGTGGACGGCCACGATCCGGTGACGGGCCGGGAGGCACAGCTCGTGCTCGCCACCCTGTCGGCGGCCCGGTCGGCCTTCGAGGGGCTGCGGCTGGAGCAGGTCAGCGCGGTGGACTGCCTGGTGGAGGGGTTGCGCGGGCAGCTGTCGGCGCGGCCCGACCGGCTGACCGCGGTACGGGCCGGGCGCAGGCCCGACGAGGTCGGCGGCGGGGTCGTCAGCCACGGCGGGCACGCGGGCGGCGACCAGGACGAGCCGGATCTCTTCGAGATGGACCCGATCGCCTTCGAGAACCTGGTGGCGGAGCTCTTCCGGGCGATGGGCATGGAGGCGCTGACCACCCAGCGGTCGGGCGACGGCGGGGTGGACATCGAGGCGAACGACCCGTCCCCGATCACGGGCGGCCGGATCGTGGTGCAGGTCAAGCGCTACCGGAACACCGTGTCGCCCACGGCGGTGCGGGATCTGTACGGCACGGTCCAGGACAAGGGGGCGAACAAGGGGGTGCTGGTCACCACCGCGTCCTTCGGGCCGGGGTCGTACACCTTTGCCAACGGCAAGCCGCTGGAGTTGGTTCCCGGCGCCAGGCTCGTGGAGCTGCTGCACCAGTACGGGCTGCGGGGCCGTCTGGGCGGCGCCCCCGCGGACATCCCGGCCCAGCGGGCACCGGAGCCCTCCCCCTCCCCGGACCACAACGTGCTCGGCATGTCCTGGTCGGGGGCGGTCGCGCTCGACGTGTGCGCCCTGGTCTGCACGGGCAGCCGGGTGCTGAGCGAGGACCACTTCGTCTTCTTCAACAACCCGCGGACGCCCGACGGTTCGGTGCGGACCCGGGCCCACACGGCGCCCGACAAGGCCGCGCTCGAGGTCACCTTCGAGGCCCTGCCCCGCGAGGCCGACCGGCTGGTCCTGGTGGCCGCGATCGACCCGGAGGCCGATCCGCACGCCGACCTCGCCGGTTTCACGGACGCCCGGATCCGCCTCCTCGACGCGGCCGGCTCGGAGCTCGGGCAGCTGGAGGTCTCCGACGGCCGGGCCGGCGAGACCGCCCTCGTCCTCGGGTCCTTCCGGCACCGGGCCAACGGCGACTGGGACTTCGTCATGGGCGGCAAGGGCTACCGGGGCGGCCTGGAGGACCTGCTGCGCGAGTACGGCGTCGAGGTCGCCTAGGCGTCCGGAGCCCAGCTCTCCGACTCCGGCTCCGGCTCCGTCACCAGCTCCGGCTCCGGCTCCGACTCCGGCACTGGCTCCGGCTCCGCGGGCTGGGCCACGTACCGCAGTACCCCCCACATGCTCTCGGGGCCGAGCTCGTGCGGTGCCTCCTCGCGGCAGGCCCCCAGTTCGCGCAGCAGGCCCGGGCCGTCGGTGCCGGAGCCGATCAGGACCAGCTGCGTCAGCCGGGGCTCGCCCCGCCCCCAGGGCCCCGGGGCGAAGCGGAGGAACCGGCCGACCGCGTGGACCTCGTACCTCTCCTGGTGCCCGGGTACGCCGAAGTGGACGAAGCCCTTGATCCGGTACAGCCCGGCCGGGCGGCGGTCGAGGAAGTCGATGAACCGGCGCGGCGAGAGGGGCTGCTCGGAGACGAACTCGAGGCTCTCGTACGCCGCATGGGCGTGGGAGCAGTCGTCGTGGTCGTGGTCCCCGGACTCCGCGAGCAGGTCCTCGAAAGAGAGCTGTCCGCGGGTCTCGGTCCACGGCCGCCGGTCGAAGAGCAGCTCGGGGTCGATCCGCCCGTGGTCGGCGCCGACGACCGGGGTGCCCGGGGCGCACGCGGCGGCCACCAGGCCCTCGATCCGGGCCCGTTCCGCGGCGTCCACCCGGTCGGTCTTGTTGAGGACGACCAGGTCCGCGACGGCGAGGTGCCGGTCGGTCTCCGGGTGCCGGGCCCGGGTCGCCTCGAACTCCGCCGCGTCCACGACCTCCACCATCCCGCCGTAGCGGATGGCGGGATTCTCGCTGGCCATGAGCATCCGGATCATCTCCTGCGGCTCGGCCAGCCCGCTCGCCTCGATGACGATCACGTCGATGCGGTGCTCGGGGCCTGCGAGCTTCGCCAGGTAGGCGTCGAGCTCGCTGCCGTCGACGGCGCAGCACAGGCAGCCGCCGCCGAGGGAGACCATCGAGTCGCCCACCTGGCCGGCCACGGACATGGCGTCGATCTCGATCGACCCGAAATCGTTGACGACGACCCCGATCCGGGTGCCGGCACGGTGCGCGAGGAGGTGGTTGAGCACGGTGGTCTTGCCGGATCCGAGGAATCCGGCGAGGACGACGACGGGGATGGGCTGCCTGCTGTTCACCCGGCCGATCGTAGTCAGGCCGGCGCGGGGACCGGCTGGGGCGGGGTGGGCCCGGTGTACCGGGCGGCGGGCCGAATGATCTTCGAGTCGGTGGCCTGCTCCAGGACGTTCGCGCTCCAGCCCACGACGCGGGCCGCGCAGAAGGTGGGGGTGAACATCTCGCGCGGCAGCCCGCACAGTTCCATGACCACGCCCGCGTAGAACTCCACGTTGGTGTGCAGTTCCCGGCCCGGCTTGAGTTCGGCGAGGATCTGCTCGACCTGGCGCTCGACCTCGACGGCGAACTCCACCAGGGGCCCGCCGAACCCGCGGGCGATGTCCCGCAGCATCCGCGAGCGGGGGTCCTCGGTGCGGTAGACGGGGTGGCCGAAGCCCATGATCCGCTCCCCCGCCAGGACCCGCTCGCGGATCCACGGGCCGATCCGGTCCACGGTGCCGATGGCGTCCAGCGTGTCCAGGGCCCGGCTCGGGGCGCCGCCGTGCAGCGGGCCGGAGAGCGCGCCGATCGCACCGGTCAGGCAGGCCGCCACGTCGGCGCCGGTGGAGGCGATGACGCGGGCGGTGAAGGTGGAGGCGTTGAATCCGTGGTCGATGGTGGAGATCAGGTACCGCTCTATCGCACGGGCCTTGACGGGGTCCGGGTCCTGGCCGGTCAGCATGTACAGGTAGTTGGCGGCGTACGGGAGGTCCTCGCGCGGCTCCACCGGCTCCAGCCCCTGCCCCAGCCGGTGCAGCGCGGTCAGCAGGGTCGGGACGGCGGCGCATGCGGCCAGCGCGTCGGCGGCCCGGCGGGCCGGGTCGAGGTCGTAGACCGGGCGGAATCCGGCGGACGCGCCGAGCAGCGAGAGCGCGGTCCGCAGTCCGGCGAGCGGGCCGGAGAGCGCGGAGGCCCGGGCGAGGGCGGGGAGGGCGTCGCGGACGTCGGCGGGCAGCCGGCGCAACGGGGCGATCTCGGCGGCGAAGGCGGCGCGCCGGGCGGAGTCGGCGGGCAGGGCGCCGCGGAACATCAGGTGCCACACGTCCTCGAAGCTGCGGCTCCCGGCGAGCTCGACGGCCGAGTACTGGCGGTAGTGGTAGAAGCCCTCACGGCCCCGGACGTCACCGAGCTCGGTCTCGGTGACCACGACTCCCGCAAGACCGCGGGGCACTGCAACGGTGGTGGTGTTCATGCACCGACCATCGATGATTGAGAGAATCCTTGTCAATATTGATTCAATCAATCTATGTAGGCTGTCGTGCATGAACGAAGAGCGACGGCTCACCACCCGCCAGGCCGCCGAACTGCTCGGGGTGAAACCCGCGACCGTGTACGCGTACGTCAGCCGGGGCCAGCTCACCAGCCGGCGCGACCAGGTCGGCCGGGGCAGCACCTTCGACGCCGCCGAGGTGGAGGAGCTCGCCCGGCGCAGCCGCCGCGAGGCGGCGGCCCCGCCCGCCGGGGAGCTCTCCGTACGCACCGCCCTCACGCTCATAGAGTCCGACCGCTACTACTTCCGGGGCGTGGACGCCGTGGCCCTGGCCTCGCGGTACCGCTACGAGGAGGTGGCCGAGTGGCTCTGGACGGGGAGCGTCGCCCCCGGGGCGCGGTTCACCGCTCCCCCGGAGCCGCTCGCCGCGGCCCGCCGGGCGGTGGCGGCCCTGCCCGAGCACAGCGGGCCGGTCGACCGGCTGCGGGTGGCGGTCGCCGCCGCCGCGGTCGCGGACCCGCTGCGCTTCGACCTGTCCGAGGAGGCCGTCCTGGGCTCCGCGCGCTGTCTGATCCCCACCCTGGTCGGCGCCCTGCCGGTGCGGGGCCCGGCCCGGTGGGCCGGGGACCCGCGCATCGCCCGGCAGCTGTGGGCGCGGCTCACCGGGCAGGAGCCCGATCCGGACGCGCTGGCCGTCCTCGACCTGGCGCTGGCGCTGCTGGTCGACCACGACCTGGCCGCCTCCACCCTGGCCGTACGGGTCGCCGCGTCGGCACGGGCCCATCCGTACGCGGCGGTGTCGGCCGGCCTCGGGGCGCTGGAGGGCTCGCTGCACGGCGCGGCCGGACGGCTCGCGCACCGGATGCTGGTGGAGGTGCTGGAGCGGGGCGGGGCCGCGCCCGTGGTGGCGGAGTACCTGCGGGCCGGACGCCGGGTCCCGGGGCTCGGACACCGGCTGTACCAGGGCGAGGACCCCCGGGCAGGGGCGCTGTTCGACCGGCTGGAGGGCCTGCCGCAGGCGGCTCCCGCGCTGGCCGCGGCCCGCGAGGTGGCCGCGGTGATGGGCCGGCAGGGCGGGCTGCACGCGAACGTGGACCTGGCGCTGGCGGTGCTGACGGTGTCGTGTGGGATGGCGGCGGAGGCCGGGGAGACGGTCTTCGCGGTGGCGCGCACGGCGGGCTGGATCGCGCACGCGCTGGAGGAGTACCAGGAGCGTCCCCTGCGGATGCGGCCGAGCGGCCAGTACCAGGGGCCGCGCCCGCCCCAGCCGATGCCGTGACGGACGCGGCTCCCCGGCCGTGCGGGCGCCCGGGGAACCCCGCGCGCCGGGTCGGAGACGTCCTCGCCGCCGCCGTCGGCGAGGAGTGACAGGCAGCAGGGGGGTCTACCGTTGCTCCTCATGCGGTTCCTCCTCATGAGCGCTCGGCGCCTCGGGCTGCCCAGACGGGCCGTCTCCCAGATCCTGCTGACCCAGCTGGCCATCGCCGCCGGGGTCGTCGTGCTGGCCACCGGGCTGTTCCTGGCGCCGCTGAGCGCGCAGCTCGACGACCAGGCCATGCGGCGCGCCCTGGCCATCGCCCAGAGCGCCGCTGCCGACCCCTCGCTGTCCGCCGGCCTCCTGGCCTCGGGCCCGTCGGCGGACAGCCCCGTACAGGCCTCGGCCGAGCGGATCCGCCGGGCCACCGGCGCCGAGTACGTGGTCGTCCTCGACCTGGACGGCATCCGCCGCTCGCACCCCACCCCCGACCGCATCGGGCTGCGCGTCTCCACCGATCCCAGCGATGCCCTGGCGGGCCGCGAGGTCATGGAGATCGACGAGGGCACCCTGGGCCGCTCGGCCCGCGGCAAAGTGCCGCTCCTGGCCGCCGACGGCGAGATCGTCGGCGCCGTCTCGGTCGGCATCGCCTACGACAGCGTCCAGGACCGGCTGCTCGGCGCCATCCCCGGCCTGCTGGCCTACGCGGGCGGGGCCCTCGCGGCGGGCGCACTCGCCGCCTACCTGCTGTCACGCAGGATCCACCGGCAGACCCGGGACCTCGCCTTCTCCGACATCGCCGGCCTGCTCGCCGAGCGCGAGGCGATGCTGCACTCCATCCGCGAAGGCGTGATCGCCCTCGACCGGGAGGGCCGGATCCGGCTGGTCAACGACGAGGCCGCCCGCCTGCTCGGCCTCACGCCGGACTCCGCCGCCTCCCTCGCCGGGCGTCCGCTGGACGACGTACTGGGCGCGGGGCGCACCGCCGACGTCCTGTCGGGCCGCGTCACCGGCCGGGACCTGGTCACCGTCCAGGGCTCGCGCGTCCTGGTCGCCAACCGGATGCCCACCGAGGACGGCGGCGCCGTCGCCACGCTGCGCGACCGCACCGAGCTCGAGCGCCTGGGCCGCGAGCTGGACTCCACCCGGGGCCTCATCGACGCCCTGCGCGCCCAGGACCACGAGCACGCGAACCGCCTCCACACCCTCCTGGGCCTGCTGGAGCTGGGCCTGCACCAGGAGGCCGCGGAGTTCGTCACGGAGGTCGTCGGGGTGCACCGCACCACCGCCGAACAGGTCACGGAGAAGGTGCGCGACCCTCTGCTCGCAGCCCTCCTCGTGGGCAAGGCGACCGTCGCGGCCGAGCGCGGCGTCCCCCTGCGGCTGGCAGGGAGCAGCTTCCTCCCCGACCGTGTGGTCGATCCCGGAGGCCTCGTCACCATCCTCGGCAACCTGGTGGACAACGCCCTGGACGCCGCCGCCGGCTCGACGGCGCCCCTGGTCGAGGTGGAACTGAGCGCCGAGGGCCGCACCGCCGTGCTGCGGGTGCGCGACAGCGGCCCCGGCGTCCCCGCCGCCCGCCGCGAGGAGATCTTCACGGAGGGCTGGTCCACCAAGCAGCCCGAGGCCCACCGCGAGCGCGGGCTCGGCCTGGCCCTCGTACGCCGTCTCGCGGAACGGCAGGGCGGCAGCGCACGGGCCGGCGAGGCAGCGGACGGAGGGGCGGAGTTCTCCGTCGTACTCCCGGAGGCCCTGAGATGAACGAGACCCCGATCCGCGTATTGGTCGTCGACGACGACATGCGCGTTGCCCGGATCAACGCGGCGTACGTGGCGAAGGTTCCCGGTTTCCTGGTCGCGTCCCAGGCCCATTCGGCGGCCGAGGCCCTCGACTTCCTCACCACCCACCCGGTCGACCTCGTCCTCCTCGACCACTACCTCCCCGACGAGAACGGCCTGGACCTGGTGCGCCGCCTGCGCCAACGCGGCCTGCGCACCGACGTGATCATGGTGACGGCCGCCCGTGACCTGGCCACCGTCCAGGCCGCCATGCGCCTCGGCGCCCTCCAGTACCTGGTCAAACCCTTCACCTTCGCCGGCCTGCGCACGAAGCTGGAGGCGTACGGGTCGCTGCGGCGCACCCTGGAAACCGGCGGCGAGGCCGAACAGGCCGAGGTGGACCGGATCTTCGGTGCCCTGGCCACCGCCGGGTCCCCGAACGACCTCCCCAAGGGCCACTCCGCCACCACCGCGGAGGTGGTCCGCCAGGTCCTGCTCGCGGCCGGAGGCCCGCTGTCCACCCAGCAGATCGCCGAGCGCGCGGGCATCAGCCGCCAGACCGCCCAGCGCTACCTGAAGCTGCTGGACCGTACGGGCCGGGTCACGCTCGCCCTGCGCTACGGCGAGACCGGCCGCCCCGAACACCGCTACACCTGGCGCCCGTCCGACGCCTCCTGAACGCGCTCAGACGGCGCTCAGACCGCGCCGGCCCCGGTCAGCGAACGGACCTCGGTCTCCGCGTGCTTGCGCTCGTCCGCCTCCTCACCCGAGGCGACGGTGCCGAGCCAGCCCGCCAGGAAACCCAGCGGGATCGAGACGATGCCCGGGTTCTGCAAGGGGAAGACCTGGAAGTCCACGCCGGGGAAGAGCGATTCGGGACTCCCCGAGACCACGGGCGAGAGGACGACCAGCAGGACCGCCGGGACCAGACCCCCGTACACCGCCCAGACGGCTCCCCGCGTGGTGAAGTCCCGCCAGAAGAGCGAGTACAGCAGCACCGGCAGATTGGCCGAGGCGGCCACCGCGAAGGCCAGCCCCACCAGGAAGGCGACGTTGAGGTTCTGCGCGAGCAGTCCCAGCGCGATGGCGACCGCCCCGATCCCGACCGCCGCGGCCCGGGCCACGGACACCTCGCTGCGCTGCCTGGCGCGCCGCCGCTTGAGCGAGGCGTACAGGTCGTGCGCGACGGAGGCCGAGGACGCGAGGGTGATCCCGGCGACCACGGCCAGGATGGTGGCGAAGGCGATGGCGGCCACGAAGGCGAACAGCACCGCGCCCCCGGTGGAACCCGCGCCGCCGCCGAGGAAGGCCGCGAGCAGCGGAACGGCCGTGTTCCCCGAGGCGTTGGAGGCCCGCACCTGGTCCGGGCCCAGCAGGGCGGCCGCCCCGAAGCCGAGCACGATGGTCATCAGGTAGAAGCCGCCGATCAGCGCGATCGCCCAGACCACCGACCGGCGGGCGGCCCGGGCCGTGGGAACGGTGTAGAAGCGCGACAGGATGTGCGGCAGCCCGGCCGTGCCCAGCACCAGCGCGAGGCCGAGGCTGATGAAGTCGAAGCGGGCCGTCCAGTCCCCGCCGTACTTGAGGCCGGGGCTCAGGAAGCGCAGCCCGTGCCCGCTGCGGTCGGCGGCGGTGGTGAGCAGCTGGTCGACGTTCCCGTGGAAGCGCAGGAGCACGAGCACGGTCAGGGTGATCGCCCCGCCCATCAGCAGCACGGCCTTCACGATCTGGATCCAGGTGGTGGCCCGCATTCCGCCGAAGGACACGTAGACCACCATCAGGGCGCCCACGCCGATCACCGTGAGCGTCCGCGCCGTGGCGGTCGAACTCCCCAGCAGCAGGCCGACCAGGCTGCCGGCGCCCACCATCTGCGCGACGAGGTAGAGCACCGAGACGACCACCGAGGAGGTTCCCGCCGCGATGCGCACGGGGCGCTCGCTCATGCGGGCGGCGACCACGTCGGCGAGGGTGAAGCGCCCGCAGTTGCGGACGAGTTCGGCGACCAGGAAGAGCACCACCAGCCAGGCGACGAGGAACCCGACCGAATACAGCATTCCGTCGTAGCCGAAGAGGGCGATCAGTCCGGAGATGCCGAGGAAGGAGGCGGCGGACATGTAGTCGCCCGCGATGGCGAAACCGTTCTCCATCGGGGAGAACAGTCGCCCGCCCGCGTAGAACTCCTCAGCCGAACCGTGCCGGTTGCGGCTGACCCACGTGGTGATGCCCAGGGTCACCGCGATGAACGCGCTGAACAGGACCAGCGCGAGGGTCTGGTGCTCGGTGGTCACCGGCCGGCCCCCTTCGCCCGGTTCCGCTCCTGGCCGCGCTCCTGCTCGAAGACGGTCCAGCGCAGGTCGAGCGCGGCCCGGTCCCGGCGCAGCCGCGCGTGCCGGGCGTAGGCCCAGGTCAGCAGGAAGGTGCTGAGGAACTGGCCGAGCCCCGCCAGCATGGCCACGTTCACCGCGCCCGCCACGGGCCGGGCCATCAGGCCGGGCGCTGCGGTGGCGGCGATCACGTAGGCGACGTACCAGAGGAAGAAACCGGCGGTCGCGGGGACGACGAACCTGCGGTAGCGGCTGCGGACCTCCTGGAAGGCGGCGCTGCGCTGCACTTCGAGGTAGATGTCGGATGCGCCCTGCGCGGGGTGGCCGGCGGGGGCCGGGTGGGGCGCGGAGGGGTCCGCTCCCTCGCCCCAGCCGACGGCCAGCGCGTCGTACCAGGGGTCGTCCAGCCGGATCGTTCCGGCATCACGACCTGCGTGCTTGTCCACCGAACTCTCCTTGTCCGCTGCCGCATTGGCCGCGTGCTCACAAGGATGTGCTCAATGGTCGCTTTCCGGACTGATGTCCCGTCGCTCTTCACTCCTTCAGGTGATGGAGCGAAGAGCGACGGTGTGCGAGGCGTGCCCGCCGGGTCAGGCGTCGATGCGCGAGCGGTCCAGGGTGGCCGCGGAGCTGGTGATGAACTCCTTGCGCGGGGCCACCTCGTTGCCCATGAGCAGGTCGAAGACCGTCTCGGCGGAGTCGAGGTCGCCGATGTTGATCCTGCGCAGGGTCCGGAAGCGGGGATCCATGGTGGTCTCCGCCAGCTGGTCCGCGTCCATCTCGCCGAGGCCCTTGTAGCGCTGGATGGAGTCCTTGTACCGGATGTTCTTGCGCTGGTACTCGAGCAGGGTCTGGCGCAGCTCGTTGTCCGAGTACGTGTAGACGTACTTGTCCTGGCCCTTCTTCGGCTGGACCAGCTCGATCCGGTGCAGCGGCGGCACCGCCGCGAACACCCGGCCCGCCTCGACCATGGGCCGCATGTACCGCTGGAAGAGCGTGAGCAGCAGGCAGCGGATGTGCGCGCCGTCCACATCGGCGTCGACGAGGAGGACGATCTTCCCGTACCGGGCGGCGTCGAGGTCGAAGGTCCGGCCCGAGCCGGCTCCTATGACCTGGATGATCGCCCCGCACTCGGCGTTCTTGAGCATGTCCGAAACCGAGGACTTCTGGACGTTGAGGATCTTGCCGCGGATGGGCAGGAGCGCCTGGAACTCGGAATTGCGGGCGAGCTTCGCCGTGCCGAGGGCCGAGTCGCCCTCGACGATGAAGAGCTCGCTGCGGTCCACGTCGTCGCTGCGGCAGTCGGCGAGCTTGGCGGGCAGCGAGGAGGACTCGAGCGCCGTCTTGCGGCGCTGCGCCTCCTTGTGCTGGCGCGCCGCGATCCGGGTCCGGGCCGCCGCGACGATCTTCTCCATCACCGAGCGCGCCTGCTGCTTGTCGTCGCGCTTGGTGGAGGTCAGGAAGGCCTTGAGCTCCTTGGCGACGACGGCGGCGACGATCCGGGTCGCGGCCGAGGTGCCGAGGACCTCCTTGGTCTGGCCCTCGAACTGGGGCTCGGCGAGGCGGACGGTGACGACGGCCGTCATGCCCTCCATCGCGTCGTCCTTGACCACGTCGTCCTCGGCGACGCGCAGCAGCTTCGCCGAGCGCAGCACCTCGTTCACGGTCTTGGTGACCGAGCGCTCGAAGCCGGAGACGTGGGTGCCGCCCTTGGGGGTGGCGATGATGTTCACGAAGGACTTGACGTTGGTCTCGTACCCGGTGCCCCAGCGCAGGGCGATGTCCACGCCGAGCTCCCGGGTGACCTCGGTGGGCGTCATGTGGCCGCGGTCGTCGAGGACCGGGACGGTCTCCTTGAAGGTGCCCGTGCCGGTCAGGCGCAGTACGTCGCAGACGGCCTTGTCCTGGGCGAGGTACTCGCAGAACTCGCTGATGCCTCCGTCGAAGCGGAAGATCTCCTCGGTCTTGCCGGCCCCGTCGATGCCCCGCTCGTCGCGGACGACCAGGGTCAGGCCGGGGACGAGGAAGGCGGTCTGGCGGGCGCGCTGGTAGAGCGTCTCCAGGTTGAGCCGGGCGTCCTTCAGGAAGATCTGCCGGTCGGCCCAGTAGCGGACCCGGGTGCCGGTCTTCCCCTTGGCGATCCGCTTGACCTTGCGCAGGCCGTTCGCGGGGTCGAAGGGGCTGTCGGGACCCTGCTCGGTGAACATCCCGGGGACGCCGCGGCGGAAGCTGATCGCGTGCGTGGAGCTGCCGCGGTCCACCTCCACGTCCAGCCGGGCGGAGAGGGCGTTGACCACGGAGGCACCGACGCCGTGCAGGCCGCCGGAGGCCGCGTACGATCCGCCGCCGAACTTGCCTCCGGCGTGCAGCTTGGTCATGACGACCTCGACGCCGGACAGGCCGGTCTTGGGCTCGACGTCCACGGGGATGCCGCGGCCGTTGTCGCGGACCTCCACGGAGGCGTCCTCGTGCAGGATCACCTCGATGTAGTCGCAGTACCCGCCCAGGGCCTCGTCGACGGAATTGTCGATGATCTCCCAGAGGCAGTGCATCAGGCCCCGGCTGTCGGTCGAGCCGATATACATGCCGGGGCGCTTGCGGACGGCCTCCAGCCCTTCGAGGACGAGCAGGTGCCGCGCGGTGTAGTTGGAACCGTCCCGGTCTGCTCCGGACAGCAGCGCGCTGGAAGGCACGGACGTGTCGGCGGTCACGCAGTTCGCTCCTCGCTGAATTTCTTTTCTGGCCCGCTG
Source organism: Streptomyces sp. NPDC046303 (assembly GCF_055588085.1). Taxonomy (NCBI): domain Bacteria; kingdom Bacillati; phylum Actinomycetota; class Actinomycetes; order Kitasatosporales; family Streptomycetaceae; genus Streptomyces; species Streptomyces sp. NPDC046303. The sequence continues at coordinate 112,731 of NZ_JBVJFA010000012.1, forward strand.
GGGCGCAGGGGTGGCTCGGGTGCCGGTCGAAGGGTACCGAGGCCAGGTAGAGCCGATGCAACGCCACCCTCGCGCGTTCCTCAGCCTAGTCCAGATCCGCACGAACGTTCGATCCCCCGTGGGGGTGAAGGAAACATCACGTTCCCTTCCGCGCATGAACCATTTAGTGTTCGGGCACGTCCTCATGAACAACCTGGCGCTCCCGCTGGGGGAGGATGGAACTGCGACAAGCGCACGACTGACAACGCGAAACCGTAAAGCAACGCAATACGGCTCCTTCGCCGCCAACCGGCAACAGCCGGCCAGCTTCGGAAGGAAGTTTCGAGGAAAAGCCGCGAGCGGGAACGTTTTCGGCCTGGTTGGATGTTGACCCTGGTACGACAGCTCGTCGAGCTAGAGAAGAGGCGACGTGACTACTGTTCTGACACCCGCGACCCCGCTGACGGCCGCTGACCGATGCGACCGTTGCGGCGCCCAGGCATATCTGCGCGTCGTCCTGCTGAGCGGCGGTGAACTGCTCTTCTGCGCCCACCACGGTCGCAAGTTCGAGCCGGAACTCAAGAAGATCGCCGCGGAAATACAGGATGAGACCGAGCGGCTTACGTCCGCTCCGGCTGCCCATGCCGAACCCGAGGACCGCTGACACAGCCTGTTCCTCGCATCCGACGAGCCAGGACCGGCCAGGCCGGTCGACGGGCGGCACTCCTGCGACCCAGGGGTGCCGCCCGTCCTCATACCCGGACCCGATCGGGGGCGTACGGGCCGCCTACGCGCCCCGCTCTGCACGATGCCCCGCCACGGGCCCTGCACCCGCTCCGTACGCCCTCGCGGCCTGGGGCGGGGAGTCCTGGACCCCTGCCGGCTGCGCGGCGCTCTCCGGGGCCGTCACGAAGTCGACCAGGGGGGCGATGCGCGTGTACACCCCCGGGCTGTCGGCCCGCCCGCAGCCGCGTCCCCACGACACCAGGCCGATGAGCCGCCCCTGGGCGACCAGCGGTCCCCCGCTGTCGCCCTGGCAGGCGTCCTTGCCCCCGTCGCCGTCGCCCGCGCACACCATCGATTCCGCCCGGTACTGCCCGTTCGCGTCCCCGGGGTAGGCCCGCCCGCAGGTCTCGTCGGACAGCACGCTCACCCGCGCGGCGCGCAGCGCGTACGCGTAGTCACCAAAACCGCTGGTGTCGCCCCAGCCGTACACGACCGCCTGGGTCCCCGGCGCGTAGGCGGCGTGCCCCGCCCCGGCCAGCGGGAGGACGTAGTGCGCCGGAAGGGATTCCGCCAGGTCCAGGACGGCGAGGTCGCCGGCGTTGCTGACCGGGTCGTAATCCGGGTTCACCCGCGCCCCGCGCACCGCGATCTCCCGGCCGTCGCTCGCCCGCAACTCCGTCCGTCCCGCGATCACCCGGAAGTCGCCGACCGACTCGACGGGTCCGCCCAGCACGTCCCGGCCCAGGCAGTGGGCCGCCGTCACCACCTTCGCCGGGGCCACGACGACGCCCCCGCAGAACTGCCCGCCCCGCGTACCCCCGAACCGGTCACGGCTGGCGAGGGCCACGACCCAGGGGCTGTCGCCGACCTTGACCGGCTTGCCGCCGATCACCACGCTGTCGGCGGCCGCGTGCGGCGCCTGGGCCAGTGGTGCCGCGGCCGCTCCCGCCGCCAGGGTCAGCGCTCCCGCCAGGGCGCGGGCAATGGGACGACGCATGAGGTCTCCTGACTCCGAGTGTGCGTGACTCCACCCAGAGTGGGATGCCTGATGGCCGTGCGCACCCCCGCGGCCCCCGGCGCCGGTACGCTCGCGCCGCCGGCCCGGCCGGTCAGTCGAGGTAGTCGCGCAGCACCTGCGAACGCGAGGGGTGGCGCAGCTTCGACATGGTCTTGGACTCGATCTGGCGGATGCGCTCACGGGTGACCCCGTAGACCTTGCCGATCTCGTCGAGGGTCTTCGGCTGGCCGTCCGTGAGGCCGAAGCGCATGGAGACCACACCGGCCTCGCGCTCGCTGAGGGTGTCGAGCACCGAGTGCAGCTGCTCCTGCAGGAGCGTGAAGCTCACCGCGTCGGCCGGGACGACGGCCTCGGAGTCCTCGATGAGGTCGCCGAACTCGCTGTCGCCGTCCTCGCCGAGCGGGGTGTGCAGGGAGATCGGCTCGCGGCCGTACTTCTGGACCTCGATGACCTTCTCGGGGGTCATGTCGAGTTCCTTGGCCAGCTCCTCCGGGGTGGGCTCGCGGCCCAGGTCCTGGAGCATCTGGCGCTGCACGCGGGCGAGCTTGTTGATGACCTCGACCATGTGCACGGGGATGCGGATGGTGCGGGCCTGGTCGGCCATGGCGCGCGTGATCGCCTGGCGGATCCACCAGGTCGCGTACGTGGAGAACTTGTAGCCCTTGGTGTAGTCGAACTTCTCCACGGCGCGGATCAGGCCCAGGTTGCCCTCCTGGATCAGGTCCAGGAAGAGCATGCCGCGGCCGGTGTAGCGCTTGGCGAGGGAGACCACGAGGCGGAGGTTGGCCTCCAGCAGGTGGTTCTTCGCGCGGCGGCCGTCCTCCGCGATGATCTCCAGCTCGCGCTTGAGCTTGGGCGCCAGCTTGTCGGAGTTCGCCAGCTTGTCCTCGGCGAACAGACCCGCCTCGATGCGCTTGGCGAGCTCGACCTCCTGCTCGGCGTTGAGGAGGGGGACCTTGCCGATCTGCTTGAGGTAGTCCTTGACGGGGTCGGCCGTGGCGCCGGCGACGACCACCTGCTGGGCGGGGGCGTCGTCCTCGTCGTCGGAGATGACGAAGCCCTTGTTCTCGCCGCCCTCGTCCTCTTCCTCGGTCTCCGCCTTGGCCGCGTCGGGACCCTCGTCCGGGGTCTCCTCGTCGCCGGCCTCGTCGGCGTCCTTCTTGGCGGCGGTCTTCTTCGCTGCGGTCTTCTTGGCCGCGGTCTTCTTGGCGGGCGCGGCCTTCTTCGCCGCCGTCTTCTTGGCCGCCGTCTTCTTCGCGGCGGGCTCGGTTCCGGGCTCCTCCGCGAGGACGTCCGTGGTCTCCGGGTCCGCCGCGTCGGCCGCAGGGGCCGCGGCGGCGGTGGCCGCCGTCTTCGCCGCCGCCTTCTTGGCAACGGGCTCGGTGGCCGTCCGCTTGGCCGGGCTCTTCGCTGCGACGCTCTTGCGGGTGGTGCGCTTGGGCGACTCCGCGGCACTGACCATCAGCGTCACACCCTCTTCCTCGAGGATCTGGTTGAGGCTGCGCAGAACATTCTTCCACTGGGTCGCAGGAATCTGGTCAGCCTCGAAGGCCCGACGCACGTCATCGCCGGCGATCTGCCCCTCGGCCTTGCCCCGCTCGATGAGCGCCATCACAGACTCGGACTCGGCGATCTCCGGCGGGAGCGTACGGGATGTGCTGGCCGACACGAACAACCTCTCGGAACGATGGGAACGGCTTCCGACCCCGGGCCTGGTGGTGCTGGACCGGAGCCGACGACCACCGACTGGGGATGGGCCGGGGGCGCGGGCAGGGGCCGGGGAGCTGCACAGCACCCGCAAGGGCTGCTGTCTTCCCTCCGTCGGCCATCACCTCTTAAGTCATCGCGTGACCTCGCAGAGCGTTACGCCCAATCTTCGTGGCCCGAGTCACACCCCGTATGCGCCAATGCCGGTCATAGGGTCATACGCGCGGTTCCTGCCGGGCGGGAATGCGGCACCGCACGCCGGTGTCGCCGGACCCTCCCCCGGACTCCGTCCGGAGGACCCCAGGGCCCGGCGACACGTCGTGCACCCCCGCGCCCCCGCGCGTTCGCCCGTCAGTGCTCGCGCGGGGCGGGGACCACGCGCTCGACCTCCGGATGCACCGTCAGGAGCTGGCGCATGGCGTTCTCGGCACCCGTCGCGTCACCGGCGGCGAGGGCCTCGACCATCCGCGCGTGGTGCGCGACGCAGGTCTCGCTGGGGCGGTCGCACGCGGTGACCGGGCTGCCGGAGACCTGGAGCGCGGAGGAGACGATGCCGGAGAGGTGCTCGAGCATGCGGTTGCCCGCGACCTGGATGAGGAGCGCGTGGAACTCGTTGTCGGCGCGGCCGAAGGTGATCACGTCACCCTGGCCGAGGGCGTGGCCCATGATCTCGACCATGTCGGCGAGGCGCTGCTGGATGTCCGGGCGTCCGTGCCCGGCGGCGAGGCGGGCGGCGAGCGGCTCGATGGTCCAGCGGAGCTCGTTGAGCTCGCGGCGCTGGTCGTCGCGCTGGGGGCCGAAGGCCCGCCACTCGATGATGTCGGGGTCGAGCAGGTTCCAGTCGGCGACCGGGCGGACCCGGGTGCCGACGTTCGGGCGGGCGCTGACGAGGCCCTTGGCCTCCAGGACCCGCAGCGACTCGCGGACGACGGTCCGGGAGACCTCGAAGCGCTGGCCGATCTCCTCGGGGACCAGCGGGCGGTCCGCCCCGAGGTCACCGGAGACGATCATCTGGCCGAGCTGCTGGACGAGTTGGCCGTGCAGTCCGCGGCCGCGGCTGCCGGCCGCGCGGCGGCCGACGCGGCTCAACTCGACGTCGGCGCCGTCCCAGTGGGGCGCTGCGACGCGGTCGGACCCGGGGGCCTCCGCATAGGGGTAGCGGTCGAGTTCGCCCGGGCCGGCGAGGCCGGAGTCGGCATGGCGGGCGGCGGTCATCATGGTGTGCGCAAGGGTACTCACGAATCCTTTGTCGGCCGTGTCTCCATCACCCTTGAGGTCTTTGGTGAAAAGCACACGAAAGGGTGATCGGTGCCACCTGCGCAATTGACGACTTATCGTAAAGAACCGGGCCTTTTACGGGGAGTTGCGGTCCGCATCACGCGAGGTGGACTCCAACGGTCCCGTACGGGCTTTCTGCGCTCCGGAACGATCACCAACGGACTCGACTGCGCAGTCCGGTGAACCCATAGGCGCACAACAGGACCATCAGCGACAACACCAGAGCGGTGCCGACGGGTTGGGCCATCACCCGCAAGGCCCCCAGGACCAGGCGGTCCGCTTCCGGCGGCCACTGCACCCAGGTCAGGCTCCGCAGCCGCGGCCCGAGTCCGGTGACCGGGTACGCGGACGAACCCTCCAGCACCTTGCGCACCAGCGGCACCACCATCACCGGCACGGCGAGTACCGCGGCCAGCCCGGCGGTGGCGGACCGGAAGACGCCGGAGGCCAGGACGCCGGCCCAGGCGCAGCCGATGAGCAGCCCTGCCCAACTCGCGGCCGGGGACAGCCATTCCACCGGGGTGCGCAGCGGTCCGCGGTCGAAGACGAGGGCGAGCGCGGCGGCGTCGGCCACCACCACCAGGGCGCCCAGCAGGAGGGCGAGGACGGCGCAGACGCCGAGTTTGGCGGTGAGCAGTCCCATCCGGCGGGGCACGGTGCCGCGGTCGGCGGCGAGCGCGGGGTAGCGATACTCCTCGCCGAAGGCCAGGGCCCCGAGCAGGCCCGCCCCGAGGGCGGCGGGCGGCAGCGGCAGCAGCTCGGGCCAGGCCGCGAGCAGCCGGTTCTGCGGGGTGTGCCCGGCCCGTGCCAGGACGAGGGCGGTCAGGACGGAGACGACGGCGACGAGCGCGGTGGTGAGGACCGGCGTGGCGGTTCCGAAGACCCGCAGCAGCTCGTAGCGCAGCGGCCGCATGGGTCCGCCGACGCGGCGCACCGCCGACGCCGGCCGACGGGACCGCGCTCGCCGGGACCGCCCGCCCCAGCCCGCGCCCTCTCCCGTTCCCGCGCCGCCGTCAGCCGATCCGCCGGCCGCGCCGCCGGAATGGGTGCCGGAAGCCGCGCCGGGAGGTGCGCCGGGAGGTGCGCCGGAATCCGTGTCGGCGGCGGCCCGGGCGTGCGGGACCGGCGACGTGGTAGCTCCGGCGTCTCCGGTCTCGTCGGCGAGCCGGTGGACCAGCACGCCGTGCTTGAACGCCGTCTCGCCCACCTCCGCGCAGCTGCTGCCGTACACCGACAGGCGGCTGCCGCTCTCCTCCACGATCTCCACCGCGCGCTGGGCGGCCCGGGCCTCCCGGCCCAGTACGTCGGCCAGCCGGGCCGCGTGCGGGGTGCGCACGGCGACCCGCGGCCGCAGCCGGGTCCGGGCGAACTCGGCGGCGTCCTGGTCGGCGACGAGCCGCCCCGCCTCGACGCTGACCACCCGGTCGGCGTTGCGGACGGCCTCCTTGGCGTCGTGGGTGGTGAAGAGCACCGCTCCGCCGAGGGAGGCGTGGCCGCGCAGCAGCCCGTAGAGCCAGCCGCTGTCGCGCGGCGAGAGGCCGGCGGCGGGCTCGTCCAGCAGCAGGGTGCAGGGGTCGGCGAGCAGTGCCGCGGCCAGCGCGACCCGCCGTTCCATGCCCAGCGAGAGCGAGCCGAGCCGCTGGTCCCGCAGGCCCGCGATCCCGACGACCTCGAGCATGGTGTCGGCCCGGGAGGCCGGGACCCCGGCGGCGGCGCAGAGCATCCGCAGCTGGTTGCGTACGGTGCGCGCGGGGTTGCCGGGTACATCGCCGAGCAGCACGCCGACCTCACGGCCGGGATGCGGGATCCGGTGCAGCGGGCGACCGCGGAAGTAGGTGACGCCGCGGCCCGGTTCGAGTTCGAGCATGAGCCGCAGTGCGGTGGTCTTGCCCGATCCCGGCTCACCGAGCAGGGCGGTCACGCTCCCCGGGCGGACCTCGAAGGTGAGGTCGTCCACGAGGGGCGGGGCGTCGGGACGGGGGGTGCTGGTGAGTCCGATGGCCTGGAGCATCGCTTCTCTCGCGGGGGGTGAGACCGCTCTGCGGCAGCGTGAGTACCGCAAGCAAGATAACGCGATATGTCCGATTTACGACGCAACCGGTCCGTGGGGATGTCGATGGTGCCGCCCGGCCGGGGCAGCGCGCCGGGGCCGTGCCGGCGGCCGGGGCCGGTGTCGCGGCGTCAGACCTCCGGACGCAGCATCGGCGGGTTGAGCAGGGTGGCCCCACCGGCGCGGAACAGCTGCGCGGGACGGCCGCCCTGACGGGTCGTCGTCCCTCCGGCCGGCACCAGGAACCCGGGGGTCCCGGTGACCTTGCGGTGGAAGTTCCGCGGGTCGAGGGCCACGCCCCAGACCGCCTCGTAGACCCGGCGCAGCTCGCCGACGGTGAACGCGGGCGGGCAGAAGGCGGTGGCCAGCGAGGAGTACTCGATCTTCGAACGGGCCCGCTCGACGCCGTCGGCGAGGATCCGCGCGTGGTCGAAGGCGAGTCCGGCGGAGGTCTGCTCCTCGGATGCCAGCAGTTCGTCGACGGGAGCCCACCGGGCGCTGTTGGCGTCCCCGCCCGCACGGGGCGCCGGCAGGTCGGGGGCCAGCACCAGGTGCGCCACGCTGACCACGCGCATGCGGGGGTCGCGCTTCGGGTCACCGTAGGTGGCGAGCTGTTCGAGATGGGCCCCGTTCCCCGCGCCCGGCACGGCGGGGTCGTGGGCGCACAGGCCGGTCTCCTCGGAGAGTTCCCGGGCCGCGGCCGCTGCGAGGTCCTCGTCTCCGCGCACGAATCCGCCGGGCAGCGCCCAGCGCCCCTGGAACGGCTGCTCACCCCTCCGGACGACCAGCGCACACAGCGCGTGGCGCCGCACGGTGAGCACGACCAGGTCGACGGTGACGGCAAAGGGCGGAAAGGCCGACGGGTCGTAGGGCGACATGCCGCGATCATAGTCGTCTGCCTGACGATAAACAGCGCTTTGGTGACCTTGAAGACGCTGTTCTGCGGACCGGGGCTGTCCGGCCTGACCGGCAACTCACCCTTAACCGCCCAGTTGGAGCGCATCGGCGGCCTCCTCCACCATGCCGAGGCCGAGCCGGCTGATCCGGACGGCGAAGGGCTCCCCCGCAACGCGCAGGCCGGCGAGGCGCAGCGCCCCGAGCGGCGCGCCGGGAAGCGGGGCGAGCGCGACCGTGCCCGCGGGGGCGTCGGGGCGGATTCCGGCGAGGGCCGTCAGGACGTGGACCCCGGCCGCGGCGGCCACCGCGGCCGGGCGGCACGCCGCCGGGTGCGGGAGCGGGGCGCTGCGGGCGACGCGCTGCTCGGCCGCGAACATCTCCGGCAGCCGGTATCCGAAGCCTTCCGCCGCGTCCAGGAGGCCGCGGAGCAGCCCCGCGGCTTCTTTCTCGAACCCCGCCTGGGCCAGTCCGGCCACTGCCACGGCGCTCTCGTACGCGCGGACCGCGCCGGAGCGGTGGCCGAAGGGGTTGTGTCCGGGCTCCCTGGCGGCCATGCTCCGCAGCCCCCATCCGCAGTCCATGGCGGGAGCCCCGAGCAGCCGGGCCACCTGCTCGGTGCGGGCCCGGTCCAGGAGTCCGGCCGCCAGCCGGCCACCACCGAGGAGGCCGGTGTCGAGCAGGTGGGCGGCGGCCCCCGTGAGCCGGGGCAGCGGCCGGCCGTCGGGGTGCAGGGCCGCCGCGGGCCTGCCCCCGTCCGGGCCGTCGATCCAGAAGTCGGCCCGGAACCGCTCCCGCAGCGCGGCCGCCCACTGCCGCCATTCCTCGGCGCCGGGCCGCCCGCACGCGGCGAGCAGATCGGCTCCGAGCAGGGCGGCCCGGTGAGCGTGGGCCTGGGTCTCGCAGCGTCGGGGCCCGGGGTCGGGATCGGCCAGGAAACCGTCGTCGCCCAAGGCGCCCCGCAGCCAGCCGAGGCACCGCTCCGCGGCGGGGAGCAGCCGGGCCACCTCCTCCTCCGGCATTCCCCAGAGCCGGGCCTCGGCGAGCACCGCGGGGAAGGCCAGGGTCGCCTCCGTACCGGTGCAGCCGGGCGGGAGCTGGGGGCCCGCCCCCCGCAGCGGGCCGGGGATCTTCCCCGCGTCGGGGCCGCTCCCCCCGCTCTGGTTGCGGGCCAGGATCCGCAAGGTGGCTTCCGCCAGTCCGGTCCCGAGCGGCAGCGCCATCCGCGCGGCCCACAGGGACTCCGCCGGGGCCAGGCCCAGCCGCCACGGCACTCCCGCGGCCACGAAGGCGTCGCCCGGTTCCCCGGGATCTCTCAGCAGCAGCGCCCCGAGGTCCTCGACGCTGGTGCGGAACCACGCCTCGACTCTCGGATCGTCCCCTTCGGCCCGGGCGTCGGCGAGCGGATTCGCCACCTGCCCGGCGGGCGCCCGCGCGATCCGGTCCTGCGTGGTCCTCAGCTCGATGGTGCGCGACTCGCCGGGGCCCAGTTCGAGCTGCCAGCGCAACAGCCCGGACGAGGCCAGCGCGTCGTCGGGCGGTGGCTCGGCGGTGGTGACGGCCTGCGCCGCGCCGGTGCTCCACCGCAGTCCGGCCGCATGCACCGCGGCGGGGAGCTCCGGACCGGGACTCCCGGCGGCCACGGCGGCCAGTTCCGCCAGGTCCGTGCCGAGCAGTACCTCCACCGGCAGCCGGACCGGCCGGGTCGCGAAGCTGCGCAGGGTGATCCGCTCGGTGCCGTCCGCGTGCCGGACCCGTTCCACTCCGACGTCCGGGTCGGGGCCGGGCTCGGCCCCGGTGCGCACCGTCGCGGTGAAGGACGCCCGGTCGGCGCCGAGGCTGCGGCCCTGGACGGCCACCGGGTCCCGCCCGCCGACGCGGAGCACGCAACGCGAGAGCAGACGGCGCCCGGAACGGTAGATCCCGTCGATCCCGCGCCCCGTCAGCTGGCCGTGTTCCGGTGAGATGACCAGACAGGGCGCGGCGACGCAGATGACGGCGCCGTGGACGGGCGGCAGCTCGGGCCTGCGGGCGGCAGGCACGCCGGGTGGTCGGAGAGGTGCGGGGTGAGACATGCGTCGCCTTGTCTGCGCTCCGGTCGGTTCAGCTGGGCGGCAGCGCGGCCGGGCCCCCGCCACCCTCCTGGGGAACGCCCTCACCCCCGCCCGGGTCACGGGCCGCGGCGCAGGCCGCGCCCGCCCGGGACGGGCCCGCCGCCTCACCACGGTGCCGACGGAGCTCCGGATGCGCCGCAGCAGGGAGCCGCACGGCAGTCGGCGCGGGCTCACTGTCCGCTCCCCGCGGTGCGGCGGGACTCGCGGCTCGGAGCCGGCTTTCCCCGGCGGCCGGGAGGACGCGAACCTGCGGGGCGGCGCCCCCGCCGGGGCTCGCGGCGTCGCCGCTCCTCCCGCAGGCACTGCCGCAGCCCCTCGGGGTCGATGCCCTCGTTGCAGGCGTGGTGCAGCAGCTGGGCGAAGCGGTAGTCGGCGTCCGCCCGCAGCGCCAGGCCGAGGGCGATCCGGGCGGTCGGCTCGTCCCCGAGGGACCAGGAGACCCAGCCGGCCAGGGTGAGCGGAGCCGCCGCGTGCTCGCCATAGGCGCCGACGCAGCGCCGGGCGAGGGCCCGCCACAGCCGCAGCGCGGGGCCTGCCTCCTCGTCCTCCATCCACTCGGCCGCGATGTCCCGGATCTCGCGGTCCTGGAGGCCCAGGATCAGCGCGGCCGCCTCGTCGTGGTCGAGCAGCGCGTCGTCCCGGTCGTCGGCGGGGGTTCCCTCGAGGGGTGGGGCGAGCGTGATCCGCCGCATCAGCGACCGGGCCAGTGCGAGGGTCTCGGCGCCGACCTCCTCCCGGGTGGCCCCGTCGAGGATCTTCGGTACGAGGGCGGCGGCCGCCCGGTCCAGGGCGCGCTCCATCTCCGCGGCCACGGCTCCGCCCAGGGGCGCCAGCCGGCCTTCGATCTCCTTGAGCGAGCCCCTGACCTGGAGGCCGGCGAAAGTGGCCGCGGCGGCCATCACCGAGGTGCCGACCGCGGCCAGCGGACTGCCCTCGGCCGGACAGCAGCGCTGGTCGGGGCACACGTAGGACCAGAAGCGGCCCGCCGAGAGGCACAAGGCCTCGAGCACGGGCACGTCCAGGGCGCCGCAGGCCAGCCTGATGCGCTGGGCGAGCGGCCGCAGCCGCGTCATCACCCGCTGACCGCTCTCCCCGCCCTGCGGTTCCTGACACAGGAAGACGACGATTCCCTCGGGCTTGCCCCCGCGCCGCTCGCAGCCGCGGATCAGGCAGTCGGCGACTTGGCGCGCGGTCTCCTCCCATTCCGCGGGAGAGGCCGGGATGCCGACGCGGAGCCGGCCGCCGAAGCGGCCGCCCTCGCCGTGCACGGCGACCATGACGAGGGAGTCGGTGGGGTGGAAGCCGAGCATGTAGGGCAGCGCGTCGGCCAGCTCGGCCGGGCTGCGCAGGGTGATCCGGGGGTCGGTGCTGGATCCGGCGGTGCTGGTGGACGGCCGGTCGGACGGGGTGCGTGATGCGTTGTGGTTCGTCATGCCCCGAAGGTCCCGCGCAAGATCCGATCGCGAAAGGCCTGTGGATAACCAATTCAATTTTCAACATCCACAGGTTCAGAGCGGCATTGGCGCGATGTCCGAGGCATCGGGTTGCATGGGGGCATGAACGCAGACCTGAGGTCCTCGGCCGACTCCGTACTCGCCCGCCTCGTGGGCGACCCCACGGGCACGGCTCGCCTGCGCGAGGACCAGTGGCGGGCGATCGAAGCGCTCGTCGCGCACAAGCGCCGGGCGCTGGTGGTGCAGCGCACGGGCTGGGGCAAGTCCGCGGTGTACTTCGTCGCCACCTCGCTGCTGCGGGCGAGCGGCGCCGGACAAACCGTGATCGTCTCCCCTCTCCTCGCGCTGATGCGCAATCAGGTCGAGGCCGCCGCCCGCGCCGGGATCCGCGCCCGCACCATCAACTCCGCCAACCCCGAAGAGTGGGAGGGCATCCAGGCCGAGGTCGCCGCGGGCGAGGTGGACGTCCTGCTGGTGAGCCCGGAGCGGCTCAACAACCCCGAATTCCGCGACCAGGTCCTTCCCAAGCTCTCCGCCGCGACCGGCCTCCTCGTCGTGGACGAGGCCCATTGCATCTCCGACTGGGGGCACGACTTCCGACCGGACTACCGCCGGCTGCGCACCATGCTGGCCGATCTCCCTCCGGGCGTCCCGGTGCTGGCCACGACCGCCACGGCCAATGCCCGCGTGACAGCCGACGTCGCCGAGCAGCTCGGTACCGGAGCCGGCACCGACGCGCTCGTCCTGCGCGGCCCGCTGGACCGCGAGAGCCTCAGCCTGGCCGTCCTCACGCTGCCGGACGCGGCGCACCGGCTGGCCTGGCTCGCCGACCACCTCGGCGACCTGCCGGGCTCCGGAATCATCTACACGCTGACGGTCGCGGCGGCCGAGGAGGTCACCGCGTACCTGCGCCACCGCGGGCACACGGTGTCCTCGTACACCGGCAAGACGGAGAACGCCGACCGGCAGCAGGCCGAGGACGACCTCCAGGCCAACCGGGTCAAGGCGTTGGTGGCCACCTCGGCCCTGGGCATGGGCTTCGACAAGCCCGATCTCGGCTTCGTCGTGCACCTGGGCTCCCCCTCCTCCCCCATTGCCTACTACCAGCAGGTCGGGCGCGCCGGCCGCGGTGTGGAGCACGCGGAGGTCCTGCTCCTGCCCGGCCGGGAGGACGAGGCGATCTGGCAGTACTTCGCCTCGGTGGCCTTCCCGCCCGAGGAGCAGGTGCGCCGCACGCTGGACGTGCTCGCCCAGGCGGGCCGCCCGCTGTCGCTGCCCGCCCTCGAGCCTCTGGTCGACCTGCGCCGCACCCGGCTGGAGACGATGCTCAAGGTGCTGGATGTGGACGGCGCCGTGCACCGGGTCAAGGGCGGCTGGACCTCGACGGGCGAGCCCTGGGCGTACGACGCCGAGCGCTATGCGTGGGTGGCCCGTCAACGGGCCGCGGAACAGCAGGCCATGCGCGACTACGCAGCGGCCACCGAGTGCCGGATGGAGTTCCTGCGCCGCCAGCTCGACGACGAGGAGGCCGCCCCCTGCGGCCGCTGCGACAACTGCGCCGGTGCCCGGTTCACGGCGGACGTGTCCACCGCCGCGCTGGACACCGCCCGCGGTGAACTCGGCCGCCCGGGTGTGGAGCTGGAGCCGCGCAAGATGTGGCCGACCGGGCTCGCGGCGGTCGGCGTGGACCTCAAGGGCCGTATTCCGGCGGGTGAACAGGCCTCCACGGGACGGGCGCTGGGCCGGCTGTCGGACATCGGCTGGGGCAACCGGCTGCGGCCGATGCTCGCCCCGCAGAGCCCCGACCAGCCGATTCCGGACGACGTGGCCCAGGCTGTGGTGGCCGTCCTCGCCGACTGGGCGCGCGGCCCCGGCGGATGGGCCTCGGGGGCCCCGGACGCACCGGCCAGGCCGGTGGGCGTGGTCGCGCTGCCCTCACGCAGCCGCCCCCAGCTGGTCGGTTCACTGGCCGCGCGCATCGCGGAGGTCGGGCGGCTGCCTCTGCTCGGGACGCTCGCGTACACGGACCAGGTCCCCGAGTACGGCCTGCCCTCCTCCAACAGCGCCCAGCGGGTGAGGGGACTCCACCAGGCCTTGAGCGTGCCCCCGGACTTGGCCGCGACGCTGACCCAGGCAGCAGGACCGGTGCTCCTCGTGGACGACCGCGCGGAGAGCGGGTGGACCCTTGCCGTGGCCGCCCGGCTGCTCCGTCGGGCAGGCGCGAAGGGGGTGTTCCCGCTGGTGCTGGCCCTTCAGCCATAGCCGGATGCGTCAGCCGCGGCCTGACGGGGCAAGGATATGAACGGCATACCGGCGAATTCCGGTCGGCGTCGCCAATTGCTCGTTGCCGCATGGTTGCTGGCCACGCGAGAATTGGAGCGATCCCGCCCGGCTTCCCGGCACCCTCCTGGGCCGTGCTGCGGCGCGCCCACACTCCAGCCGTGCCCGCCTGCGGGCGCGTACCCGAAGGGAGGACCGTGACCTTCGGATTCGCCCCGCCCTCGACCACGTCTTTGACAACGGCCACCGGCGGCGCCAGCCGGCACGGCCGGCTGCTGGAACCCGCAGAGTGGACGGCGGCGGGCATTCCCCTGCTCCGCAGTCCGCGCGAGGTCGTCAGCGGGCTGCATTCCCGGCACAGCCCCGTGCCGTCGACGGCGGTCATCGCCGTTCTCGGCCCGGAGGAGCAGCTGGTGGCGAGCGCCTCCTTCGTGCAGCGGTCGGCCTCGGCCGACGGCTGGGAGTACCGCAACGCCCTGCTGTCGCGGCTGCGCCGGGTCATCCCGCACGATCTGCGGCGCCGGACGCCGGTGCGCACGGCGGTGCTGCTCTACTGCCGCGAGGGCGACGAGCGGTGGACCGAGGAGGACGGAGCCTGGATGTGGGGTCTGCGGGACGCCTGCACCCTGCACGGGCTGCGCTGCGGCGCGTACATCACGCTGACCCGCGGCGGCTGGCAGGTACTGGGCGAGGGCCGGGGCGGCCGGCGGCCCAGCTCGGACTCACGGCCTCAGCGGCTCGGCGACACGGTGGCCGAGTTCGCCCCGATCGCCCTGCACACCGGCGGCGGCGCGGCCGAGGCTCAGCGCCGGACCGCCGCCCGCTGACCCTCGTACGGTGCGTCGGCCGTCGGGCTTCTGCGGGGCCGGCCCACGGCCCGCCCCGCTCCACCCCTCGCCCGTGTCGGGATACGGGACGTCAGACGCCCGCACCCAGCACGGAGTTGATCTGCTGCGGGTCGCCGCACACGATGAGCAGTGCACCGGCCCGCGTGAGCGCGACCGGCAGGGAGCCGGCGACCGTGTCGACCGCTCCGCCGTTGACGGCGAAGACCACGACGGGACGGCCTGCGGCGCGCTGGACCTGGGAGGCGTCCGCGTAGAAGACGTCGTCCCCGGCGTCGTGCAGGGCCCAGTAGGCGGCCTCGCCGAAGGACAGCTCGTGAGCGGCCCACGGGTGCGGGTCGCCGGTGGTGAGCACCAGGATGTCGCCGGGCGCGCGCCCGGTGTCGAGCAGCAGGTCCACGGCCTCTTCGGCCGCGTCGAGCGCGCCGTCGGGGGAGGCCGGGATCAGCTGGATCTGCGGCACCGACGCCGAGACGGACGGCGCTGCGGGGGCTGCGGGAACGGGTCCGGGGGTGGCCTGCTGCGGCGCGCGCTGCGCGGGCGGGGCGGGCCTGAGGGCACCGCCCGCGCGGCCGGCCGCTGCGGGGGAAGGACCGGGGCGTCCGGGCCGCGGTACGGCTACGGGACGCGGACCAGGTACGGGGCGGGGGGTCTGCGCGGTGCGGCTCGCTGCCGGGGTGACGCGGGGACCCTGGGCACTCTCGTGAATCTGAGGCTCCTCGATGGCGTGGTGAGAGGCGTGAGGTGGTGTGTATCAAACACCGGTACGAAACGTACCGGCCGTGGGCACGTGGGTGCGATCAGAAATCGAAGCCGAGTTGGCCTCCGTTTTCCAGCTCCATCGACTCCTCGCTGCGGCGCACCTTCTTGAGGTGGCGCCACCGGGGAAGCGCGTCGAGGTAGGACCACGAGAGCCGGTGGTAGGGAGTGGGCCCCAGCTCCTCCAGCGCCGCCCGGTGTACGGGCGAGGGATATCCGGCGTTGAGGGCGAAGGCGAATTCCTCGAAGCCTCCGGCCGGTCCGCCGATCTCCGCCATCATGCGGTCGCGCCGGACCTTGGCTATGACCGAGGCCGCCGCGACGGCGACGCACGACTGGTCGCCCTTGATCACCGTGCGGACCTGCCAGGGCGCGCCGAGGTAGTCGTGTTTGCCGTCGAGGATGACCGCGTCGGGCCGTACCGGCAGGGCCTCGAGGGCGCGCTCCGCCGCGAGCCGCAGGGCGGCGGTCATGCCCAGCTCGTCGATCTCCTCCGGGGAGGCGTGTCCGAGGGCGTGGGCCGTGACCCAGGCCTCCAGGACGTCGACGAGGGCGTCGCGTCGCTTGGGGGTGAGGAGTTTGGAGTCGGTGAGTCCGGCGGGCGGCCGGCGCAGACCGGTGATCGCCGCGCACACGGTGACGGGACCGGCCCAGGCCCCTCGTCCGACTTCGTCGACCCCGGCGATGACCTTGGCGCCGGTGGTTGCACGGAGGGAGCGTTCGACGGTGTGGGTGGGTGCTTCGTACGGCATGGCGCGAGCAAGGTTACGCCGCCCCGCGCCGCCTGCACACCCCGCCCCTGGTCGGGCCCGGCTCGGGCCGCCCGGCCGGTCCCCGATCCGCCCCACGGCCGAGGCCCCGGCCGATCCCCCGGCCGCCTCCGCGACCACCCCCGCGTCCGACGTCACACCTGTTCCACGCCCGTTCCCACGCCCGGCCCCTGCCCGGTCCGACGCTGCGACATTCGCATCGCGCTGCGGCGACACCACCACACCGATCACCCCGACGAAACCCCGGCCCTCCTTCGCGACCGCACACCCATGCGCCGCGCGCGGGCAGCGCCGTAGCGGGCATCCACGACGACCCAGTGCCGCCCCGCCGATTCCGCCACCCACCGCCTCCCTGCTCAGCAGCCGGGCCCGAGGCACACACTCCGGACCGGACGGCTCCGCCACCGGCCGGCACCCTTCTCGTCGCACTCGTGAAGGAGCGACCGCGAGACCGGCCGACACGACTGCGCCCCGCCCTCCCCAACTCCGTCCCGAGAATCGTCCGTTCGGGTTCAGGCGCGGCCATGCGCCGCGCGTACGACCGATTTCCGCCACGGTGAATGCTCGCGTCCACCGCGTTTCGGCTCGTAACGTGGTCCACAAGTGAACGAATGCGTCCACTGTTTCACTTAGGGGGATCCTCAGTGACACGTTCTCAGCTCGCCACAGACCGAATACCGGGCGCGGCCCACCGGGAGGGGCGCCCCGGAATCGCGCTCACCGTGATCGCCGCCTGCCAGCTCATGGTCGTTCTCGACGCGACGATCGTGAACATCGCCCTCCCGCACATCCAGACCGCCCTCGACTTCAGCACCACCGATCTTTCCTGGGTGCTGAGCGCCTACACGCTCACCTTCGGCGGACTGCTCCTGCTCGGCGGCCGGGCCGGTGACATCCTGGGCCGGCGCCGGGTGTTCATGGCCGGCATCCTGCTCTTCACCCTGGCCTCCCTCCTCGGCGGCTTCGCCCAGGAACCGTGGCAGCTGCTCGCCGCCCGCGCCCTCCAGGGGGTCGGCGGCGCCATCGCCTCCCCGACCTCGCTCGCGCTGATCACGACGACTTTCCCGGAAGGGCCCGAGCGGAACCGCGCCTTCGGGGTGTTCGCCGCCGTCTCCGCGGGCGGCGGCGCCATCGGCCTGCTGGCGGGCGGGATGCTGACCGAGTGGCTCGACTGGCGCTGGGTCCTCTTCGTCAACGTACCGATCGGCGTGCTGATCGCGGTCCTCACCCCGCTCTACATCACCGAGTCCGAGCGCCACCCCGGCCGTTTCGACATCGCCGGTGCCGTGACCTCCACCGGCGGCATGGCCTCGCTCGTCTACGGCTTCATCCGCGCCTCGGAAGACGGCTGGCGCGATCCGCTCACCCTCGGCTCGTTCGCGGCGGCCGTGGTCCTGCTCGGGCTCTTCGTCGCCGTCGAGTCCCGGGCCCGTGAACCGATCATCCCGCTCCGCATGTTCGCCGACCGCAACCGGGCCGGCACCTACCTGATCATGCTCAGCCTCGCCGCGGCGATGTTCGGCATGTTCTTCTTCATCGTCCAGTTCGTGCAGAACGTGCTGGGCTTCACCCCGATCGAGTCCGGGCTCGGCTTCCTTCCCGTGACCGTCGCCATCGTCACGGCCGCGGGCCTCTCGCAGCGCTTCCTGCCCCGCTTCGGCCCCAAGCCGTTCATGGTGTCCGGCTCCGCCCTCGTCGGCGTGGGGCTCGGCTGGCTCACCCTCATCCGCACCGATTCCTCGTACGCGGCCGGGGTGCTCGGGCCGATGCTGCTGTTCGGATTCGGCATGGGCCTCAACTTCGTGACGCTCACCCTGACCGCCGTCTCCGGGGTGTCGCAGAAGGAAGCGGGCGCGGCCTCCGGACTGCTCAACGCCAGCCAGCAGGTCGGTGGTTCCCTGGGCCTGTCCATCCTGGTCACCGTTTTCGGTACGGCCGCCCGCACTGAGGCCGACCAGCAGGTTCCCGCCTTCATGGCCACGGCGGAGCCCGGCCAGGCGGCCGCCTTCCAGGAGACCGGGCAGCTGCCCGACCCGTGGGGCGACCTCGTGCTCACGCAGGGCATCTCCACCGCGTTCGGCGCCGCCGTGGCGATGGCGGGAGTCGCCCTGGCCACCGCGCTGCTGGTGATCCGGGTGCGCAAGAGCGACCTGGAGGCCCTCAACGGCGCGGCCCCCAAGGGGGGTCCGGCGGCGTGAGCGGCCGGACGTACGAGGGGCCCGGGCGCGGGGACGATCCCGCGCCCGGGCCCTCGTACGAGAGGGGATCTAGAACTCGCTCCGGCTGCCGAAGGCGCCCAGACGCGAGCAGACCTCGTACGTGGCCGTCACCGGCCGTTCGCGCAGGATCTGCCGGGCCCGGTGCTCACCCAGGCTCATCGCGTACCAGGGGACGTCCCCGGCCCGGGAGATCTCCTTGGCGATCCCGCGCAGGGCGCAGGAGCGCCGGGGCTCGGGCAGCCGGTCAAGGGCCGGCACGGCGTCCGCCGACAGGCTCTGGAAGTAGGCCAGGTCGATCTTGCCGTCCGCCGCGAAGCGGGCCACGTTGCGCTCGGCGACCATCCCGTCCGGGGACAGCAGGCCGAAGGCCAGGACGCCGGCCGCCGCACTCCCGGCGACCGCGCGCGGCAGCCAGCGGGCGCCGAACACCCCGGCCGCCATGATCAGTACGAGGACCAGGCCCAGCCACATCTCCATCGCGGTCACCGACACCCGCAGGATGGTCAGCCCGTACGCGTCCACGTAGAGGTCCATGCGGCGCAGCGCGGAGGCGACGACGACCAGCGTCAGCGCGCACAGCACGCCGAGGACGCTGCGGACGAAGCGGCGGTCGCCGGCGCCGGAGCGCGGGGCCCAGCGCAGGGCCAGCGCGATCACGGCGAGGGTGAAGAGGGTGGCCCAGAGCAGCTGCCAGAAGCCCTGGCGGGCGTACTCGGCGTAGGTGAGGCCGGTGCTCTTGAGGACCTTGTCGTAGCCGCCGAACAGGACGGCCAGCTGTACGGCGTTGAAGCCGGCGAAGAGCAGGTTGAGCACGACGAGCGGAAGGGCCCATTCGAGACGGGACCTCGGCTTGCCGGGGGCCACCTTGATCCGGTCCCACCGCAGCGGGGCGGCGGCGGCGCGGGCGGCGGCCAGCGCGAGGAAGGCCCCGAAGAGGAAGAGGACGATCCGGATGGGTCCGTCCTCGATGGAGATGTCGGGCGTCAGCCCGCCCAGCAGATCGGCGAAGGCCGCGTCGGCGGAGGCGAACAGCGTGCCGAAGAGCAGCAGGAGGACAGCCGCCACGACCACGGCCTTGACCACGGGCAGCCAGCGGTCCTTGCTGACACCGCCGCGCGAGCGCAGGCCCGCCCAGGCCCAGCCGAGCCCGGACACGGCGGCCTCGAAGACACCGAGGGGGCTGAGCAGGACGCCCGGCCAGGTGCGGCTGCCGTGCAGGGCCAGGGCGCCGAGCAGGAGGGCGGAGAGGATCGCGAGGGTGGACGGCCAGGCCGAGTCGCGCAGGGCGGGTACGGCGAGGAGGGCGAGGCAGCCGATCGCCCAGACCAGGGTCCAGGGGCGGGCGGTACGCCGGGCCGCGCGGGCGGCGGCGTACGCGGCGACCACGGCGGGCACGACGGCCAGCAGCAGGCCGGGGCCGATGCCGTCGCCGAGGAGCAGGGCGGCCGAGAGGCCGGTGACCAGCGTCGCGGCGAGGGTCACGGTCCCGATAGGGGCGGCTTCGGCGGGCCGCAGCGCCACGACCCACGCGGGCGGCGCGGCCGCCGCGGCCCGGGCCGCGGCGGTCCGCTGCCACGCCTGCTGCCGTTGCCAGGCATGCCAGGCGGCGGCGTCCGCCGGGATTCCGGTTCCCGTCGGTGGTGCGGCCGCGGCCGGTGGCGCCTGTTCGGCGGCCGGCCTGTCGGCCGCTGCCCCCTCGGCCCGGTCCGCGGCCTTGTCCACCCCGTCGGCGTTCTCTGACATCGGGTCCCCTCCCCTGTCGGCCGCCCCGGATTCCGGATGGGGCGGCGGAGCGGACAGAGTAGGCCGGTGTCAGGCGGTTTTGAACAGGCTCAAAAGACTCCTGTGGCAGGACCGTGACAATCGGAACGGGGTCTTTCGCCGCGCCTTCCACCCCGCCCGGGACGCCGGGGCCGGACACCCCCTAACGCGCCGCCGTCTCCGGGAGCCAGGCGGGCAGCGCCTCGGTGCGCGCCAGCCACGCGGCGGGCAGCACCTCGTCGCCGCGGGCGCCCAGCACCCCGCCGACGATCGCGCAGGTGGTGTCGACGTCGCCGCCCACCTGCGCGGTGGTCCAGAACGCCCGCTCGTAGTCGTCCAGCGACCGCGCCGCCGACCACAGCGCGAAGGGCACCGTGTCATGGGCGCTCGTACGCCGCCCGCAGCCCAGTACCGCCGCGACCGTGGTCGCGTCGCCGTAGTCCAGCATGTCCCGCGCCCGGCGGATTCCGGCGCCCACGGCACTGCGCGGCACCAGGGCGATCACCCCGTCCAGCAGGTCGGCGGCCTTCGGCGGCCCGGCCGGGGCCGCCGCGAGCGCGGCCGCCGCGGCGACGGCCATGGCCCCGCAGACCGCCTCGCGGTGCTGGTGGGTGGTGTAGGCGGAGATCTCCGCCTGGTGCGTGGCCTGCTCGGGGTCGTCCGCGTACCAGGCGCCCAGCGGGGCGATCCGCATGGCGGCTCCGTTGCCCCAGGAGCCCTGGCCGTTGAACAGCTCGGCGGCGAGCGTGCGCCAGTCCTGGCCCTCCCGGACCAGGCGCAGCATGCGGTTCACGGCGGGCCCGTAGCCCCGGTCGAAGTCGTGGTGGTGGGCGAAGGAGCTCGCCAGCGCGTCCTGGTCGATGCGTCCGTGCTCGGCGAGCACGGCCACGACCGAGCAGGCCATCTCGGTGTCGTCGGTCCACTGCCACGTGCCGGTGCCGGCGGGCAGTTCGCGCCGCTTGAGGAGCGGGTAGTTGACGGGGACGAAGTACTGGGAGCCCAGGGCGTCCCCCAGGGCCAGCCCACGGAGGCTGGACAGGGCGCGTGCGTAGCGCCGTTCGGGAGTGGAATCAGGGGTCATCGCGGGTCACTCTAGCCGTCCAGGTCGTAGGGCTCGGGTGTGGTCCACCGCTCAAACGGGCGGTCCAGCCGATACCGGCCGTCCGGGCCTAGCACGAGCGTCCGGAATTCGCCGTTGCCCGGATTGGACAGGGCCTCGAACTCGGCGACCGACCAGTGGAACCACCTCATGCAGAACAGCCTCATGGTCAGCCCGTGCGTCACCAGCAGGACGTTCTGCGGATGGTCCGGGGCCTCGAAGCTGCGGTAGAGGCTTTCCAGGAAGGCCCCGACCCGGTCGTACACGTCGGCGCCCGACTCGCCCTGCGCGAAGCGGTAGAAGAAGTGCCCGTAGGCGTCCCGGTACGCCTTCTGGAGGCGGACGTCGTCCCGGTCCTGCCAGTTTCCCCAGTCCTGCTCGCGCAGTCGCGGCTCCTCGCGCATCCGGACCCGCGTCGGGTCCAGCCGCAGCTCCCGGAAGGTCTGCAGGGTCCGGCGGTACGGGGAGACGTAGGCGCTGATCGTCTCGTCGCCGAAGAGCCGGCGCAGCCGTTCGCCGACCGCCGCGGCCTGCTCGCGCCCGGTCGCGGTCAGCCGCAGGGCGTGGTCGGGCTCGCGTTCGTACACCGAGTCGTCGGCATTGCCCTCGGATTCCCCGTGCCGGACGAGGACGATGCGCCGTGGTCGAACCATTCCACGACCCTATTCGGCCATCGCCGGGCGGGCCGACCGGGCACGCCGGTCGGCCGGCCCGATCGTCGTACGGTCAGACCGGTTCAGACCGTCCAGGAGGGTTCGAGGTCGACGACGTCGCCGGTCAGGGCCTCGACATCGGCCTGGATCTGGGCGCGCAGGGAGAGCCGCTCGACCCGCTCCTGCCGGTACTTGCCGTGCTCGGCCGCCGCCTGCCACATCGACAGCACCAGGAACTCCCGGCCCGGGGCCTCCCCGAAGAGGCCGCGGATCATCCCGGGCGAACCCGCCATGGCGGGGTTCCACACCTTCTCCTGCATGAGGGCGAAGTGGTCGACGCGGCCCTCACGGACCCGGGTGTGCGCGACCCGGACCACGTCGGCATCGGTGAAGCGCGGCTCGAAGCCGGTCTTCACGTCGAAGCGGTGGTCGAAGAGGGTGACGCGCAGATCGGTGTACGTGCCGTTCTGCGCGGCAGCCAGCCGGTCGTGGCTCCGGGCCATGAAGGAGTCGTAGAAGGACCGGCTCTCCCAGAACGCGAAGACATGCGCGACCCCCTGCCGGCCCCGGCTCCAGCCGCCGCCCTGCCCCCGGAATCCCGGCTCGCCCGGCAGCCCCGCCCATTTGCGCTGCCCCCGTTCGAACCCGCGTCGGTCCGTCACCGTGCAGCGAATCCACTTGACCAGCACGGCGCCATCGTACGGTCCCGGCGCGGCCCCGGTCAGTCCCCAGCGCGGTGGATCCGTACCAGTTCGGCCGCATCCCGCTCGGGCAACCGAAGGCCGAACTCCCGGGCGATTACGCCGAGCAGCGCCTCCGGACCGACGGCTTCCCGCTCCTCCCGCCCGTCGGGGTGGAGCCGGACGAGCTCCCGCCCGGTCAGCGTCCGGCGGACGTCTTCGCCCGGGTGCTGGACGATGACCCGCCCGATGAAGGCGGAGCGGGGGTGCGTGGAGCTGTAGTGGTTGAGCAGGACGTAGTCGACGGGGTGGTACCGCTGGGGGGAGAACGCGTACAGGTCGCGCCAGGTTCCCCCGCGCAGGAAGCACAGCACGAGGACGCCGTCCGCCTCCTCCCGGACGCGGTACGTCCACCGCCCCTGCCGCACCTCGGCCCCGGGGTGGGCCAGCGGGACGGGCTCGCGGGGGCCCTGGGAGCCGAACCCGGCGTCGCACAGCCAGGGTTGTCCCCCGGCCGTGACGACGAGGACGGCGTGCGTCACCGGGGTCAGGGCGTCACCACGGGTGCGGTTGCGGGCACCCCGACCCGAGACCTCGAAGCCGATCCGCTCCAGGGCGGCGGCCAGCAGCGAGTTCTGCTCGTAGCAGTAGCCGCCGCGGCGGGCGTGCACGAGCTTGTCCTCCAGCGCCTTGACGTCCAGCGCGACGGGGCGGCCGAGCACGACGTCCAGACTCTCGAAGGTGATGGCGCCGGTGTGGGCCCGGTGCACTGCGTACAACGTCTCGAGGTCCGGCCGGAGTTCCCGGCCCCCGCCCCCGGTCCCGCCCCCGATACCGATCCGCGCCAGATACGCGTCCAGGTCCAGCTCGTCACCGCTCCACATGGCTCCCCATCTCCCCGTCTGCCCTCGTGCCGTTCCCGTCGTCCGCTTCGTCGCGTCGTCGCTTCGTCGCGTCGTCGCGTCGTCCGCAGCACTCGCACCATGATCGCGGGCCCGAGAACGCCCGAGGCGGGCAGGTCCCCCTCGGGGACCTGCCCGCCTCAGCGGATCACGGCATCAGCCGGACGTGTCAGCTGCAGCCGCTGGTGGAGCCGCAGCCCTCGCAGATGTAGCAGGAGCCGGCGCGCTGCATCTTCGTACCGCAGGAGAAGCAGAGCGGGGCGTCGGCGGAGACGCCGAGCTGCATCTCGACCAGTTCGGCGTTGCTGTGCGCCGTCTTCGGAGCCGGGACCGCCACGGCGGCCTCTACCTGCTTCGGAGCCGACGGCACCGCGGCGAGCGGGGCCGACTGCGCCAGGGCCTCGGTGTCCAGCTCGTCCTCGAGGGGCTCGTAGGAGCCGGTCTCCAGGTGGCGCTGGCGCTCCTCGGCGGTGTGGATGCCGAGGGCCGAGCGGGTCTCGAAGGGCAGGAAGTCCAGCGCCAGGCGGCGGAAGATGTAGTCGACGATCGACTGCGCCATCCGCACGTCCGGGTCGTCCGTCATGCCGGCCGGCTCGAAGCGCATGTTGGTGAACTTCGAGACGTAGGTCTCCAGCGGCACGCCGTACTGCAGACCGACCGAGACGGCGATCGAGAAGGCGTCCATCATGCCCGCGAGGGTCGAGCCCTGCTTGGACATCTTCAGGAAGACCTCGCCCAGACCGTCGTCCGGGTAGGAGTTCGCGGTCATGTAGCCCTCGGCGCCGCCCACCGTGAAGGAGGTGGTGATGCCCGGGCGGCCCTTGGGGAGGCGCTTGCGGACGGGACGGTACTCGATGACCTTCTCGACGGCGGCGCGGATGGTCTCCTCCGTCTTGGCGGTGACCTCCTCCTTCTCCTCCTCCTTCTTCTTGGCGGAGAGGGGCTGGCCGACCTTGCAGTTGTCGCGGTAGATCGCGAGCGCCTTGACGCCCAGCTTCCACGCCTCGAAGTAGATCTCCTCGATCTCCTCGACGGTCGCCGACTCCGGCATGTTGACCGTCTTGGAGATCGCGCCGGAGATCCAGGGCTGGATCGCCGCCATCATGCGGACGTGGCCCATCGCGGAGATGGAGCGCTCGCCCATGGCGCAGTCGAAGACCTCGTAGTGCTCGGGCTTCAGGCCCGGCGCGTCGACGACCACACCATGCTCGGCGATGTGGGAGACGATCGCCTCGATCTGCTCTTCCTGGTAGCCCATGCGGCGCAGGGCCTGCGGGACGGTGCCGTTGACGATCTGCATCGAGCCGCCGCCGACGAGCTTCTTGAACTTGACCAGGGCCAGGTCCGGCTCGACACCGGTGGTGTCGCAGGACATCGCGAGACCGATGGTGCCGGTCGGCGCCAGGACGGAGGCCTGGGAGTTGCGGAAGCCGTTCTTCTCGCCGAGGCGCAGGACGTCCTGCCAGGCCTCGGTCGCCGCCGCCCAGATCGCGTTGTCCAGGTCCTCGGTGCGCGGCGCGACGGCGTTGGCGTCGGCGTGCTGCTTCATGACGCGCTTGTGCGACTCGGCGTTGCGGGCGTAGCCGTCGTACGGGCCGACGATGGCGGCCAGCTCGGCGGAGCGCTTGTACGCGGTACCGGTCATCAGCGAGGTGATCGACGCGGCGAGGGTGCGGCCGCCGTCCGAGTCGTACGCGTGGCCGGTGGCCATCAGCAGGGCGCCGAGGTTGGCGTAGCCGATGCCCAGCTGGCGGAAGGCGCGGGTGTTCTCGCCGATCTTCTGCGTCGGGAAGTCCGCGAAGCAGATGGAGATGTCCATCGCGGTGATGACGAGCTCGACGACCTTGGCGAAGCGCTCGGCGTCGAAGGACTGGTTGCCCTTGCCGTCGTCGTTGAGGAACTTCATCAGGTTGAGCGAGGCGAGGTTGCAGGACGTGTTGTCCAGGTGCATGTACTCGCTGCAGGGGTTGGACGCGGTGATGCGGCCGGACTCGGGGCAGGTGTGCCATTTGTTGATCACACCGTCGTACTGGATGCCCGGGTCGGCGCAGGCCCACGCGGCCTCGGCGAGCTTGCGGAAGAGCGCCTTGGCGTCGACCTCCTCGATGACCTCGCCGGTCATGCGGGCACGCAGGCCGAACTTGGTGCCGTTCTCGACGGCCGTCATGAACTCGTCGTTCACGCGGACGGAGTTGTTGGCGTTCTGGTACTGGACGGACGTGATGTCGTCGCCGCCCAGGTCCATGTCGAAGCCCGCGTCGCGCAGGGCGCGGATCTTCTCCTCTTCCTTCACCTTGGTCTCGATGAAGGCCTCGACGTCGGGGTGGTCCACGTCCAGGACGACCATCTTAGCCGCGCGGCGGGTGGCGCCGCCCGACTTGATCGTTCCTGCGGACGCGTCGGCGCCGCGCATGAAGGAGACCGGTCCGGAGGCATTGCCGCCGGAGGAGAGGAGCTCCTTGGAGGAGCGGATGCGGGAGAGGTTCAGGCCGGCGCCGGAGCCGCCCTTGAAGATCATGCCCTCTTCCTTGTACCAGTCGAGGATCGACTCCATGGAGTCGTCGACGGCCAGGATGAAGCAGGCGGAGACCTGCTGCGGCTGGGGCGTGCCGACGTTGAACCACACCGGGGAGTTGAAGCTGAAGATCTGGTGCAGGAGCGCGTAGGTCAGCTCGTGCTCGAAGATCTCCGCGTCGGCGGGCGAGGAGAAGTAGTCGAAGTCCTCGCCGGCCTTCGTGTACGTCTTCACGATCCGGTCGATCAGCTGCTTCAGACCGGTCTCGCGCTGCGGGGTGCCGACCGCGCCGCGGAAGTACTTGCTGGTGACGATGTTGACCGCGTTCACCGACCAGAAGTCGGGGAACTCGACGCCGCGCTGCTCGAAGTTGACCGAGCCGTCGCGCCAGTTGGTCATGACGACGTCACGACGCTCCCAGCTCACCTCGTCGTAAGGATGCACGCCGGGGGTGGTGTGGATGCGCTCGATACGCAGGCCGCCCTTGGCGGCCTTGGTCCCCTTGGCGCGGGAACCACGTGCCGAGCTGCTCGCCGTCTCTGTCATGCCGCCTCCCAATGCGGGCAAAACGCCCTAAAGTGCCAGCGCTATTCCGCGGCACGGTGCTGTGTATCCGTATCTACGTCTCTTCGCTCGACTGACCGGCCACACCGCGGCGCGCAAGCGCAGCGGCGAGGGCCGTCCGGTCAGTCGGCGGCGGAGGCGGGCACGGGGACCGAACCGGTCCCACCGGGCCCGCACTCTTCGGGGTGAGGCCGCTGCTCGCGCAGTTCCGCGATGGCGGTCTCGAAGTCTTCAAGGGTGTCGAACGCTTTGTACACGGACGCGAACCGCAGGTACGCGACCAGGTCGAGCTCCTGCAACGGGCCGAGTATGGCCAGACCCACGTCGTGGGTGGTCAGCTCGGCGCTCCCGGTGGCGCGCACCGCCTCCTCGACCCGCTGGCCGAGCTTGGCGAGGGCGTCCTCGGTGACCGGCCGCCCCTGGCACGCCTTGCGCACGCCGGAGATGACCTTGGTACGGCTGAAGGGTTCGGTCACCCCGCTGCGCTTGATCACCATCAGCGAGGCCGTCTCCACCGTCGTGAAGCGACGGGAGCAGTCGGGGCACTGACGGCGCCGGCGGATCGACGTGCCGTCGTCCGTGGTGCGGCTGTCGACGACGCGGCTGTCGGGGTGCCTGCAGAAGGGGCAGTGCATGGTTCCCTCACCCTCCCTCTTGGCACGACCGAATCACCTCACGAGACCCCTCAACGGCAGAGACGAGCTCTGCCGGGGGCTGGTGAAGCAGCCTCCAGCATATGCGATCCCGGGAGCCTCGATGGACTCGAGGACCACAACTTCTGGGTGGCTGCGCTCATCCAACCACTAGATCTTGGGTTGCGGTGGATTTACCCGACTCCGCGTGTCGCAGCGTCCGATAGGCGGATACGGGGTCTTCCGGTGCCACACTGGGCCCGGGCCCGGCGGGTCGCGACCCGACCGGGAAGGGTACCGTAAGCAGCGGATGCCGAGCCGAACCGGCGTTCGGCGAACCGCTCGCCCATACACCGCTTGATTTACCTGCGCGGGACGATCTGCGATTTTTCACTCGAACGTGTGTTTGGCGCAACCTTTCGAAAGCTACTACCGTTGTCCAGCTAGGGAGAACATTTCGAGAGGGGCCGACGACGTGACCACGACCGCAGACAGTGCCGCCATCACTGCCCAGAACCGCTCCCAGAGCCGACTTGAGCCGGTGCATGCCATGAACGACGCACACCTGAACCCGGAGGCGGAGCCCGTACGCCCCGCACGCTCGCTGCCAGGTCGACCTCCAGGCATCCGCGCCGACAGCTCCGGGCTCACGGACCGGCAGCGGAGGGTCATCGAGGTCATTCGCGACTCCGTGCAGCGGCGGGGCTACCCGCCGTCGATGCGGGAGATCGGCCAGGCGGTCGGCCTGTCCAGCACGTCGTCGGTCGCCCACCAGCTGATGGCCCTGGAGCGGAAGGGCTTCCTGCGCCGCGACCCGCACCGCCCCCGGGCGTATGAGGTGCGCGGTTCCGACCAGCCCAGCTCGCAGCCCACGGACACCACCGGCAAGCCCGCCGCTTCCTACGTTCCCCTGGTCGGCCGGATCGCGGCCGGCGGCCCGATCCTCGCCGAGGAGTCGGTCGAGGACGTGTTCCCGCTCCCCCGCCAGCTCGTCGGTGACGGCGAGCTCTTCGTCCTCAAGGTCGTCGGCGACTCGATGATCGAGGCCGCCATCTGCGACGGCGACTGGGTCACGGTCCGTCGCCAGCCGGTCGCGGAGAACGGCGACATCGTCGCCGCGATGCTGGACGGCGAAGCCACCGTCAAGCGCTTCAAGCGCGAGGACGGGCACGTCTGGCTCCTCCCGCACAACTCCGCCTACCAGCCGATCCCCGGCGACGAGGCGACCATCCTCGGCAAGGTCGTCGCCGTACTGCGGCGGGTCTGACCCCGCCGCCTCCATCCAGCCCCCGGGACCCACTGCGCCGGTCCCGGGGGTTGCCGTTTTTCGCGGCCGGACCGCCGGCGCTCGCGCTCCCGGCTCCCGGCTCCCGGGAACTACTTCCCGTCGGCCTTGGCGGACGCGTCGATGGCGGCCAGTGAGCGGCGGGCCTGGTTCCGGTCCGTGGTGTACCAGAAGTCCGGCAGCGTGGCCCTGAGGAAGGTGCCGTACCGGGCCGTGGCCAAGCGGGGATCCAGGACCGCGACCACGCCCCGGTCGCCCGTGGCCCGCACGAGCCGGCCCGCGCCCTGGGCCATCAGCAGCGCGGCGTGCGTGGCCGCCACGGCCATGAACCCGTTGCCGCCGTGCTCCTCGACCGACTTCTGCCGGGCGCTCATCAAGGGGTCGTCGGGACGCGGGAACGGGATCCTGTCCATCACCACCAGCTGACAGCTGGGGCCGGGCACGTCCACGCCCTGCCACAGCGACAGCGTCCCGAACAGGCACGTTTGGGGGTCGGCGGCGAAGGCCTTGATCAGTTCGCCGAGCGTCTCCTCGCCCTGGAGCAGGATCGGGTTGTCGAGCCGGCCGCGCAGCTCCTCGGCGGCCGCCTTGGCGCCGCGCATGGAGGAGAAGAGCCCGAGGGTGCGGCCGCCGGCCGCCTCGATCAGCTCGGCGAGCTCGTCCATCATGTCGCCGCGGGTGCCCTCGCGGCCCGGCGTGGCCAGGTGCTTGGCGACGTAGAGGATGCCCTGCTTCGGGTAGTCGAAGGGCGAGCCGACGTCCAGGCCCTTCCAGACCGGAGCGTCATCCCCCTCGACCCCCTCGGGGGACAGCCCCAGCGACGCCGCGACGCCGTTGAAGTCACCGCCCAGCTTGAGGGTGGCCGAGGTCAGCACCACGGAGCGGTCCTCGAAGAGCTTTTCGCGCAGCAGGCCCGACACCGACAGCGGGGCGACCCGCAGCGTCGCACCGAAGCGGTCGTGACGCTCGTACCAGACGACGTCGTATTCGGAACCGTTGGTGATCCGCTCCGCCACCCCGTGGATGCTCTCGACCGCGGCGAGGGCCTGCTTGCGGACGGCGTCCTCGTCGTGGACGGACTTGTCGCGGGTCGCGCCGATCGCCGAGATCACATTGCGCGCGGCGTCCCGCAGGGCCATCAGCGCGTAGCCGAGATCCTCGGGAACCTCCTCCAGCCGGCCGGGGAGCGCCAGCTCCATGACCCGCTCGAAAGACTCCGCGGCGGTCTGCAGGGAGTCGGCCGTCTTCTCGTCGACCAGCTTGGCCGCCCGCTTCACGGCCCGGTTGACCTGCCCGGGGGTGAGCTCGCCGGTGGCGACTCCGGTCACCCGGGAGACCAGCTCGTGGGCCTCGTCCACGATCAGCACCTCGTGCTGCGGCAGCACCGGAGCGCCCTCGATGGCGTCGATGGCGAGCAGGGCGTGGTTGGTGACGACCACGTCCGCGAGCTTGGCCCGCTCGCGGGCCGCCTCGGCGAAGCACTCGGCCCCGTACGCGCACTTCGTCGCGCCCAGGCACTCGCGGGAGGACACGGAGATCTGCGACCAGGCCTTGTCCGAGACGCCCGGCGTGAGGTCGTCGCGGTCGCCGGTCTCCGTTTCGTCCGCCCAGTCGCGCAGGCGCAGCAGGTCCTTGCCGAGCTTGCTGGTGGGGGTGGCCGCTTCGAACTGGTCGAAGAGGCCCTCCTCCTCGTCCTGGGGAGCGCCCTCGTGCAGGCGGTGCAGGCACAGGTAGTTGGAGCGGCCCTTGAGCATGGCGAACTGCGGGCGGCGGCGCAGCTGCGGGTGCAGTGCCTCCACCGTCCGGGGCAGGTCGCGCTCGACGAGCTGCCGCTGGAGCGCGAGGGTCGCCGTGGCCACGACCACGCGCTCGCCGTGGGCGAGGGCCGGCACCAGGTAGCCGAGGGACTTTCCGGTGCCGGTGCCGGCCTGGATGAGCCGGTGGGAGTTGTCGTCGATCGCATCGGCGACGGCTTCGGCCATGGCCACCTGGCCGGGGCGCTCCGTACCGCCGACGGCGGAGACGGCGGCGTGCAGCAGGTCGGGGAGGGAGGGCTTCGTCATAGCACTGCCAACCCTACGGGGCCCCACCGACAGCAACCGCCCCGGCGAGGATTCATGGCCGGTACAAGGGGTTGGGGACGGTGCCGTGCACGACGGCGTGCGGTCGGGTGGGGCGGTCGCGGTAGCCGTCCTCGTACAGCCGGTTCCGGTTCAGGCAGAGCCGTCCGATGCGCTCGCCGAGCAGGTCGAAGAGCTCGTAGCGGTCCTTCAGCTCGGGGAACCGGGCCTGGTGGCGGATGATCTCCGCCCGTACGAGGGACCAGAACTCGTTCTCCGGGACACCGAGGCGGTCCTCACACAGGGCCGAGAGGTAGCGGAAGACGCCGACGAAGAGCCCGGAGTGGATGAACTGGGGCAGGAAGTCGGCGGGCTCGGTGAGCAGGACCGCGCGGACCTCGTCGGGCAGGGAGTCCAGCTCGGGGAGCGGTTCGGCGGTGATGTTGATGTCGTCCACGAAGTCCTTGACCGCGAGCCGGACCGGGACCTCGTGTTCGTCGAAGATCACGATGGCGTTCTCGCCGTGCGGGGAGAAGACGGTGCCGTAGCGGTAGAGGAAGTGGAGGAGCGGGGGCAGCAGGGCGGCGAAGAGGCGCTGCAGCCAGACGGTCGGGGCCAGTCCGGACCGGGCGACGAGTTCGGCGGTGAAGGACCGGCCGCGGGGGTCGGTGTGGAGGAGGGAGGCGAGGGTGCGGGCGCGCTCGCCGGGTGCGAGGCGTCCGGTGAGGGGCTCGCGCCAGATCGCCCCGAGGAGCTCCTTGTACTGGTAGGGGACCTCGGGGAGCGCCTCGTAGACGGGGTGGCGGACGGTGACGGAGGCGACCTCGCCCAGCAGGATGACCCCGCATTCCTCGCGCAGGAAGGGGTCGGCGTCGCGGAGGGAGTGGATCCATGCGGTGACGGCGGGGGCGGCGAGGGTGAGGTCGCTGGGCAGGCCGCGCCAGACCATGGTGTTGAAGACGGAGAGCGGGAGCTTGACGCTGTGCCGGTCGGGGCGGGTGAGGTTGAGGAAGGTACGGATCGACTGCTGGGGCAGGCGCACGTCGGGATCGGCGGGGAGCGGTACGAGGGCGCCGGAGGCGAGGGCCGGGGCGAAGAGCGGGAGGACGACCTCGTCCCACTGCCAGGGGTGGACCGGCAGGTAGAGGTAGTGGAGGGGGTCCAGGCCGCGGTCGCGCAGGGCCTGGTCGAAGCCGGCCCGGGTGACGGGGTCGAGCTCGGCGGCGTAGAGCCGGGCGGGATCCTCCAGGCCGGCGGTCCCGCGGTAGGAGGCGAGCGAGGTGTGGGCGGCGAGCCAGGGCAGTCGCTGACGGGTACGGGCCTCCGGTGCCCAGGCCGCGGTGTCGGAGGAGGAGAGCCCGATGCGGCCCTTGTTGAGGACGAGCCAGGGGTGACCGGTCTGGTGGCCTTCGAGGAGGGCGTATTCGAGGTCGGCGAGGACGTCGGCGGTGAGCGCGGCGTGTTCGATCCGGGCGTCGGCGGCGAGGGTGGCGCTGAGCTCGCGGACGAGGTGGCCGAGGGTGGCTCCGTCGAGACCGAGGAGCGTACGGGAGCGGACGAGGAAGGCGTACGGATCCCCGAAGGCGGTCGGCGGCTGCGGGGAGGGCGCCGGCGCGGTGCAGGGTGAGGGGGTTGTGGAGGGTGAAGGTGGTTCGGAGGGTGACGGCGGTGTGAGGGTGATCGTGTCGGGGGTGACGTGCCAGCTGCCGTACGAGCGGCGGCGGGCGCGGAAGCCGAGGACGCTGCCGTCGTCCAGGGTCAGGCTCCACGCGTCACCGGCGGCGGCCGGGACGGGGACGGGGCTGATGATCTCCTCGTAGGCGAACTCGGAGAGCATCTTGGCGAGCAGGCGGCGGGCGGCGGAGTCCCACGTCGCGGAGGTGAGTTCCGGCGGCGTGCAGGGGTGTTGGGGCGACGGGGGCAGCGGGGATTCTGCGGAGTCGGGGGCTGCGGGGAAATTCGGCACGGGACTCCTCGGAGATCGGGAACTTTGCTGCGTGACGCAGAGTTTTCGAAGGGAGAGGTGCGAAGCGGCGAGGACGGTCGGGGCGCGCGGGGCGGCACTCAGAGGAGATTGCGCAGCGCCCGCTCCCGGATCATCAGGGCGGCACGCTTCTCGGGAAGGTCGATTTCGGTGTAACAGCGGAAGCCAGAGCTCAGGAAGGCCGATACGGAGGGGGTGTTGCGGATGTCCGGTTCCGCGATGACACGTGTGCAGCGGGGGCGGTTGCCGAGGACGAGGTCGGCGACGGCGCGCAGCAGGGTGGTGCCCAGGCCGCGGCCGCGGTTCGTGCCGTCTCCGATGAGCAGGTGGATACCCGTGTCGTGGGGGCGCGCCGGGTAGTGGCGGGAGATCGGGTCGAGGTCGGCCCGGTAGATCTCCCAGTAGCTCATCGGTGTGCCCTCGAGAAGGCCCAGGCAGGGGATGCTGCGGCCGTCCCCTTCGAGTTGGGCCTGCAGGTGGGCTGCGGTGACCTCGGCGGGACCGGCGAGTTCCCAATAGGCGGCCACGTCGGGGTCGTTCATCCAGCCGGTGAGGAGCTCCAGGTCGCGGCCCGGTCGTACGGGTTCGAGGCGGAATGCTCCGGCAGGGGTGTGGGTGCTGCCCCAGGTGGCCGGGGAGTCGAGGAGGTCGGCTTCGGCGAGCAGCGGCAACAGTCCGGTGGGGAGCCCCAGTTCGATGGTGTCGTCGAGGGTGCGGACCGTGCCGGTGGCGTGGGTGGTGGAGCCGGCGGACTCGGCGGGGGCATCTGTGGTGGGCATCGGGTTCTTCCCCGCGTCGGTTCCGACGCGTCAGTCGTGAAGGGGGTTGGTGATGGTGACGTAGACGGACTGGGTGTCGACGGGTCCCACGAGTTCGTCGAGGCCGCCCAGGCGGGTGAGCAGGTTCGCCTTGCAGCGCAGGGTGGGCGAGTCGAGCAGCTTCGCCGGGAGCGGGCCGAGGCCTGCGGCCTTGCCGAGGAAGCGGCGGAAGGCGGCGAGGAGCACGCGTTCGTCGGCGAGCCGCTGGGAACCGAAGGACCCGATCAGGCCGAGCACGTTGTTGATGCCGAGGTAATAGGCGAAGCGTTCGTCGGTGACGGTGTCGGAGACGAAGGTGTCGCTGCGGCTGCCGATGCCGGGGAGCCGGTGCTCCAGTTCCGCGCGGTGGGACTCGCGGAAGTAGTAGCCCTGGTTGTCGCGGTAGCGGCCGCCGACCGGCCAGCCGGCCGGGTCGAGGAGGACCAGGGTGTTCTGCTGGTGTGCTTCGAGGGCGATGCCGGCGAGCGCGTCGAAGGCGAGGACCGGTAGGACCACGTGGTCGAGGTAGCGCAGGAACCACTCGGCGGCGACGGCGGAGGTGGTGTGTCCGGTGGCGGCGGCGAGGCCGGAGACGATCTCGGCGAGCCGGGAGCTCATGGCGGTCCGGCCGGGCCATGGGCGGGGAGCGGTGAGAGCGGCGATGCAGACGGCGTCGTCGCCTGAGCGGAAGGGGTTGTGGCGCAGCAGGGCGTCGAGTCCGGGGACGGGGGTGCCGTCCGGGGAGTCGACGGCGACCCAGGCGGGGTCGCGGACGATGTCGAAGCCGGGGTGGGCCGCCTGCCACTGCTCGGCGAGACCGGTGCGCAGCAGCCGGTGCACTTCGACACCGCGATGGAGCTCCTTGCGGAGGTTCTCGCGGCGGGAGTTGGTGATGCGCAGGCCCAGGGACAGCTTGAGCATCGCCGGCGAGCCGGGGCGGTGGACGGTGCGGACGGAGGAGGTGGGATACCAGGGGGCGCCGTAGGGGCCCAGGTCGTGCAGGAGTCCGGCGTCGCGGAGGGCGGCGACGGCGGGGCGCTCGAGCAGGTCGCGGGCCTGCCAGGGGTGAAGGGGAAGGGGGGTGGCGCCGTCGGGAAGCGGGAGTCCGGGGGCGAGTCGGCCCAGGAGCTGGACGGCGGATACGGGGCGGCCGCGCTCGGTCCAGGCGGATTCGGTGGCGAGGGCGGAGGGTTCGATGGCGAACCAGTGCAGGGGGAAGGAGCCGTGGAGTTCGGGTGAGTAACGGCGTGCTTCGGTCTCGGAGAGTCCTTCGCGGCTCTTCGGGTCCGGCTGGAGGGGGTGACCGAGGAGGAGGGACTGTTCGGCGGTCAGGAAGCGGTCCACGCCGATGGCGGCGGGGGCGGCCGGGCGTTCGCGCCGGTCGGTGATGAACTCCGCGGTACGGCGGACCGAGTCGGCGACCCGGCCGACGAGGTCGGCGCTGCCGCGGAGCGCGCCGGAGCGTTCGGTGATGCCGGTGCCGGTGCCGGTGCTTGGGAGCGTGCCCTCCCGGGCGAGGAGTGCGGCCAGGGTGACGGCGTCCACGGCCCGGGCGGTCGCGGGGGCGCCGGCCAGCCAGGCGGGGCCGAAGCGGTGCCAGCCCGTGGCGGACCAGTACCGGACGGGCACGAGCAGGGTCGTACCGGATGCGGGGAGGGGGATGCGCAACGGAGTCCCGGCGGGGCCGTCGGGCCGTCGGATGGCGGCTTCGCGGACCCAGCACCGGAGCAGGTTCTCCACCGCCGCGGCCTCGGCGGCGACGGCCGGGTCCGGGTGGTCCAGCAGGTCGGGCCAGGCGATCGGCGCCTGACCGGCGGAAAGGGCCCAACTGGTCCGGGGCCGGGGCGTGCCGTCCTTCTGCCGTGGCACGGTGGCCGCTGCCCCGACGCCGGCCGCGTGGGGCTGCTGGCGCGGCGCTCCGGTGGGAGCAGCCGGGACGCCCGCCTGCGGGTGCTCCGGCGGGCCGGCAAGCCCTGGCGGTGCGGGAGGCGACGGGGACACGGGAGGCAGGAGCCTGGGCGCGGAATCGGACGCGGCGTGAGCCTCGGACGGGCCCTGAACCGGAGCCTGGGGCTGCGCCTGGGCCTGGTTCGGGGCGTGGGCCTGGGCCTGGCTCAGGGCGTGGGCGGCGTCCGTGGCCTGGGACCGGTCGCCGTCCATGGCCTCGGACTGGCCGGTGTCCGTGGCCTGGGACCGGTCGCCGTCCATGGCCTCGGACTGGCCGGCGCGCATGGCCTGGGACCGGGCCGTACCGAGGGCCGGGTCCGGAGACTGGGCTGGGCCCTGGTTCTGGGTCGGGGCCTCCGCGGGGTCCAGGGCCTGCGCCGGGGCCGGGGCCTGGATGGGGGCGTGCTCTCCGGCCGGGCCGACAGCGGGGGCCTGAGTCGAGCCCGGCGCGGGGGCTTGGGTCGGGGCCTGGCCCTGAGCCGGCGCCGGCCCCTGGGCGGGGTCCGGGGTCTGCGCCGGGGCCAAGCCCAAGGCCTGGTTCCGGTTCGAGCCTTGAGCCTCGGCCGCGCCTAGAGCGGGCGCCTGGGACTGGGGCTGGCCCGACGTCGGGGACTGGGCCGGGCCCAGGGCCGGGGCGTGGGGCTGGAGCTGGCCCGACGCCGGGGCTTGAGCCTCGGCCGGGCCCAGGGCCGGGGCCTGGGGCTGGGCCGACGTCGGGGCTTGAGCCTCGGCCGGGCTCAGGGCCGGGGCGTGGGACTGGGGCTGGCCCGACGCCGGGGCTTGGGCTTGGGGCTGGGCCGGCGCCGGAGGCTGGGCCGGGTCCAGCGCTGGGGGCTGGGTCGGGCCCAGGGTGGGGGGTGCGCTCAAGGCCGGGGGGTGGGTGGGGGGCGGGGTGGGGTGGTGGGGGTCGGGCATCGGGGGTCCTCGGGGTGCTGGTCAGTGGGTCCGGCGGGCGGCGGCCGGGATGGCGTCGGCCAGGCGGTCGAGGACCGCCGCGGCCTGCTCGTCGGTCAGGGTCAGTGGGGGCAGCAGGCGGACGACCGTGTTGTGGCGGCCGCCGAGTTCGACGATCAGGCCCCGGTCCAGGCATTCCTGGCGGACGGCGTTGGCGAGGGCCGGTGCGGCGGTCCCGGTGTCGGGGTCGACGAGTTCGACGCCGATCATCAGGCCGCGGCCGCGTACGTCTCCGATGCAGGCGTGGGCGGCGGCCAGGCCGCGCAGGGCCGTCAGCATCCGCTCGCCCAGGGCGGCCGCCCGCTCGGCGAGCCGGTTCTCGCGGACGAAGGCGAGCGTGGCCGTGCCGGCGGCCATGGCGAGCTGGTTGCCGCGGAAGGTGCCCGCGTGCGCACCCGGGGTCCACACGTCCAGGCCCGCCCGGTACACGATCACCGCGAGCGGCAGGCTGCCGCCGATCGCCTTGGACAGGACCATCACGTCGGGAACCACCCCGGCGTGGTCGACTCCCCAGAAGGCGCCGGTCCGGCCCACACCCGTCTGCACCTCGTCCGCGATCAGGGGGATCCCTCGGGCGGCGGTGATCTCCCGCATCCTGCGCAGCCAGGCGTCCGGGGCCGGGATGACCCCGCCCTCGCCCTGTACGGGTTCGAGGATCATCCCGGCCGGGGCGGGCACCCCGCCCTTGGGATCGTCCAGCAGGTTCTCCGTCCAGCGGGCGCCGAGTTCGGCTCCTTCGGCGCCGCCGACTCCGAACGGGCAGCGGTGGTCCTGCGGGTACGGCAGCCGGGTCACCCGTACGTCATGGGCTCCGCCCGAGGCGTCCAGGGCTCCGGCGGTCATCCCGTGGTAGGCCCCGGTGAAGGCCAGCAGTCCGCAGCGGCCGGTCGCGGTGCGGACGAGCTTGAGGGCGGCCTCCACGGCGTCGGTGCCGGCCGGTCCGCAGAACTGGATGCGGGCGTCGGCGGCCAGTTCCGGCGGCAGGTTCGCGAACAGCTCCGTGGTGAAGGCGTCCTTGACCGGGGTGGCGAGGTCCAGCACGTGCAGCGGCGCGCCGGAGTCGAGGACTCCGCGCACGGCCTGGAGGACGACCGGGTGGTTGTGCCCGAGGGCCAGGGTCCCCGCCCCGGAGAGGCAGTCGAGGTAGCGGCGTCCGTCGGCTCCCTCGATGGTCAGCCCGCGGGCCCGCACCGGGACGATGGGCAGTGAGCGCGCGTACGTCCGGGCGGCGGACTCCCGCTGTGCCTGCCTGCGCAGGATGCCGTCGGCGAGGACCGGTCCGCCGGCGCCCGGCAACCGGCCTCCCTGCGGCGGAACGTGTGGAGGCGCCTGAGGTGGCGTCAACTGTGCAGCAGCAGCAGCGGCAGC
This sequence comes from Streptomyces sp. NPDC046303, assembly GCF_055588085.1. Lineage (NCBI taxonomy): Bacteria > Bacillati > Actinomycetota > Actinomycetes > Kitasatosporales > Streptomycetaceae > Streptomyces > Streptomyces sp. NPDC046303. The sequence continues at coordinate 150,025 of NZ_JBVJFA010000012.1, forward strand.
GGCGGCCGCGGCCGCCGCCGGCTCGGTCAAAGCCACGAGTGTCGGTCCTCCCGCACGGAGTGCTCTTCCGGATTGCGCCCCGAACACGAGCGCTGCCCGCCCATCCCCCGTACGTACCAACGACGCTGACGACGACGGATCACGGGTGGGCCGAAGATCCTTGCCGGCCGGGCGGAGAGAACGCGGAACCGCTGCCCCGGGCTGTGCCGTCCCCCACCTCGGCGGCATAGTGGGGTGCTGCACTCCACGCCTCGAATCCACCTGGGGGACGAACGACATGCGACCGAACCGACCGGTCACCGCGATCCTGTGCGCGGTCGCGCTCACGCTGACCGCCGCCGCCTGCGGGCCGGGCGACGAGGAGGCCGGCGGCGACGCCAAGCCGACCGTGGCGGCGAGCCTTCCGGGCACGGACGGGATCAAGATCCCGGACCAGCTCAAGGACAAGCTCAAGGAGCACGGCATCGACCTGGAGAAGTGGAAGGGGGGTGAGTGGAAGAACTGGAAGAAGGAGGACTGGCTCCGCGAGGCGGGCGACTACATCAACCCGATCATCGAGGACCTGTGGGACCCGGACCGCATGCGTGACGCGGAGCAGCCGAAGCAGCCGTCCGTGGACCCGGACGCGGGCAAGGACCAGGGCGTCACCGACCCGACCCCTGCGCCGGTGACGGCCAAGGCGGCGAACCCGCCCTACCACCAGAGCGTTCCCGAGGCCGGCAAGGTCTTCTTCGACGGGCCCGAGGGTTCGATGGTCTGCTCGGCGACCGTGGTCAAGGACCCGGCCCACCCCGGCAAGTCCAACCTGGTCTGGACGGCGGGCCACTGCGTGCACGCGGGCAAGTCCGGCGGCTGGTACCGCAACATCGCCTTCGTCCCGTCGTACAACAACGCGGGCAAGCCCGCGGCGCAGCTCAAGGGCGCGCCGCGCGAGCAGGTGGCCCCGTACGGCGTCTGGTGGAGCGACTGGGCGCAGACCTCCGACCAGTGGATCGCGACCGGCGGTCCGACCGGCGGCGCGGGTGCCCCGTACGACTTCGCGGTGCTGCACGTGACCCCCGAGAAGGGCAGCGGCAAGTCGCTGGAGGAGACGGTCGGTTCGGCGCTCCCGGTGGAGTTCGCCGCTCCCGCGGTGCCGAAGGTCGCGAGCATCACGGCCACCGGCTACCCGGCGGCCGCTCCGTTCGACGGGCAGAAGGCCTACCAGTGCACGGGCAAGCCGGGCCGGCTGTCGCTGAGCGCGAACGACCCGGTGATGTACCGCATCGGCTGCACCATGACGGGCGGTTCCTCCGGCGGTGGCTGGGTCGCGGCGGGCGCCGACGGCAAGCCGGCGCTGGTGTCGAACACGTCGATCGGCCCGGCCAAGGCGGGCTGGCTGGCCGGACCGCGGCTGGGTCCGGAGGCGAAGGGCATCTTCGACGCCGTGAGCGGCAAGTTCAAGTAGGTTCCCCCACCACCGCGCATGTGAAAGGACCGGGCTCCCTGCGTCGCAGGGGGCCCGGTCCTTTTACATGGGTGCGCGCGTCAGGTCACCGCTTGGCGAGCGCGTACGGAGCCAGGTCCGCGGCCAGTTCCTGGTGGACCCGCACCTTGAGCAGGGTGCCCTCCGGGGTGTGCTCCTCGGAGAGGACCTCGCCCTCGGCGTGTGCCTTGGCGACCAGGGAGCCGAGGGTGTACGGCACCAGGGCCTCCACCTCGACCTCGGGCCGCGGCAGCTCGGAGTCGATGAGCGCGAGGAGTTCCTCGATGCCCATGCCCGTGCGCGCCGAGACGGCGATGGAGTGCCGTTCGATGCGCAGCAGCCGCTGGAGGACGAGCGGGTCCGCTGCGTCCGCCTTGTTGATCACCACGATCTCGGGCACGTTCACCGCGCCGACCTCGCGGATGACCTCGCGGACCGCCGCCAGCTGCTCCTCCGGCGCCGGGTGCGAGCCGTCCACGATGTGCAGGATGAGGTCGGAGTCGCCGACCTCCTCCATCGTGGAGCGGAACGCCTCGACGAGGTGGTGAGGCAGGTGCCGGACGAAGCCGACGGTGTCGGCCAGGGTGTAGATCCGGCCGCTGGGCGTCTCGGCCCGGCGCACGGTCGGGTCGAGGGTGGCGAACAGTGCGTTCTCCACCAGCACGCCCGCGCCCGTGAGGCGGTTGAGCAGCGAGGACTTGCCGGCGTTGGTGTAACCGGCGATGGCGACCGAGGGGACCTTGTTGCGGCGTCGTTCCTGCCGCTTGATGTCGCGGCCGGTCTTCATGTCCGCGATTTCCCGGCGCATCTTCGCCATCTTCTCGCGGATCCGTCGCCGGTCCGTCTCGATCTTGGTCTCACCGGGGCCTCGGGTGGCCATGCCGCCACCGCCGCCGCCACCCATCTGCCGGGACAGCGAGGCACCCCAGCCGCGCAGGCGCGGAAGCATGTACTGCATCTGCGCGAGTGCGACCTGCGCCTTGCCCTCTCGGGACTTGGCGTGCTGGGCGAAGATGTCCAGGATGAGGGCGGTCCGGTCGACCACCTTCACCTTGACGACGTCCTCGAGGGCGATGAGCTGGCCGGGGCTGAGCTCGCCGTCGCAGACGACGGTGTCGGCACCGCTCTCCATGACGATGTCACGCAGTTCGCGCGCCTTGCCGGAGCCGATGAAGGTGGCCGGGTCCGGCTTGTCGCGGCGCTGGATCACGCCGTCGAGGACGAGGGCACCTGCCGTCTCGGCGAGTGCGGCGAGCTCCGCGAGGGAGTTCTCCGCATCGGTCACCGTGCCGGAGGTCCAGACACCGACGAGGACGACCCGCTCCAGGCGGAGCTGGCGGTACTCGACTTCGGTGACGTCTTCGAGCTCGGTGGAGAGGCCGGCCACGCGGCGCAGTGCCGCGCGCTCGGAGCGTTCGAACTGCTCGCCGTCGCGGTCCGTGTCGATCTCGTGGCTCCAGGCGACGTCCTCTTCCATCAGGGCATCGGCCCGAAGGCTCTCGGTGAAGCTCTGCGACTCGCGCACGTCCTGTGCGTCCCGCGCGTCCTGGGAAGGGGAAGAAGAGGAGGTCATTGGATCCTTACGTCGATTCGGATAACTGTCACGTCCAACGTGTCACACCGCCGGGGGATTCCCCGAACGGCCCTGTCGATGGTGACATGCCCGTTCCCGCCGGGTCACACGCTTTTCCCGCTCCACTCGGGGTGGCCGGGCATCTCCGGGGTCGTCGTCCCGTACAGCCAGGGCTCCAGGAAGGCGGTCAGGTCCCGTCCGGCCTCCTGGGAGGCGAGGCGTACGAAGTCCGCCGTGCCCGCGACCCCGTCCTTGTGCTCGGCCACCCAGCGGCGTTCGAGGCGGTCGAAGGCCCGGGTGCCGATCTCCTGGCGCAGGGCGTAGAGGATCAGCGCGGACCCGTCGTAGACGACGGGCCGGAACAGGCCGATCTTCTCGCCGGGTGCGGCCGCCTTGGGGGCGGCCGGGGGGCCGCCCGCGGCCCGCCACTGGTCGGAGCGCTGGTAGGCCTCGTGCATGCGCCGTTCCAGGGAGTACGTGCCGAGGCTGTCCGCGTACAGGGCTTCGTACCAGGTGGCGTGTCCCTCGTTGAGCCACAGGTCGGACCAGGTGCGCGGGGCGACGCTGTCACCGAACCACTGGTGGGCGAGCTCGTGGACCATCACGGATTCGACGTACCACTCGGGGTAGCCCTCGCCCGAGAACAGGCCGTGCTCGAAGAGCGAAAGGGTCTGCGTCTCCAGTTCGAAGCCGGTGGTCGCCCGCGCGATCAGCACGCCGTAGTTCTCGAAGGGGTAGCGGCCGACACGCTCCTCCATCCAGGCGATGTGGCCGGCGGTCTTTTTCAGCCACGGCTCCAGCTTCTTGCGGTCGGCGGCGGGCACCACGTCGCGCAGCGGCAGTCCGTGCGGTCCGGTGCTGTGGACGACGGCGGAGCGTCCGACGGAGACCTGGGCGAGTTCGGTGGCCATCGGGTGCCGGGTCCGGTACGTCCACGTCTTGGCGGCGCCTTTGCGCTGGGCGGCTGCCACCGGTACTCCGTTGGTGACGACGGTGAGCGCTTCGGGGGCCGTGACGCGGAAGGTGAAGAACGCCTTGTCGGCGGGGTGGTCGTTGCAGGGGAAGACCCGGTGGGCGGCGTCGGCCTGGTTGGCCATGGCCAGGCCGTCCTCGGTGGGCACCCAGCCGCCGTCCTCGCGCCCGCGCGGGTCGCTGGTGTGCCGGACGGTGATGTGCAGCGGTACGTGGGCGGCGACGGGGCGGGCGGGCGTCAGGACGAGGTCCTCCGCCACGCTCTCGAACCGGGCCGGCTCGCCGTTGACCTCGGCGGACGCCACCTTTCCGTGGGTGAAGTCCAGGTTGATCCGCTCCAGCGGCTGCAGGGCCCGGGCGTCGATGACGGTGACGGCGTCGAGGGGCGTGCGGTTGTCCTTGTACGTGAAGGAGAGGTCGTAAGAGAGCACGTCGTACCCGGGGTTCCCGAGCTCGGGGAACAGCCGGTCGCCGATGCCCAGCGGTCGCGGCGGGGGCAGTACGGCGGCGACGAGGGTGAGGGAGGCCGCGGCGAGCAGGGCGGCGCGCAGGCGGGGGGAGGTGAGCTGCATCCACCACCGCATATCAGCGTCCGCCGCACGGCCGGGTACGGCGCGCGACGGGTCCACCCGAACGGGACCTTCCGGCGCGGGCCCGGGCTAAAGGGCCGCCGTCCCGTGTCCCCCTAGGCGCGGCTCACGTCGTACACGCCGGGCACGTTCCGCATCGCGCGCATCAGGGCGGGCAGTCCGGCCGCGTCGGGCAGCTGAAGGGTGTAGGTGTGCCGGACCCGCTGTTCCACGGGGGGTTCGACGGTCGCGGAGACGACCTCGACTCCCTCGCGGGCGATGGCCTCGGTCAGGTCGGCCAGCAGATGGGGGCGGCCGAACGATTCGGCGAGGAGCGTGACCCGGCAGTCCGCCGTGGCCCGCCAGTGCACGGCGACGGAGGTGCGCCCCACGGCCCGCATCTGGGCGACCGCGGCGCAGTGGATGCGGTGCACGGTGACGGCGCCTCCCCGGACCACGAACCCGGCGACGGCGTCCGGCGGCACCGGGGTGCAGCAGCCGGCGAGCCGTACGGGGGCGTTCGGCAGGTCGGCGACCGCGTTGGCGCCGCCGCCGCGGGCCCCGACCACCGAGAGCGGTGCCCGGGCGGCCGTGGTGGTGGCCATCGCCCGGTCGGGGTGGGCTTCGAGCCAGCTGCTGATGGCGATCCGGGCGGCGGGGGTCTTCGCGTGGTCCAGCCACTCGGCGGCGGGGCCCGAGGAGGCGTCCTGCGCGAGGAGCAGCTGCACGGTGTCGCCGTCGGACAGCGGGGAGGACAGGGAGGTGAGGCGCCCGTTGACGCGGGCGCCGATACAGCCGTGGGCCGCCTCGCCGTGCTGGGCGTAGGCGGCGTCGATGCAGCTGGCCCCGGCCGGCAGGCCGAGCGTTCCGCCGTCGGCCCGGAAGACGGTGATCTCCCGGTCCTGGGCCAGTTCGGCGCGCAGGACGCTCCAGAAGGTGTCGGGGTCGGGCGCGGACTGCTGCCAGTCGAGCAGCCGCGACAGCCAGCCGGGGCGGGTGGGGTCCACGCGCTCCTCGTACGGGTCCGCCGCGGCGTCCGGGGCCCCGGAACCGGCGGCGGAGGCGTTGGACGCGGCGGAGGCGGCGGGCGCGCCGGTCGCAGCGGGCGCGGTGGCGTACGGATTGCCGAGCGCGACCACGCCCGCCTCGGCCACGCGGTGCATCTGCCGGGTCCGCACGATGACCTCGGCCACGTGGCCGTCGGGGGTGGCGACGGCGGTGTGCAGCGACTGGTAGAGGTTGAACTTGGGAGTGGCGATGAAGTCCTTGAACTCCGAGACGACCGGGGTGAAGCAGGTGTGCAGCTCGCCCAGCACGGCGTAGCAGTCGGCGTTCTCGCCGACGAGGACGAGGATGCGGCCGAAGTCGGAGCCGCGCAGCTCGCCGCGGGTGAGGGCGATCCGGTGCACGGAGACGAAGTGCCGCGGACGGACCTGCACTTCGGCGGTGATGCCCGCCTCGCGCAGGACGGTCCGTACGGAGTCGGCGATGGCGGGCAGCGGGTCGCGCTCCCCGGCATGGGCCGCGATGAGCGCGCGGGTGCGCTCGTACTCCTCGGGGTGCAGGATCGCGAAGACGAGGTCTTCCAGCTCGGTCTTGAGGGCCTGGACGCCGAGGCGTTCGGCGAGCGGGATGAGGACGTCGCGGGTGACCTTGGCGATGCGGGCCTGTTTTTCGGGGCGCATCACGCCGAGGGTGCGCATGTTGTGCAGCCGGTCGGCGAGTTTGATGGACATCACGCGCACGTCGTTGCCGGTGGCCACGAGCATCTTGCGGAAGGTCTCGGGTTCGGCGGCGGCGCCGTAGTCGATCTTCTCCACCTTGGTGACGCCGTCGACGATGAAGCGGACCTCGTCGCCGAACTCCTCGCCGACCTGATCGAGGGTCACGTCGGTGTCCTCGACGGTGTCGTGGAGGAGCGAGGCCGTCAACGTGGTGGTTTCCGCGCCGAGTTCCGCCAGGATCAGGGTGACGGCGAGCGGATGTGTGATGTACGGCTCACCGCTCTTGCGCATCTGGCCGCGGTGCGAGGTCTCCGCGAGCAGGTACGCACGCCGCAGAACGGACAGATCGGCGTCCGGATGGTGGGCGCGGTGCGCCTCGGCTACGTGGCCGATGGCGTCCGGGAGCCGGTCGCGGGATGTCGGCCCGAGCAGGGCCGCGCGCCCCAGCCGGCGCAGATCGAGCCTGGTCCGGCCGCGTCTGCGGAGCTCAGGGGGCGCTTCGGGGTGTGCTTCGGGGTTCGTGGCCTCTGCACTCATGGGCACCTCCGGCGGCTTCGACCGGCGGTGGTGGGCATGGGGTGAGCCCTCAGGGCCGGTGCCTGATGTTACCGACCCCACCACGTGGCGCAGTCCACCTCTCGCTCAGCGTGAAATGGATCACCCATTAGAGGGAAGCTTCAGGCGAAAGCCGTTTCGGTGAGCCAGGCCGCCTCGAACTCGCCCGCGGCGACGATCACGGCCGGTCCGGTCATGTCGATCTGCCCGTCGGGGTGCTCGGTGATGACCAGGGTTCCGCCGGGGAGGTCGACGGTGTAGGTGGCGGGCGCGCCGGTGGCGGCGGGGTCGGCGCCGTCGCGGCGGATGGCGGCGACGGCGACGGCGCAGGCGCCGGTGCCGCAGGAGCGGGTTTCGCCGGAGCCGCGCTCGTGTACGCGCATGGCGACGTGGCGGGGGCCGCGGTCGACGACGAACTCGACGTTGACGCCGGTCGGGTAGGCGGACGCGGGGCTGAACGGCGGGGCGGTGTACAGGTTCCCGGCGTCGTCGAGGCTGTCGACGAAGGCCACGGCGTGCGGGTTGCCCATGTTCACGTTGCGCGCGGGCCAGCTGCGCTCGCCGACGGAGACGGTGACCTCGCCCTCGGGGAGGACCGCCCGGCCCATCGCGACGGTGACGTCGCCGCTCTTGTCGAGGTGGACGTGCTTGACGCCGCCCCGGGTGGCGATCGCGAGGTCGCCGGCCTCGGCGTGGCCGGCGTGCTCGAGGTAGCGGGCGAAGACGCGGACGCCGTTGCCGCACATCTCGGCGATGGAGCCGTCGCTGTTGCGGTAGTCCATGAACCACTCCGCCTCGCCGGCCAGGTGCGCGGCGTCGGGGTGGGCGGCGGACCGGACCACGTGCAGGACGCCGTCGCCGCCGATCCCGGCCCGCCGGTCGCACAGCTTCGCGACGGCGGACGCGGGCAGCTCGATGGCGTTGTCCGGGTCCGGAATGATCACGAAGTCGTTCTCGGTGCCGTGGCCCTTGAGGAAGGAGAGGCTGTTGTGCGTCACCCGCTCATGGTACCGATCCGCTGGTCGCGGGCCTTCAGCGGAGCCGCGCCACCCGGTACACGGCGAGGGCTACGAGGGCCAGCGCGGCCACGGCGTACAGCGCGGCCACGCGCCAGTCGGGGCGGCGGCCGCTGCCCCGGGCCGGGAGCCCGGGCCAGGTGTAGCCGACGCGGCGGGCGGCCATCATGCCCCAGCCGCCGGCGCAGCAGCTGATGAGGAAGCCGAGCATGGCGACCACGGCTCCGCCGTCGCCGAACTCGAAGGCGAGGGGGAAGGCGAACATGAGCGAGCCGGCGGCGGCGAGCATCACGATCGGGGCGATCTGCCACAGGCGCAGGCGGCGCTGCGGGCGCAGTTCCACTTCGAACTCGGGCCCGCCCACGGCCATGTCCGCGGTGTCGGGTGCGTCCGGGCCGTCGGGCGTCAGCCGCGCGGGGTCGGCGGGCAGCCCGAGCCCGGCAGCCTCGGTTTCCGGAGCGGTTCCGCTTCCGGCTCCGCTTCCGGTCTCGCTACCCGTTCCGGTTCCGGATCCGGTTCCGTCCAGCCGGTCGAGAAGCTTCGGGTCCGCTTCCCGCCGGGTGTTGCCCTGCCCGGTGTCACGAGGGCCGGCCTCCATCGCCACGCGCCCTCCCCACTCGGACCCAGTACGCCGCCATGCACTGGCGGTGACCGCACCGCCAGAAGTTTGATGATGGCACGCCGCCGACCCCCCGACGGGCGCCCGGGGCGTCCCGATGCCATCACGTGATCAGGCTGTAACCGCTCGTTCGACCAACGTCTGCGCGATCCCGGGGAGTTCCCCCCGGTCGGCGGCGGCTCCGCTGAGCCAGTGCACCCGCGGGTCGCGGCGGAACCACGAATCCTGCCGCCGGGCGAACCGCTTCGTGGCGCGGACCGTCTCGGCCCTGGCCTCGTCCTCGGTGCACTCCCCGGCGAGCGCGGCGAGCACCTGCTGGTAGCCGAGCGCCCTGGAGGCGGTGATTCCGTCGCGGAGTCCCCGGGCCTCGAGGGCGCGGACCTCCTCCACCAGCCCGTCCTCCCACATCCGGTCCACGCGCAGCGCGATCCGCTCGTCGAGTTCCGGGCGGGCCACGTCCACGCCGATCTGCACGGTGTCGTAGACGGACTCGTGGCCGGGCAGGTTGGCGGTGAAGGGGCGGCCGGTGATCTCGATGACCTCCAGGGCGCGGACGATCCTGCGCCCGTTGCTGGGCAGGATCGCCTGGGCGGCGGCCGGATCGGACGCGGCGAGGCGGGCGTGCAGGGCGCCGGGACCGCGCAGGGCCAGCTCCTCCTCCAGGCGGGCGCGGACCGCAGGATCGGTGCCGGGAAACTCCATGGCGTCCAGGGCCCCGCGCACGTACAGGCCGGATCCGCCGACGAGGACGGGCGTACGGCCCTCGGCGAGGAGTTTGTCGATCTCGATGCGGGCCAGGCGCTGGTACTCGGCGACGTTGGCGGTCTCGGTGATGTCCCAGATGTCGAGGAGGTGGTGCGGGACCCCGCCTCGTTCCGCGGTCGTCAGTTTGGCGGTGCCGATGTCCATCCCCCGGTACAGCTGCATGGAGTCGGCGTTGACGACTTCGCCGTCGAAATGACGGGCCAGGGCGACGCCCAGATCGGACTTTCCGGCCGCGGTGGGTCCGACGACGGCGATGACCCGCGGGGCGGGGGCTGCTTTCCTCACCGCCCCAGTCTCGCAAACCCTGCGGCGTGTACCCGATCGGGTGAGGTGACGGGCCGGTGACGGGGTCGTTGCCCTGGCGAGGTTCCGGCCGGAGTGCGCCCGACGGCGCGCCGGGCGGCGCGTCCGGCGCAGGCCGGTCCGGCCAAGGCGGAACTTCACTCACACGAGTAACGTTATGGGAGTAGACATGGGCGTTTTTGATCGGTTTTTTCGTCGTAAGGACGAGGTTGCGGCCAAGGAGGTCGCTGCCGAGGCCGTGACGACGGAGTCCGCCACGGCCGGCGAGGCCGAGGCCGAGCCCGAGCCCGAGCCCGCTGGTGCGGAGGCTCCCGCGGCGGAAGCCGTGGAGATCCCGAAGCAGCAGTCGGCCGAGGTGGCCGTGGACAGCGGAACCGGCGAGGGCGCCCGTACGTAGCGACCGCCAATGGAAGGTGTCCCATGGGCCTGCTGGACAATCTGAAGGCCAAGCTCGCTCCGGCGAAGGAAAAGGTCGGCGACCTCGCCCAGAAGAACGAGGGCAGGATCACCGAGGGTCTGGACAAGGTGGCGAAGGCCGTGGACTCCAAGACCCACGGCAAGTACAGCGACCGGATCACGAGCGGCACGGGCAAGGCGAAGGACGCCCTGGGCAAGATCGCGCACAAGGACGCCGGCGGGCCGACGCCGCCGGCCGCTTCCTGACGCGGTACCGGAGAGGGGCGCGGGACCGGCCACGGCCGGTCCCGCGCCCCTCTCCGTCGTTCTCGGCCTGCACGGCCAGGGGCCGCCGGGCGCCTAGGACCAGGCGGCGACGAAGTAGCCGACCCCGTACGGTGCGTCCTCGTACAGCAGGCGCCCGTCGAGCCCGGCGCCCTCGGCGGCGCCCGCCAGCACCTGCCAGGGGGCCCGTCCGGCGGCCAGCAGCTCGGCCGCGAGTTCCGCGTCGAGGGCGGCGAGCGCGGCCGTGTCGGCGGAGCCCAGCGCCCGGGCGGCGGCCGCGTCGAAGGCGGCGGCGCGTTCGTCGAGGTAACCGGGGGCCTTCAGGGTCCGGCAGGCGCTGCCGTCACCCATCACGAGCAGTGCGACGCGCCCCTCGCGCGCCGCCAGCTCCCGGCCGGTCTCCAGGCACCGCCCGGTGTCCAGCGGTTCCGCGACGCCGAGCCCCTCGACGGGGGCGGCCCCCCAGCGTGCGTGGCGCAGCAGCCAGGCGCCCACGGCGAGCGAGGGCGGCAGCGGGCGCCGCCCTCCGTGGCCGTCACCCTCTCGTTCGCCGAGCTGTACGTCGGCCTCGACGCCGAATCCGCGGAAGGTGCCCCGGGCACCCTGCGGGTACGACCCGAGGTGGTCCTGGTCGGCGGCCCCGACCACGACGAGCAGGTCGGGCCGGGAAGCGGCGAGCACCGCGATCGCGTCGGAGCAGGCGGTGCGGGCGTCGCCGAGTTCGGCGGCGGCCCCCGCTGCGACCTCCGGCACGAGCAGCGGCGGGGCGGGACAGACGGCAGCGGCTACGAGCATGATCCGCAGCCTAGCCGCCGCCCGCGGCCTTTGGTCAGTCGATGGCGCAGCCCGAGGTGGCGGCGGGCAGCGGGGCCGGGACGCCCAGGGTCGGGATGCCGAGCATCACTCCGGCGGGCTGGGCCGGAGCGGCGTTGCGCTTCTCCCAGGCGTCGCCGGCGCGGGTGCGGCGCACGTGCTGCGTCGGGCCCTCGGCCAGCAGGTGGTGCGGGGCGGCGTAGGTGATGTCCACGGTGACCACGTCGCCCGGCCGGACCTCCGCGTCCGGCTTCGTGAAGTGGACCAGGCGGTTGTCGGCGGCGCGGCCCGACAGGCGGTGGGTGGCGCCGTCCTTGCGGCCCTCGCCCTCCGCGACCATGACCTCCAGCGTGCGGCCGACCTGCTTCTTGTTCTCCTCCCAGGAGATCTCCTCCTGGAGGGCGACCAGGCGCATGTAGCGGTCCTGCACGACCTCCTTGGGGATCTGCCCCTCCATGTCGGCGGCGGGGGTGCCGGGCCGCTTGGAGTACTGGAAGGTGAAGGCGCTCGCGAAGCGGGCCTCGCGCACCACGTGCATCGTCTGCTGGAAGTCCTCCTCCGTCTCACCGGGGAAGCCCACGATGATGTCGGTGGAGATCGCGGCGTGCGGGATCGCGGCGCGGACCTTCTCGATGATCCCGAGGAAACGCTCCTGCCGGTACGACCGGCGCATCGCCTTGAGGATCGGGTCCGAACCGGACTGCAGGGGCATGTGCAGCTGCGGCATCACGTTGGGGGTCTCGGCCATCGCCGCGATCACGTCGTCCGTGAAGTCGCGCGGGTGCGGCGAGGTGAAGCGGACCCGCTCCAGGCCCTCGATCTGCCCGCAGGCGCGCAGCAGCTTGCTGAAGGCCTCGCGGTCACCGAGGTCGGAGCCGTACGCGTTGACGTTCTGGCCGAGCAGGGTGATCTCGGAGACGCCCTCGGCGACCAGGGCCTCCACCTCGGCGAGGATGTCGCCGGGACGGCGGTCCTCCTCCTTGCCGCGCAGCGCCGGGACGATGCAGAAGGTGCAGGTGTTGTTGCAGCCGACGGAGATCGAGACCCAGGCGGCGTACGCGGACTCGCGGCGGGTCGGCAGCGTCGAGGGGAACGCCTCCAGCGACTCGGCGATCTCGATCTGCGCCTCTTCCTGGATGCGGGCGCGCTCCAGCAGCACGGGCAGCTTGCCGATGTTGTGCGTACCGAAGACGACGTCGACCCAGGGGGCCCGCTCGACGATCGTGTCGCGGTCCTTCTGGGCGAGGCAGCCGCCGACGGCGATCTGCATGCCGGGCCGCTTGGTCTTCATCGGGGCGAGCCGGCCGAGGTTGCCGTACAGCTTGTTGTCGGCGTTCTCGCGGACCGCGCAGGTGTTGAAGACCACGACGTCGGCGTCGCCGTCGGAGCCCTCGGGCGCGCGGACGTAGCCGGCGTCCTCCAGCAGACCGGAGAGCCGCTCGGAGTCGTGCACGTTCATCTGGCACCCGTAGGTGCGCACCTCGTATGTTCCCTTGACGTCCACTGCCGTGCTCCGGTCGCTGCTGCTGGTCATGGAACAAGGGTAGGCGGTACCCGGAGGCCCTCCGGCCGCCGTGGGCGGGAGCGGGCCGCGGGCCCGCGCCGTGACAGGACGGCGGGCGGGTGGCAGGATCGCGCCCATGCCTCACGTACCGCCCCGGATCAGCAGGCGCCACGCCCTGCGGGCCCTGGTGGCCGTACTCGCCCTGCTCGGCGTCCTGGTCTGGTGGCTGAAGCCCTTCGGGGAGCCCGAGCTCAAGGGTGAGCTGACGTTCAGCACGGGCGTCAGGACCGGGGTCTACCACCGCTACGGGGAGCTGCTGGAGCAGCAGCTCCGGCAGGACATGCCCGGGGTGAAGGTCCGGCTGGAGACCAGCGAGGGCTCGCAGCAGAACCTGCAGCGGGTGGCCGCCGGGCAGGCGGACTTCACGGTGTCGACGGCGGACGCGGTGGCCAAGTACCGGCAGGACGGGAAGCCCGGGGCCGACTCCCTGCGCGGCTGCGCCCGGCTCTACGACGACTACGTGCAGCTGGTGGTGCCGGCCGGGTCCCCGGTGCAGTCGGCCCGGGACCTGCGCGGCAAGCGGGTGGCGATCGGCCAGCCGGGTTCCGGGGTGCGGCTGATCTCGGAGCGGCTGCTGACGGCGGCGCTGCTGGATCCGGTGCGGGACATCACCCCGGTGTCCATCGGTATCGACACCATGCCGGCCGAGCTGGAGGCGGGGCGGATCGACGCCTTCTTCTGGTCGGGCGGGCTGCCGACGAACGCGGTGCGCGAGCTGTCGGAGCGGTTCGACATCAGGCTCGTGCAGCTCGGCGACCTGGTGGAGCAGTTGCAGGGGAGCGGGAGCCCGGCGCGCTACTACCGGGCGGCGGTGATGCCGCAGGACGCGTACGCGCGGGCGCGCAACACCAGCGCGGTGGCGACCCTGGCCGTCCCGAACCTGCTGGTGACCACGGAGGGCACGGATCCCGAGCTGACGGAGCGGTTCACGCGGACGGTCATCCTCAGCCGCGACCGCATCGGGCGCGAGGTGCACGCGGCGCAGCTGGTGGACCTGCGGACCGCGATCTACACCGATCCCCTGGACCTGCACGAGGGCGCACGGCGCTACTACCGCTCGGTCAAGCCCTGACCCCGGCCTTCCCGGCGGGCAGGCGCCGCTTCGGACGCGCTGGACGCGCTGGACGTGCTGGACGCGCTCATCCGGCGGTCGGCGGGGCCGTCGGCGTGGCGCTCTGGGGCAGCAGCATGGTGGCCGCGGCGGCCGCGCCGATGAGGCCGGCGTGCGTGCCCAGGCTCGCCGGGACCACCGCCAGCTCCCGTACGAAGGACAGCGTGGCGTAGTCGGCCAGATGGCTGCGGATCGGGGCGAAGAGGGTTTCCCCGGAGGCGGCGACGCCGCCTCCGATGACCGCGATGTCCGTCTCGACCAGGGTCGCGGTGGCCGCGATGGCCGCCGCGAGGGCGCGGCCCGCGCGGTCGAAGGCGGCCCGTGCGACCGGATCGCCGGCCTCGGCGGCCGCGGCCACGCCCGCCGCCGTGGCGTCGCCGCCGGGCACGGCCGGGGTCCAGCCCTGGGCGCGGGCCCAGTCGGCGATGGCGGTGCCCGAGGCGATCGACTCGACGCAGCCGCGGCCGCCGCAGACGCAGGGGTCGCCGTCGAAGGCCACGCTGATGTGGCCGATGTGGCCTGCGTTGCCGGTGGGGCCCGGGTGGAGCTGGTTGTTCAGGACGAGGCCGCCGCCGACGCCCGTCGAGACCACCATGCACAGGGCGTTGGCGTGGCCCCGGGCGGCGCCCAGCCAGTGTTCCGCCGCGGTCATCGCCACGCCGTCACCGACCAGCACGGCCGGTACGGCCGCCCCGCGTGCCGCGAGCTGCGCCGTGATCCGGGCCTGGACGGGGAAGTCCCGCCAGGCCCCGATGTTGACCGGGCTGACCGTCCCCCGTGAGGAGTCCACCGGGCCCGCGCTGCCGATTCCGCAGCGGACCGCCGAAGACCAGAGCGGGTCGCCGGACAGGTCGGTGATGACCTCGGTGACCGCCGCCATCACGGCGTCCGCGTCCCCGCCGCGCGGGGTCGGGCGGCGGGTCGTGGCCGTCATCGTGCCGTCGGGGTGCACCAGCGCCCCGGCGATCTTCGTCCCGCCGATGTCGATCGCCACGGTCGGGCCCGCGGCCGAGGCGCCGGCCCGCGGCGTGGGGAAGGGGGCGGTGGGAGTGGTCACGGTGGCGGCTCCAGGAAGGGGTCAGGATCAGTATGCGCCGCCGGCGGCGCCGTACTCTCGCGGGGCTCCAGCCGCGGCTGCTCGCTCGTGCGCACTGCGGGCGGCCGGCCCGCGAGGACGGCGAGGAGTTCCTCGGCGGCGAGCCGGCCGAAGGCCGCGGTGTCCCGTACGAGCGCGGTGAGCCGCGGGTGGGTGACGCGGCACAGCGCGGAGTCGTCCCAGGCCACCATGGAGAGCCGGCCGGGGACGGGGATGCCCAGTTCGGCGGCGACCGCGATCCCGGCGACGGCCATCACGTCGTTGTCGTAGACGAGCGCGGTGGGGGGAGCGGGCTCCGCGAGGACCCGGCGGGTGGCCGCCGCGCCCGCGGCGTCGGAGTAGTCGGTGACCACGGAGCGGACCCGGTCGGCGCCGAGCCCCCGCAGCGCGGCCTCGGTGCGCAGCGCCTCGATGCGGCGGGCGGTGTGGGCGAGCTCGGGGAGCCCGGCGACGTGGACGATCCGGCGGTGGCCGAGCCCGTGGAGGTGGTCCAGGATCCGGGTCATCGCCCCGGCGTCGTCGGCCCGCACCGAGGAGACGGCGGCCTTGGCCCGGGTGAGGTCCCCCTCGCCCACCATGACCGCGGGCAGGCCCAGCCGGCCGAGCAGTTCCGGGCGCGGATCGTGCGTGCGGGGGTCGACGACGAGCACGCCGTCGACGCGCCGCTCGGCCCACCAGCGGCGGTAGACGGCGCACTCGGCGTCGAGGTCCTCGACGACCTGGAAGAGCAGGGCGGTCCGGGCGGCGGACAGGGCCTCCTGGATGCCGGATACGAGCTGGAGGAAGAAGGACTCGACGCCGAGCGTGTGCGCGGGCCGCGCGAGGACCAGTCCGACGGCTCCGGAGCGTTCGCCGGACAGGGCGCGGGCGGCGCTGTTGGGTTGCCAGCCGAGCTCCTCGGCGACGCGCCGGATCCGGGCACGGGTCTCCTGGGAGACGCCCGGCCGGTCGTTGAGCGCGAAGGACACGGCGCTCTCCGACACCCCGGCGCGGCGGGCGATGTCCTTGATGGTGGGTCTGCGGACCATGCCTGCCTCATCCTTGCGACTTCGGTAAACCCCTGTGCCGCGGACCGAAGGAATACCGTTGCCCATTTCCTTTTGCTTCGCCGCGGCCGGCCCCGGCTAAAGCGCATTAGTTCCCACAGCTTCGGGTGGCCGGAACCTCGCTGTCAACAGGGCTGAAGCGCATAAGTACCCCCGTCCGTGGCCCTGTTGACTTTCCCCGTGCGCAACGGCAGGTTGTGGCTCGCCCGGTGAATTCCTCCAGAACTCCAGGGACGCCCAGTGCACGCAGACGCGCTCCGTTTCGGCGCCAACTACACGCCCGCCCGGGGCTGGTTCCACCACTGGCTGGACTTCGACCTCGACGAGGTCAGGGCCGATCTCGACTCGATCGCCGGACTCGGGCTGGACCACGTCCGGGTGTTCCCGCTGTGGCCGGTGTTCCAGCCGAACCGGACGCTGATCCGGCCGCGCGCGGTGGAGCAGCTCGTCGCGCTCGCCGACGCGGCCGCCGAGCGCGGGCTCGACGTCGCGGTGGACGGGCTGCAAGGGCACCTGTCGAGCTTCGACTTCCTGCCCGCCTGGACCCGGACCTGGCACCGGCGCAGCCTCTTCGCCGACCCGGAGGTGGCCGGCGGCCAGGAGGAATACCTGCGCACGCTGGCCGCGGCCCTGGCGGACCGGCCCAACTTCCTGGGCATGACCGTCGGGAACGAGTTCAACCAGTTCTCCGACGATCCGCACCCCGACCCCGACCGGATCACCCGGGAGCAGGCCGACCGCTGGCTGGAGCGGATGCTCGCCGCCTGTGGGGCGGGCGCGCCCGGCCGGTTCCACCTGCACGCCGCGTACGACGCCGCCTGGTACCGGGACGGGCACCCCTTCACCGCCGCCCAGGCCGCGCGGCTGGGCGCGGCGACCGCCGTGCACTCCTGGGTGTTCAACGGCACCGCGCAGCGCCACGGCCCGGCGGGGACGGCGACCGAGCACCACGCCGCGTACCTGATCGAGCTGTCCAAGGCCTGGGCGCTGGACCCGCACCGCCCGGTGTGGCTCCAGGAGGTCGGCGCGCCCGCCCCGCTGATCGGGCCGGAGCGGGCGGCCGCCTTCACCGAGGCCACCGTTGCCAATGCCCTGGACTGCCCGGACCTGTGGGGCGTGACCTGGTGGTGCTCGCACGACGTCTCCCGGGAGCTGGCGGACTTCCCGGAGCTGGAATACGGCCTCGGCCTGCTCACCAACGACCGCCGTCCCAAGCCCGCCGGAGCCGCCGTCGCCCGGATCGCCGCGGCCTGGCGCGGCCGAGAGCACCGTCCGGCCGTACGGTCCACCGCGCTGGTGGTGGACGTCGGCGGGGCGGAGGCGGCTCCCCGGCGCTCGGTGTGCGCGCCGGGCGGCGCGTTCTTCGAGGCGTGGGCGGCGCTCACCGCGGAAGGGGTCAGGCCCGCGGTGGTGCTGGCCGAGCTCGCCGAGGACCCCGCGCACCTGTCCGCGCGCGGCATCACCGAGGTGCTGCGCGTGCCCGACCTGACGTGACCGACGCCCCATCCGGAGGAGCCGCATGTCCGAGAGCGATGCGTTACGAGACGAAGCGACACCCCACGCCACGATCCGGCCCGCAGCGCTACGCCCCGCAGCGACAAGACCGGACCGGCGCACGGTCCTGGCCGCCGCGACCGCGGTCGGGGCCGCCGCCCTGTCGGCCGTTCCCGCCCCGGCGCCGGCCGCCGCCGCGGAGGCACCGGCGACCGCGGCAGCCCCGCCCGCCGAGGCCGCCCCGCCCGCCGAGGCCACCCCCGCCGACCTGGCCCCGTACGCCTCCTACTGGTTCCCCGACTCCCTCCCCCACGGCGCCCCCGGCCCCGGCATCGTGTGGCGCTCCCTCAAGCGGTGGAGCCCGCAGCGCGATCCCGATCTCGCCCACAACGCCGCGACCGTGCCGCTCGCGCCGCGCTTCACCCCGGTCCCGCCGCACCCGGGCGCCCGCACCGGCCAGGCCCGGATCGCCTCCCTCGTCTCCTTCGGACCCACCGCGCAGAACCCCTCCCAGGGTTCGGCCACCGCCGACTACTACGCGCTGACGCACTGGGCGTACATCGACGAGCTGGTCTTCTGGGGCGGCTCCTCCGGCGAGGGCATCGTGCTCGCCCCGAACGCGCCCGTGGTCGACGCGGCGCACCGCAACGGGGTACGGGTCCTGGGCAACGTGTTCCTGCCGCCCGCGGCCTACGGCGGCGACCTCCGCTGGACCCGCGACCTGGTCCAGCGGGATTCCGTGGGCCGTTTCCCGATCGCCGAGCAGCTGGTGCGGGTGGCGACGGCGTACGGTTTCGACGGCTGGTTCGTCAACGCCGAGACCGAGGGCGGGGACAGCGAACTCGCTTCCCTGATGCGGCGGTTCCTGCGCGCGCTGCGGACGGCCGGCGAACCGCACGGGCTGCGCATCACGTGGTACGACGCCATGAACACCACCGGTCGGGTCGGCTGGCAGGGCGCGCTCAACGAGCTGAACCAGGAGTTCTTCGAGGACCGGGCCGGCCGGGTCGCGGACACGATGTTCGTGGACTTCCGCTGGACCCCGCAGACCCTGGCCGCGTCCGGGGCGCTCGCGGACCGGCTGGGCCGTTCCCGCCACGAGCTGTGGGCGGCCGTGGACACCGAGTCCCACGGCTGGAACTCAGCCGTCCGCTGGGACGCGATCATCCCGCGCGCACGCGACCACGTCGTCAGTTACGGCTTCTACCGGCCCGAGTGGACCCGCAACCACCTCACCGACCGCTCCCCCGGCGCCTTCCACCGCGCCGACGACCGGTTCTGGACGGGCGCGTCCCTCGATCCGTCCCGCCCGGCGCCCGAGGACACCTGGCGGGCCCCGGCCACGGCCGTCGCCGACCGGTCCACGGTCGCCGCGCTGCCCTTCGCCTGTTCCTTCAACACCGGGCACGGGGAGCGCTGGTACGAGGACGGCGAGGTCGTCTCCGACACCCCGTGGAACCATCTGGGGCTCCAGGACCGGCTGCCGGGCCGCCGCTGGGTCGTGGACACCGCCGGGCAGCGGCCCGCCGTGACCCTGGACTTCGCGCGTGCCTGGCGCGGCGGCTCCAGCCTGCTCGTCGCCGGTCACCTCTCCGCCGCGGCCGCCGTCGGGCTGCACGCGACGCGCCTTCCCCTGAGCCGTTCCACGGTCCTCGAGCTGGTGCACGCGACCGAGTCCGGCCCGGTGGCCGTGGAGGTCGGGGTGGCCGTGCGCGAGCCGGCGGCTCCGGGCGAGCCGGTCCCGTACACCTGGCTCCGTGCGGAGACCCTCGGCGGCGGGCGGGCCTGGCGCCGGACCCGGGTCGGGCTGTCGGCCCTGGCGGGGAAGACCGCATACGGACTTGCCGTACGGATCACGGGTCTCGGGAAGACGGCCGTGGCGTGGCGGCTCGGGTCCTTGTCGGTACGCGACACCGCCGCCGGTCGGCGCCCGGCGTCTCCTGCCGCCCTGACCGTGGACGCCTCGGCCCGCCACGAGGACCAGGCCCGGCTGCGCCTGTCGTGGCGACGGGCGGCCGGTCCGGTCCGGCACTACACGGTGTCCCGGGTCCTGCCCGGCGGCATCCGCCGCTTCCTCGGCGGCACCTGCGGCGCCGCCCTGTACCTGCCTGCCGTCCGGCGGGCGGGCCGGGAGCGGGCGGCGGTCTTCGAGGTGCGGGCCGTGGACGAGCTGTATGCGGCCTCCGCCCCGGCCCGCACCACGATGACCTGGTAGGAGCCGCGGCTCAGGACGTGTGCGGGTCGGTGCGCGGTACCGCCACCGTCACCCGCAGCCCGTGCGGAGGGTTCTTCTCGTACGAGAGGGACCCGCCGCCCGCGGCGAGCAGGGCCCGGGAGATCGACAGGCCGAGCCCGGAGCCCTTGATGTTCTGGTGCCGTCCGCTGCGCCAGAACCGGTCGCCGATGCGGAGCAGCTCGTCCTCGGTCAGGCCGGGGCCGCGGTCGGCGACGACCACGCGGACGGTGCGCTCGAAGACGGAGACCGACACCTCGACTTCCTCACCCGTCGGGGTGAATTTCAGCGCGTTGTCGATGACGGCGTCGAGCGCGCTGGACAGGGCGATGGGGTCGGCCCAGCCGGTGACGGCGGACCGGCCCGTCCCGGTGAGCCGTACGCCCTTCTCCTCGGCGTACGGGCGCCAGGCGGCGACCCGCTCGGCGGCCAGCGCCCCGATGTCGGTGAGGCTGATCTCGGCGGAGGCGTGCTCGGCCAGCGCCAGGTCCAGCAGGTCGTCCAGGACCTGGGTCAGGCGCTTGCCCTCGGCGCGTACGGAGGCGATCTCCTCGTTTCCCTCGGGGAGTTCGAGGGCGAGCAGCTCGATCCGCAGGAGCAGCGCGGCGAGCGGGTTGCGCAGCTGGTGGGAGGCGTCCGCGACGAACGCCCGCTGCTGCTCCAGTACCTCTTCGACGTTGTCGGCCATCTCGTTGAACGAATGGGCCAGGCGCTGGAGTTCCGGCGGCCCGCCGGCGGCCGCGACCCGCGAGTTCATCCGTCCGGTGGCGATGCCGTGGGCGGCCGCGTCCAGGGTCTGCACGGGCTTGAGGACCCAGCTGGTGAGGCGCAGCGCGGCGCCGAAGGCCACCAGCATGGCGGCGGCGAGCCCGCCCGCGATGAGCAGCCAGCCGCGCAGGATCCGGCCCCGCATCAGGTCGGTGGGCGATTCGGTGGCGACGACGGCGACCACGTCCCCGTCGAGGACCACCGGAGAGGCGACGAGGAGTCTGCCGTCGGTCTGCCAGGGCCAGACCTGGCCGGGATCGTGGCTGCGCCGCCCGGCCAGTGCCTCCTGGAAGGCGCGGCGGCCCTCACCGGACTCGGGGAGCTGCCACCAGCCGGGGGCCCGGGCCATGGCGTTGTCGTCGCGGTAGAAGATGCCGACGCGGATGCCGTACAGCTCCTGGTAGCGAGCGAGTTCGTGCTGGAGGGTCGCGATGCGCTCGTCGGCGCCGCTGGATCCGGAGCCCTCGGCGTTGACGACGAACTGGGCCAGGGCGGCGAAGCGGGCACTGTCGTCGATGCGGTCGACGACCACCCGCTGCTGCTGTCCGGCGGCCAGGCTGACGGCGAGCGGGAAGCCGAGCGCGAGGAGCGTGCCCGCCATCAGGATGACGAGCAGGGGGAGCAGCCTGGCGCGCACGGAGCCCGTTCCTCAGGGAGCGGTCGGGGCGACGAGCCGGTAGCCCACCCCGCGGACGGTCTCGATGAGTGCGGGCATGCGCAGCTTGGAGCGCAGCGAGGCGACGTGGACCTCCAGCGTGCGCCCCGTCCCCTCCCAGCTGGTGCGCCACACCTCGCTGATGATCTGCTCGCGGCGGAAGACGACACCGGGCCGCTGCGCGAGCAGGGCCAGCAGGTCGAACTCCTTGCGGGTGAGCGGCACATCGGTGCCGTCCACACTGACCCGGCGGTTGGGCAGCTCGATGCTGACGGAGCCGAGCCGGACCGTGGTTGGCGCCCCGGTGCCGGTGGCGGCGGCCTCCTCGGAGGCGCCGGTGCGCCGGGCGACCGCGTGGATGCGGGCCAGGAGTTCACCGGTGTCGTAGGGCTTGACGACGTAGTCGTCGGCGCCCATGTTCAGGCCGTGGATGCGGGAGCGCACGTCGGCCCGCGCGGTGACCATGATGACGGGCGTGGCGGTGCGCTTGCGGATCTTGCCGCACACCTCGTAGCCGTCCTGGTCGGGCAGTCCCAGGTCGAGCAGGACGACACCGAAGGGCGGGGCTCCGGCGGGCAGCAGGGCCTGGAGGGCCTCTTCGCCGTTGCGGGCATGGGTGACCTGGAAGCCGTGCCGGGTGAGGATCGCGGACAGGGCGGCGGCGACGTGGTCGTCGTCCTCGACGAGCAGCAGTCTCATGTCGTCCCCCTCTCCTCTTGTCGTCTTTTCGGTGTTCGGCTTGTGTTCAGGGCCACCTTGCATCCACGCTGATGAAGACTCCCACGTCAAGGGGGTTCCGGCCCGGCGCGCCATCCGTTATCCACCCGGTACGAGGGGATTCGGCGGGGCGCACGGAGCGTATCCGAGCGAGGCCGGATCGTTATGCTCAATTCTCCCTCAGATGTGATGACGGTGTGGACAGCACGTCACTACTGTCCTCCCAACCGAGGAGGACGGAGCTAGAGGCCGATGAGCGGAGTATCAGTGACCAAGGATGTTCAGGACGCGGCCGGTGCCGCGGACGACCTGGTCGTACTGAGCAACGTCAACAAGCACTTCGGCGCGCTGCACGTGCTTCAGGACATCGATCTGAGCATTGCCCGCGGTGAGGTCGTCGTGGTGATCGGTCCTTCGGGATCGGGCAAGTCCACGCTGTGCCGGACGATCAACCGGCTGGAAACCATCGACTCGGGCACCATCACGCTCGACGGCAAGGAGCTGCCCTCGGAGGGCAGGGAACTCGCCCGGCTGCGCGCCGACGTCGGCATGGTGTTCCAGTCGTTCAACCTCTTCGCGCACAAGACGGTGCTCCAGAACGTCATGCTGGGCCAGCTCAAGGTCCGCAAGACGGACCAGGCGGCCGCCCATGCGAAGGCCGTGGCCCTGCTGGACCGGGTGGGTGTCGGCTCGCAGGCCGACAAGTACCCGGCGCAGCTCTCCGGCGGCCAGCAGCAGCGCGTGGCGATCGCCCGTGCGCTGGCGATGGAGCCGAAGGTGATGCTGTTCGACGAGCCGACCTCGGCGCTCGACCCGGAGATGATCAACGAGGTGCTGGAGGTCATGCAGCAGCTCGCCCGTGAGGGGATGACCATGGTGGTCGTCACGCACGAGATGGGCTTCGCCCGCTCTGCGGCCAATCGGGTCGTCTTCATGGCCGACGGAAAGATCGTCGAAGAGGCCGCGCCCGAGCAGTTCTTCAGCAACCCGCGCAGTGACCGCGCCAAGGACTTCCTGTCGAAGATCCTGCACCACTGAGGGTCTCGTCTGGTAGTCATCCGTATGCGGATCACCGCCCAGGGGGTCCCCCCGGACGAAGTCTGGGGGAGGTTCCTGTCGGCCGTGCGTGCGCCGTCAGCGTCGCTCGTCGTTCAACAACGTCTCATCCGAGGGAAGTTCACCATGAAGGTTTTCAAGGCCGGTGCGGCCGCGGCCGTCGCCGTTGCTCTTGCCCTGACCGCTACCGCGTGTGGCGGCAACAGTGACAAGACCACCGACACCGGTGCCACCGGTGGCGGCAAGGACAAGATCGTCATCGGCATCAAGTTCGACCAGCCGGGTCTCGGTCTGAAGACCCCGGACGGCAAGTACACGGGCTTCGACGTCGACGTCGCCACGTACGTGGCCAAGGAGCTCGGCTACGAGCCGAACCAGATCGAGTTCAAGCAGGCCATCAGCTCCGAGCGCGAGAACCTGATCGCCAACGGCGACGTGAAGTTCATCGTCGCGACCTACTCGATCAACGACAAGCGCAAGGAGAAGGTCGACTTCGCCGGCCCGTACTTCCTCGCGCACCAGGACCTGCTGGTCCGTGCCGACGACACGTCCATCACCAAGGCCGAGGACCTGAACAAGAAGAAGCTCTGCTCGGTCACCGGCTCCACCTCGGCGCAGAACGTCAAGACGAAGCTGGCCCCCGAGGCCGACCTTCTTGAGCAGGGCGGCTACTCCGAGTGCCTCACCGGCCTGGAGAACAAGAAGGTCGACGCCCTGACCACGGACGACTCGATCCTGGCCGGCTACGCCGCGCAGGACAAGAACAAGGGCAAGTTCAAGCTGGTCGGGCTGAGCCTGAGCAACGAGAACTACGGCATCGGCCTGAAGAAGGGCGACACCGAGCTCCAGACCAAGATCAACGCCGCACTGAAGAAGATGGTCGCGGACGGCTCTTGGGAGGCGGCCGTGAAGAAGAACCTCGGCCCGGCCAACTACAAGAACGAGCCTGCCCCGCAGATCACCGAAGGCAGCTGATTCATCGGTGAGGTGCGTCGCCGCCCGCCTGCCACGGGCGGCGGCGCACCTCACCGGCCATCCTGGGGAGAGCGCAGGGCATCGTGTTCGATTTTCTTGAGTCCGGGCAGTACGACCTGCTCGGAGCCTTCTGGGTGACGGTTCAGCTCACCCTCTACTCGGCGGCCGGATCCCTGATCTGGGGCACCGTCCTGGTCGGGATGCGGGTCAGCCCGGTCCCGCTGCTGCGGGGCTTCGGTACCGTATACGTCAACGCGGTGCGCAACACCCCGCTGACCGTGGTGATCATCGCCTGCTCGCTGGGCCTCAGTCAGACCCTCGGCATCGACCTGGGCGGAACCACCTTCAAGGAGACCGGCTTCCGGCTCGCGGTCCTCGGGCTGACGGCCTACACCGGCACCTTTGTCTGCGAGGCCTTGCGCTCCGGTATCAACACCGTGCCCGTCGGCCAGGCCGAGGCAGCCCGCGCTCTGGGACTGAGCTTCTTCCAGGTGCTCACCCTGATCGTGCTCCCCCAGGCCTTCCGGGCGGTCATCGCACCGCTCACCAACGTACTGATCGCCCTCACCAAGAACACCACGGTGGCGGCGGCCATCGGCGTGGCCGAGGCGGCCCTGCTGATGAAGGAAATGGTCGAGAACGAGGCCGACGCGCTCTTCGCGGTCTTCGGGGTCTTTGCCCTCGGCTTCCTCGTGCTGACCCTGCCCACCGGCCTGATTCTGGGCTGGGTGGCCAAGCGAGTGGCGGTGAAGCGATGACCTCCGTGCTGTACGACGCACCGGGCCCCAAGGCCAAGGGGCGCAACTGGCTCTACAGCGGCATCTTCGTCGTGCTGTTCGGCCTCGTCCTGTGGTGGGCGCTGTCCCTCATGGCCGAGAACAACCAGCTCGACGCCGAGAAGTGGAGCCCCTTCGTCACCGACGGCCAGATCTGGTCCACCTTCCTGATCCCCGGCCTGCTGGAGACCCTCAAGGCCGGCGCGATCGCCATGGTGATCGCCCTCCCCCTGGGCGCCCTGCTCGGTATCGGCCGACTGTCCGACCATGCCTGGGTGCGGATCCCTGTCGGCGCCGTCGTCGAATTCTTCCGCGCCATCCCGGTGCTGATGCTGATGCTGTTCGGCTTCGCCTTCTACGTGCAGTTCACGGGCGTCTCCTCCGACCAGCGTCCGCTGTACGCGGTGGTCACCGGCCTGGTCCTGTACAACGCGGCCGTCATCGCCGAGATCGTCCGGGCGGGTGTGCTGTCGCTGCCCTCCGGCCAGACCGACGCGGCCAAGGCGATCGGCATGCGCAAGGGCCAGACCATGGCCTACGTGCTGATCCCGCAGGCCGTCACGGCGATGCTGCCGGCGCTGGTCAGCCAGCTCGTGGTGATCCTGAAGGACACCGCACTGGGCGGCGCGGTGCTGGGCCTCGGCGAGCTGATGTCGATGAACCGGCAGATCTCCGCGAACTACAGCAACACCATCGCGACGCTCGTCGTGATCGCGCTGATCTACATCGTGGTGAACTTCGCCCTCACCACCTTCGCCTCCTGGCTCGAGGGCCGGCTGCGGAAGTCGAAGAAGGGCACCGGCGCGGTCGTCGCCGGTGACGTGGCCGAGGTCGACGCGGGCGGCGCCGCCGGCGTGGGCGAGGCTCCCTGACACCGGGTCAGTACACTGGCGTGACACGTGTGGTGCGGCGGAACTCTTTCCGCCGCACCACACGGCTTTGCCACGGCCTGCGTCACTTGACGCAGGCACCTCCAGTGGGTTGCATACGTTCTGTGATCACATACCGGACATCGGGAGCCGCGTCATGGACCCGGTGATCGTCGTCGGCGCGGGGCCCGTCGGGCTGTCCCTGGCCCTCGCCCTGGCCGGCCAGGGCGTGCCCTCCGTCGTGCTCGACGAAGGGCCCGGCAAGGACGAGCCGCGCCCGGCGCGTACGGTCGTCCTGCACGCCGACACCGCGGCCATGGTGCACCGGCTGGGCTGCAGGACGCTGCGCGACGAGGGGGCGTACTTCGCGGCCTGGCGCACCATGCGCCGCAGCCGTCCCGCCCAGCGGATCACCTTCGATGACGGCCCCGCCCCTCTGCACCTGCCGCAGCACGCCCTGGCGCGCGGGCTGCGGGACGCCGCCACCGCGCACCCGCTCGTCCAGCTGGTCACCGAGAGCCGGCTGGATTCCGTGGAGCAGGACCGCCACGGGGTCACCGCGCACACCCAGGGCGCCGAGACCACGTGGTGGCGCGGCAGTTACCTGGTCGGCTGCGACGGCGCCCGGTCCACCGTGCGCAAGCTGCTCGGCATCCGCTTTCCCGGCCGCACCGCCGTGGAGCGGCACGCCGTGGCCGCCCTGCGCACCGAATTGCCCTGGCCCGGCGAGGCCCTGCTGCACCGCAATCCGCCTCAGGAGGTCACCTCGCGGCCGCTGCCCGACGGGGTGTGGCGGCTGGACTGGCTGCTCCCGGCCCGCGGCGAACTCGTCACTCCCGATGCGCTGGTGACCCTCGTACGGGACACCCTCGCGGTGTGGTGCGGGGGCTCGACTCCCCCGTACGACCTCCTCGACACCGGGGTCCACACGCTGCACCACCGGCTCGCGCGGCGCTGGCGCGACGGCCGCGCCTTCCTCGCCGGGGACGCCGCCCACCTGCTGGGCGCCCTCGGCACCCAGGGGGTCGAGGAAGGACTCCGGGACGCGGAGAACCTGGCGTGGAAGCTGTCGCTGGCCTGGCACCAGGGAGCCTCCGAGGCGCTGCTCGACAGCTACGAGGGGGAACGGCGCACGGCGGTCGCCGCACGGTTGCGCGCCGCCGATCAGGCGATGCCGGCGCTGCGGTCCGGGGGCGCCCTGCGCACCTACCTGCCCGGTTCCGCGCGGTCCGCCGAGTCCCTCCTGACCGACGGTCACCTCGGTCGGGGGCCGCTGGGCGCGGCGCCGTCGTACGCCCCTCCGGTGGCCGTACGGGAGGTCCCGACGGCCACGGAACCGGGCGGTCCGGTGGCGAACGTGCCGGTGACCGCTCCCGACGGGTCGACCGTGCCGCTGCGGGACCTGCTGGGGCAGGGCCGGCTGCTGGTGGTCCTGGTCGCGCCGGGCACGGGGGTCTGGGACCGGCGCCACTGGCTGGGTGCCGGGCTGATGCCGCGTCTGGCGGCCGCGGTCAGCGCGCTGCCCGTCCGCACCGATCTGCTGGTCGCGGACGGCTATCCGGGGGCCCCGGCGCACACCGTCCTGCTGGTCCGGCCGGACGGGCACCTGGCGGCGACCTTCGCGGGGGTGCGTCCGGCGGAGCTGTACGAGGCGGCGGACGCGGTCCGGGCGGGCGCGCCCGCGGCCCGGGTGCCGGCGCCGTCCGCCGCCACGCCGCCGGCCGTGGTGATCGATTGACCCGCTCGCGGCGGTCGTGGTTCACTCGCGGACATGACCGGCCATGACGTACGCCTGTGGCGGAGGGTCCATATGGACTTGCTCCGCTACGCGGGCTGCGTGTGTCGTCCTTCCTGCTGATTCGCCCTTCCCTCCGCGCGCCCCGTGCCGTCACCGGCCTGCGCGCACTTCCGCGAACCCAGGAACGGTCCCTCTTTCATGTCTGCACCCTCTGCGCAGCCGGTATCCGCGTACACCTCCGAGCCCGTGCCGGCCGGCGGCCCGACGGCCGCCGAGCTCCTCCGCTTCGCCTTGCACACCGCCACCGATCCCGAGGTCGTGTCCTCGCTGCCGCTCGACCCGGAGGGCCGCACCTGGGTCCGGCTGGACGGGCCGTCCGGCAGTGAGGCGTGGCTGATCGGCTGGCCGCCGGGGACGGGCACCGGCTGGCACGACCACGCCGAGTCGCGGGGGGCGTTCGCCACCGCCCGCGGCCGGCTCACCGAGCACGCGCTGGCCGTACGGCTGCCCGCGGAGGGCTGGCAGTCGCTGGAGCTCGCGCCCGGAGTGGACCGCAGCCGCAGCCTGGGCGCGGGCACCGGGCGGGCGTTCGGGGAGCACCACGTACACGAGGTCTTCAACGCATCCGGGGCGGAGCACGCGGTCTCGGTCCACGTGTACTACCCGCCGCTTCCCCTGATCCGGCGGTACAGCCGCAGCGGCCCCGTCCTCACCCTGGAGCACGTCGAGCGTCCGGCGGACTGGCAGTGAGCGCGCCGACCGGCATCGACGAGCTGCTGGAGCGGGTCCGCTCGGGCTACACCCGCGTCGGCCCGCACGAGGCGTACGCCGTGTCCCGTGCCGGGGCCCTGCTGGTGGACATCCGCTACCAGGCCCTGCGGGACCGGGACGGTCTGATCCCGGGTGCGCTGGTGGTGGAGCGCAACGAACTGGAGTGGCGCTTGGACCCCTTGAGCAGCCATCGCGTCCCCGAGGCCGACAGCCATGACCTCCAGGTGGTGGTGATCTGCAACGAGGGGTACGCCTCCAGCCTCGCCGCGGCCTCCCTGCACACCCTGGGCCTGCACCGCGCGACGGACCTGACCGGCGGCTTCCAGGCCTGGAAGGCGGCGGGCCTCCCGGTGACCGACCCGTCCTGACCGAGTCCTGATCCCCGCCCTGACCGAGTCCTGACCCCCGTCCTGACCCACCTGGTGCCGCAGCCCCGGGGCGGGGGCCGGCCCCTACCCCGGGTGGTCGAGGTCCTCGGTGTCCTCGCCCTCCGCCTCCAGCGCGCGGCGGACCACGCGCAGGGCCATGCCCTCGGGGTATCCCTTGCGGGCGAGCATTCCGGCGAGGCGCCGGATCCGCTTGTCGCGCTCCAGGCCCCGGGTGGCGCGGAGCTTGCGCTCCACGAGCTCGCGGGCGGTCTGCTCCTCCTGGTCGGAGTCCAGCAGTTCCAGGGCCTCCTCCACGAGGGTGGCGTGCACCCCCTTGGTCCGGAGTTCCTGCGCGAGGGCCCGGCGGGCCAGGCCCCGGCCGCGGTGCCGGGACTCGACCCAGGCCCCGGCGAAGGCGGCGTCGTCGATCAGGCCCACCTCCTCGTACCGGGAGAGGACCTGCTGCGACACCTCCTCGGGGATGCCCCGCTTGTGCAGGGCATCCGCGAGCTGGCGCCGGGTGCGCGGGCTCCCCGTGAGCAGGCGCAGGCAGATGGCCCGCGCCTGCTCCTCGGGGCTCTGGGGCGGCAGTTCCTGGCGGCCTTCACGACCGCCCTGTTCCCTGCCGCCCCTTTCCTGCTCCCGCACGGGTCAGCTCTTGGCCACGGCGGCCTTGGCCGTCGTCTTTGCCTTCGACGCGGGCGCGGGCGCGGGGACGGCCGCGGCCTCGGCGGGCGCGGCGGCGGCAGCGTCCGCGGCGGCGTCCTTGCGGACCCCCACGCCCAGCTTCTCCTTGATCTTCCGCTCGATCTCGTTGGCGAGGTCCGGGTTGTCCTTCAGGAAGTTGCGGGCGTTCTCCTTGCCCTGGCCGAGCTGGTCGCCCTCGTACGTGTACCAGGCGCCGGCCTTGCGCACGAAGCCGTGCTCCACGCCCATGTCGATCAGGCCGCCCTCGCGGCTGATGCCCTGGCCGTAGAGGATGTCGAACTCGGCCTGCTTGAAGGGCGGCGCGACCTTGTTCTTGACGACCTTGACGCGGGTGCGGTTGCCGACCGCGTCCGTGCCGTCCTTCAGGGTCTCGATGCGGCGGATGTCGAGGCGCACGGAGGCGTAGAACTTCAGCGCGCGGCCACCGGTCGTGGTCTCCGGCGAGCCGAACATCACACCGATCTTCTCGCGGAGCTGGTTGATGAAGATCGCGGTGGTCTTGGACTGGTTGAGCGCACCGGTGATCTTCCGGAGTGCCTGGCTCATCAGGCGGGCCTGGAGACCCACGTGCGAGTCGCCCATCTCGCCCTCGATCTCGGCGCGCGGCACCAGGGCCGCCACGGAGTCGATGACGATCAGGTCGAGGGCACCGGAGCGGACGAGCATGTCCACGATCTCCAGCGCCTGCTCGCCGGTGTCCGGCTGCGACAGGATGAGGTTGTCGGTGTCGACGCCGAGGGCCTTCGCGTACTCGGGGTCGAGCGCGTGCTCGGCATCCACGAAGGCGACGGTGCCGCCGGCCTTCTGCGCGTTGGCCACGGCGTGCAGGGTCAAGGTCGTCTTACCGGAGGACTCCGGCCCGTACACCTCGATCACACGGCCGCGGGGCAGCCCGCCCACGCCGAGGGCGATGTCCAGCGCGGTCGACCCGGTGGGGATGACCTCGATGGGGTCGTTCGGCTTGTCGCCGAGGCGCATGACCGCACCCTTGCCGAATTGCCGTTCAATCTGTGCGAGCGCGGCGTCGAGAGCCTTCTCGCGGTCGGTGCCTGCCATGGGTTCCACCCGGTTTGCTTGAGTCGATCGCTTCACGCCATTGACGCTAATGCCTGCCACTGACAATGCGCCTCCACGACCGGTTCGGCTGTGGATAACTCATCAGAATGGATGTTCGATTTCCCTGTCAAGCGCACCACGCCGACGCGCGGGGCGCGCGCCGCACCCTCCTGCCATCGTGGTGCCATGACCATCGAAGTACGCCCGGCTTCCGTCTTCGAGGACGTCCGCACCCTGGTCGGACCGAAGTCGCCCGGGGCCAACGTCTGCTGGTGCCTGAGCTACCGGATCCCCTCCAAGCTCAACAACGAACTGCGCGGACCGGCCCGCGGCGAGTACGTCGCCGACCTGTGCCGCAGGCAGCCCCCTCCGGGGGTGATCGCCTACGACGGCGACGAGCCCGTCGGCTGGGCCGCCGTGGCACCGCGTGCGGACACCTCCTTCGCGCACAGCCGCAAGATCCCGCACGTCGACGACCTGCCGGTGTGGTCCCTGTGGTGCATCCGGGTGCGCCCGGGCCACCGCAAGAAGGGGATCTCGCACGCCCTCATCGCGGGCGCCGTCGAGTTCGCCCGCGCCCACGGCGCACCGGCGGTCGAGGCCTACCCCCTCGACAACGGCGACGCCAAGGTCGACCTGACGATGGCGTACGCCGGGCTCCGCAAGAACTTCGAGCGCGCCGGGTTCACCCACGCCGCCGACACCACCTCCGTACTGGCGGGCCATCCCCGCGTCCTGATGCGGCTCGACCTGGGCGGCGGTCCGGCCGCCTCGTGACCCGGCGCACAACCCGCCCCTGAGTGACAACCACGGGTTGACACCCCCGCGACTGTCAACCTAGGGTTGCATCCATGACGAACCCTTCCGTGGAACCCGTTCGCATGACCAATCCGGTCCGCCTCGACGACCTGATCGAGGCCATCAAGAAGGTCCACACCGACACCCTGGAGCAGCTCAGCGGCGCCGTCGTCGCCGCCGAGCACCTGGGCGACGTGGCCGACCACCTCATCGGCCACTTCGTCGACCAGGCCCGCCGCTCCGGTGCCTCGTGGACCGACATCGGCCGCAGCATGGGCGTCACCCGCCAGGCCGCCCAGAAGCGCTTCGTGCCCAAGGCCGACAAGGAGGGCGACGCCGGCCTCGACCCCGAAGCGGGCTTCGGCCGGTTCACCCCCCGGGCCCGCAACGTGGTGATGGCCTCCCAGAACGAGGCCCGCGCGGCGGGCAGCACCGAGATCCGCACCGAGCACCTCGTCCTCGGCCTGCTCGCCGAGCCCGAGGGCCTCGCGGCGTACGCGCTGACCGCCCAGGGCGTCGCGGCCGACGCGGTACGCGCCGCGGCCACCGCCGCCCTGCCCCCGGCAGCGGCGGACGTCCCCGACCTCATCCCCTTCGACGCATCCGCGAAGAAGACCCTGGAGCTCACCTTCCGCGAAGCCCTGCGCCTCGGCCACGGCTACGTGGGCACGGAGCACATCCTGCTCGCGCTCCTGGAGCAGGAGCACGGCGAGGGCCTGCTGACCGGCCTGGGCGTGGACAAGGACGCCGTCGAGACCGCCGTCACCGAAGCCGTGGCAGCCGTACTCGGCGGCGAGGCCGGGAAGTAGAGTCGTCCGCGTCCCGCGTCAGCTCGTACCGCTTCACGTACGCGCCGAGGAACGCCTGCAGCGTGGCGACGGCCGGGATCGCGATGAGCGCCCCGACCGCGCCCAGCAGGGCGGTGCCCGCGACGACCGAGCCGAAGGCCACCGCCGGATGGATGTCGACGGTCTTCGAGGTCAGCTTCGGCTGCAGCACGTAGTTCTCGAACTGCTGGTAGATCACCACGAATCCCAGGACGTACAGCGCGTACCAGGGATTGACCGCGAAGGCGATCAGCATCGGCAGCGCGCCCGCCAGGTACGTGCCGATGGTGGGGATGAACTGGGATACCAGTCCCACCCACACGGCGAGGGCCGGCGCGTACGGCACTTCGAGGATCACCAGCAGGATGTAGTGCGCGATGCCGGAGATCAGCGCCATCAGCCCGCGCGAGTAGAGGTAGCCGCCCGTCTTGGCGACGGCGATCTCCCAGGCGCGCAGCACCTCGGACTGCTTCGCGGGCGGCAGTACGGAGCACAGCGCGCGCCGCAGCCGCGGCCCGTCGGCGGCGAAGTAGAAGGAGAACAGCCCGATCGTCAGCAGCTTGAAGAGTCCGCCGAGCACGGTGGCGGACACGTCGAGCACGCCGCTCGCACTGTTCTGCACGTACTTGCGCAGCCAGTCGGAGCGCAGCAGGCTGTCCTGGATCTCCAGCCGGGACAGCTCGGTGCGGAAGGTGGCGTTGATCGAGTTGATCACCGAGTCGAGGTAGCGCGGGAAGCCCTCCACCATCTCGATGATCTGCCCGGCGAGCATCGAGCCGAGCAGCGTGAGGAACCCCGCGGCGGCGACGAACACCCCGAGGAACACCAGGAAGGTGGCGATCCCGCGGCGCATGCCGCGGGCAGCCATCCGGGACACCGCGGGTTCGATCGCGAGCGCGAGGAAGAACGCGATCAGGATGTTGACGAGCAGCCCGATCAGCTGGTGGAAGGCCCAGCTGCCGAGCTGGAAGCAGGCGACGAGGGCCAGTACGAGGACCACGGCGCGCGGCAGCCAGCGCGGCATCCGTGCGTCGTCCCCGCCGGGGCGCCCGGCGGTCGGGGGACTCCCGGCCGCCCCGGCGAAACCGCCCTCCGGGCTCGCGGGCCCGGCCTCGTCGGCCGGCCCTGCCGGGCCCACGGGCGGCGTCCCGGGCCCGGACGCGGCGGGGTCGGCCGGCCGCGGCTGCGCCGCCCCGCGGGCGTCTGCGGGCTGATCGGTCGTCGTCTCATCACTGGCTGCCACGCCGCCAAGTCTGTCCCACCGGCGGCCCGTACCGCGAAGCAGCCTCGCGCCCCCGGCCCGCGGGCGCGCCGCGCACGGCGAAGGAGCGGCCGTGCCGGGGGCGACAGAGCCCCCGCCGGGCGTCAGCGCAGCGAGGCCGGCACGTCCATCGCCGCACAGACCGCGCGCCACACGTCCTTGGCCTCCCAGCCGGCGTCCAGCGCCTGGTGGACGGTCCGGCCGCCCAGCTCGGCCATGACGTGGTCCCGCGCGAAGGACTCGGCGTAACCCGCACCGAAGTGCTCGGCCATCCGCTCCCAGAAAATCGTCAACCGCATGCCCCAAGTATCCCGCCCCGGGAGAGTGCACCGGCCGCGATCGTCCCTCGCCGCCCCTGCGCCGCGTCCTAACGTGCAGGCATGCCCGGAGACGACGCTTCCCCGCTGACCCCGCGCCCGGCCCCGCTGCCCCCGCTGCCCCCGCTGGCCCGCGCCGAGCAGTTCATCTGGCTCACGGCGCGGGTGCTGGAGCAGCGGCGGTTCGCGTTCCACTTCCTCGGAGGCGACGCCGACCCGGTGGACACCGCCCTCGGCTCCTACCTCAACGGCGACGGCGGCTACGGGCACGCACTCGACCCGGATCTGCGCGGCCCGCTCAGCCAGCCCCTGCACACCGCCCACGCGCTGCGCGTCCTGGATGGCCTGGGCCGCTGCGCCGGGCAGCGCATCGAGCGGCTCTGCCGCCACCTGACCCGCGTCTCCACCCCGGAGGGCGCCCTTCCGGTGGTCGCGCCGGCCCCGCGCGGCTATCCGGCCGCCCCGTACCACCCGACGTACGACGACCCGCCGGGCGAGTTGCTCACCACCGGGCCGGTCGTCGGGCTGCTGCACCGCAACCGGGTCTGGCACGCCTGGCTCTTCCGCGCCACGGACTTCTGCTGGGACCGGATCGAGAGCATGCGCCACGGCCATCCGTACGAGGTCCAGAGCGCGGTGGCCTTCCTCGACGGCGTCCCGGACCGGGCCCGCGCCGCCGCGGTGGCGGACCGGCTGGGGCGGCTGGTGCGGGAGGGGAACCTCGTGGTGCTGGACCCGTGGCGGCGCTCGCAGCACCCGCTGTTCCCCGGCTACGCGCCGGGCGAGCACCTGTACGCGTACGACTACGCGCGCCGTCCTGAGTCGCTGGCCCGCAGCTGGTTCACCGACCGGGAGATGGCCCGCGCGCTGGACTTCCTGGCCGCCGAGCAGCAGCCGGACGGGGGCTGGCCGGTGCGCCGCCGGGCCTGGGCGCCGGGCAGCTCGCTGGAGCGGCGGCCGATCGCCACGCTGGAGGCCCTGCTGACGCTGCGCGCGTACGGGCGCCTGCCCGCCGGGGTCAGCCCCCGAGGGCCCGTACCCCCGCGGTGACGACGACGGCGGCCGCCACCACGAGCAGGAACGGTGCGCGGAGCAGCAGGGCGAGCCCGGCGGCGGCGAGGCCGGCGGCGCGGGCGTCGAGTACGAGTGCGCTGCCGGTGCTGAAGGTCTGCTGGGCGGTGAGCGCGGCCAGGAGCGCGACGGGCAGGAGGGCGGCGAGCCGGCGTACGAGGGGCCGTTCCAGGGCCCCGGCCGGGACGAGCAGCCCGGCGAGTTTGACGGCGTAGCAGCCGAGGACGGTCAGTCCGATGGCGATCCAGACGTTCACGGTCGGCGTCCCTTCATCCACAGCACGGCGGGCGCGGCCAGCGCGGCGATCAGCACGGGCACCCCGGCGGGCAGCACGGGCAGGAATCCCAGCCCGAGGACGAGCGCGAGGGCGGCCACGGCCCGCTCGGTGGCGGTCTTGAGCATCGGCGCGAGGAGCGCGAGGAACACGGCGGGCCCGGCGGCGTCCAGCCCCCACGCGGCGGTGTCCCCGATGGCCTCGGCGCCGAGCGCCCCGAGCAGGGTGGTCAGGTTCCACAGGACGTAGAGGGTGAGCCCGGTGACGGTGAAGCCGAGCCGGGCGGACTTGCGGTCCGGCTGGGCCAGCGCGACGGCGGTGGTCTCGTCGATGACCCAGTGCGCGGCGAGGGGCCTTACGGCGCGCGGCAGCGCGAGCAGCTGCGACAGCCGCAGCCCGTAGAAGGCGTTCCGCGTTCCGAGGAAGAACGCCCCGGCGGCGGCGGTGAACGGGTTGCCGCCGGCCGCCAGCGCCCCGACCAGCGCGAACTGCGAAGCGCCGGTGAAGACGAGCAGGCTCAGCACGCACGCCTGCAGCACGCTGACGCCGGCGCCCGCGGCGGTCACCCCGAACGCGAAGCCGGACAGGCCGACGGCCACTCCCACCCCGAGCGCGTCCCGTACGACGGCGGCGCGCGGCCGTCCGGTCGTCACCGGGTCCTTCCGTGTCTCTGCCTCTGGGGCCATTCGCTGCTCTCCCACGCCCCGACGCTATGCGGGGCTGGGCCGAGCGGTCTTGTACGTTCTTGCGCGCCCCCGACCCGCGCCCGACCAGCCCCAGGCCAGCGGCCTGACCCGCAGCTAACCCGCCGCCCGCTCCCGCCGGTAGGCCCCCGGCGGGACGCCCACGATGCGGGTGAAGTGCCGGTTGAGGTGCGGCTGGTCGCTGAAGCCCACGGCGACGGCCGCCTCCGCGGGCGGGGTCCCCGCGTCGAGCAGCCGGCGCGCCCGCCGGACCCGGGCGTCGGTCAG
Source organism: Streptomyces sp. NPDC046303 (assembly GCF_055588085.1). Classification (NCBI taxonomy): domain Bacteria; kingdom Bacillati; phylum Actinomycetota; class Actinomycetes; order Kitasatosporales; family Streptomycetaceae; genus Streptomyces; species Streptomyces sp. NPDC046303. The sequence goes on from NZ_JBVJFA010000012.1 coordinate 185,600, forward strand.
CCAGGTGTGCGGCGGCATGCCGTACCGCTCCCGGAAGGCCCTCAGCAGGGCGAAGGGGCTCGTCCCCAGCTCCGCCGCGAGCTGTTCCAGCGACGGCGGGGCGGCCATCCGGTCCTCCAGCACGGCCCGGGCCCGCTCGGCATCGGCGCCGCCCGCGCGGCGGGCCGTACGGGCGGGCAGCGGGCCCGCATGGCGGTTGAGCATCCGCGCCACGACCCCCCGCAGCAGGGTGTCGGCGGCCAGCGCGTTGCCGGCCTCGGCGGCCCGGTGGACCTCGGCGATCGCCCGGGAGCCCTGCGCGTCGGCGACCGTGTCGGCGGTGAAGCCGGGGGTCCCGCGCAGCGTGCCGATCTCCTCGGCGACCTCGGTGATCAGGTCGCGGGAGGGGTACAGGGTGGCGTAGGCCCAGCCCTCGGGCGCCCCCGCCCGCGCGGTGTGCGCCACCTCGGGGTTGATCAGGACCACGCTGCCCGGCCCGGCGCGCACGGTGCCGCCGGGGAGGCCGATCTCCTCGATGCCGCCGGTGACCGCCGCGATGACGTACCCCTCGTGGGCGTGGCGCGGGAAGGTGTGGCGCACGTAGTGGGCGCGCAGCAGGTCCAGGCCGGGCAGTTCCGGGTACTGCCAGTGCCGGGCCCATTCCCGGCGCCCCTCGTCCGTCCCCATCACCCCATTCTGCGCCCGGCCGGACGGAGGTGTTCGCGCAGGTCCGGCCCGTTGTCAGTGCCGGGGTGCACGATGGGGGCATGTCCGGCTCCGCGCTCGCCTCGTTCTCCCCCGCGACCCGCTCCTGGTTCACGGGGGCCTTCCGTACGCCCACCTCCGCGCAGGAGGGTGCCTGGCGGGCGATCGGGCAGGGCTCCGACGTGCTGGTCGTGGCGCCCACCGGCTCGGGCAAGACGCTGGCCGCCTTCCTGGCCGCCCTCGACCGGCTGGCCTCGGCCCCGCCCCCGGCCGAGGCGCGCAAGCGCTGCCGCGTGCTGTACGTGTCCCCGCTGAAGGCCCTGGCGGTGGACGTGGAGCGCAACCTGCGCAGCCCGCTGACCGGGATCCGCCAGGAGTCCGTGCGCCTCGGCCTGCCCGAGCCGGAGATCCGGGTCGGGATCCGCTCGGGCGACACCCCGCCCGCCGAGCGCCGGGCGCTGGTCACCCGCCCGCCGGACATCCTCATCACCACGCCCGAGTCGCTGTTCCTGATGCTGACCTCGGCCGCCCGGGACGCCCTCGCCGGGATCGAAACCGTGATCCTGGACGAGGTGCACGCCGTGGCCGGGACCAAGCGCGGCGCGCACCTGGCCCTGTCCCTGGAGCGGCTGGACGAGCTGCTGCCGCGCCCGGCGCGCCGCATCGGGCTGTCGGCGACGGTCCGGCCGGTGGACGAGGTGGCCCGGTACCTCGCGCCGCGCGGCCGGGTGGAGATCGTGCAGCCGCCGTCGGCCAAGGAATTCGACCTGTCGGTGGTCGTTCCCGTGCAGGACATGGGGGAGTTGGGCGGCTCGCCCGCCACCGAGGGCCGCGAGGGCGGGGACAAGCCCTCCATCTGGCCGCACGTGGAGGAGCGCATCGCGGATCTGGTGCAGGCGCACCGCTCCACGATCGTGTTCGCCAACTCCCGCCGCCTCGCCGAGCGGCTGTGCAACCGGCTCAACGAGATCGCGTACGAGCGCGCCATGGGCGAGAAGCTCCCCGAGGGCGCTCCCCCGGCGGAGGTCATGGCCCAGTCGGGCGCCGCCCACGGCGCTCCGCCGCTGCTGGCCCGGGCGCACCACGGCTCGGTGTCCAAGGAGCAGCGGGCCCTGGTGGAGGAGGATCTGAAGGCGGGCCGGCTGCCCGCCGTGGTGGCCACCTCCAGCCTGGAGCTGGGCATCGACATGGGCGCGGTGGACCTGGTGGTGCAGGTGGAGTCCCCGCCCTCGGTGGCGTCCGGGCTGCAGCGGGTGGGCCGCGCGGGGCACCAGGTGGGCGCGGTCTCCACCGGTGTCGTCTTCCCCAAGTACCGGGGCGACCTGGTGCAGGCGGCCGTGGTCACGGAGCGGATGCGCACCGGCTCCATCGAGTCCCTGCGCATCCCGTCGAACCCGCTGGACGTGCTGGCGCAGCAGCTGGTCGCGATGGTCGCGATGGACACCTGGCAGCTGGACGACCTCCTTGCGCTGGTGCGCCGGGCGGCGCCCTTCGCCGCGCTGCCGGAGTCGGCGTTCACCGCGGTGCTGGACATGCTGGCGGGCCGCTATCCCTCGGACGCGTTCGCCGAGCTCAGGCCGCGGGTGGTGTGGGACCGCGTGGCCGGGACGATCACCGGCCGGCCGGGCGCCCAGCGCCTCGCGGTGACCTCCGGCGGCACCATCCCCGACCGCGGCCTCTTCGGCGTCTTCCTCGCCGGGTCGGACCCGAAGAAGGGCGGCGGCCGGGTCGGCGAGCTCGACGAGGAGATGGTCTACGAGTCCCGCGTGGGGGACGTGTTCACCCTGGGCACCACCTCGTGGCGGATCGAGGACATCACCCGCGACCGGGTCCTGGTGACCCCGGCGCCCGGGGTGCCGGGCCGGCTGCCCTTCTGGAAGGGCGACCAGCTGGGCCGCCCCCTCGAACTGGGCCGGGCGGTCGGCGCGTTCCTGCGCGAGCTGGGCGCGCTCGGCGACGAGGACGCCCGGCTGCGGCTGCTGGCGGCCGGCCTGGACGCGTGGGCCGCGGAGAACGTACTGGCGTACCTGGCCGAACAGCGCGAGGCCTGCGGCCACGTGCCGGACGACCGGACCATCGTGGTCGAGCGGTTCCGTGACGAGCTCGGCGACTGGCGGGTCGTCGTCCACTCCCCCTTCGGCGCCCAGGTGCACGCCCCGTGGGCGCTGGCGCTGGGCGCCCGCCTCGCCGAGAAGTACGGCATGGACGCACAGGTCGTGCACGCCGACGACGGGATCGTGCTGCGCCTGCCGGATGCCGACCTGCTCTCCATGGACCTGCTGGACCACGACCCCACGGTCCCGGCCCCGTTCGAGTTCGACGACGAACAGGCCCCGCTCGGTGCGGCCGACGTCGCCTTCGACCACGGTGACGTCAACCAGCTGGTCACCGACCAGGTCGGCGGCTCGGCCCTGTTCGCCTCCCGTTTCCGCGAGTGCGCGGCCCGCGCCCTGCTGCTGCCGCGCCGCAGCCCGGGCAAGCGCACCCCGCTGTGGCAGCAGCGCCAGCGCGCTTCGCAACTGCTCCAGGTGGCCTCGGAGTTCGGTTCGTTCCCGATCGTGCTGGAAGCCGTACGCGAATGCCTGCAGGACGTCTTCGACGTGCCCGGCCTGACCGAGCTGATGGCCGACATCGAGGCCCGCCGGGTCCGCCTGGTCGAGGTGACCACACCCGAGCCCTCGCCCTTCGCCCGTTCCCTCCTGTTCGGTTACGTCGCCCAGTTCCTCTACGAGGGCGACTCACCCCTCGCCGAGCGCAGGGCGGCCGCCCTGTCGCTGGACTCCCGGCTGCTGGCCGAACTGCTGGGCCAGGCGGAGCTGCGCGAACTGCTCGACGCGCAGGCGCTGGAGGAGCTGGAGCGGGAGCTGCAGTGGCTCACCGAGGACCGGCGGGCCAAGGACGCCGAGTCGGTGGCGGACCTGCTGCGCATGCTGGGGCCACTGACGGAGGCCGAGCTGGCCGAGCGCGGGGCGGAGCCCTCCTGGGCTGCCGAGCTGTCCTCGGCGCGCCGGGCCATCCGGGTCCGGATCGGCGGCGCGGACCACTGGGCGGCGATCGAGGACGCCGGCCGGCTGCGCGACGCGCTGGGCACGGCCCTCCCGGTCGGTGTCCCCGAGGCCTTCACCGAGCCGGTCAAGGATCCGCTGGGCGACCTCCTGGCCCGGTACGCCCGCACGCACGGCCCGTTCACCACGGCGGCCGTCGCCGCCCGCTTCGGTCTGGGCCCGGCCGTCACCGAGGGCGCCCTGCACCGGCTGGCGGCGGCCGGCCGGGTGGTCGAGGGCGAGTTCCATCCGGCGGGCATCGGCCAGGAGTGGTGCGACGCGACGGTGCTGCGCAGGCTCCGCCGCCGTTCGCTGGCCGCGCTGCGCCAGGAGCTGGAACCGGTCCCGCCGGCGTCGCTGGCCACCTTCCTGCCGCAGTGGCAGCACCTGGGCGGCGCCCTGCGCGGCATCGACGGCCTGGCCCGGGCCGTCGAGCAGCTCCAGGGCGCCCCGGTCCCCGCTTCGGCGCTGGAGTGCCTGATCCTTCCGTCCCGGGTCAGCGGCTATTCCCCCGGCCTGCTGGACGAACTGACCACGGCGGGCGAGGTGGTCTGGGCGGGCGCCGGCGCCCTGCCGGGCAAGGACGGCTGGGTCTCCCTGTACCTGGCGGACGCCGCTCCGCTGCTCCTGCCCCCGCCGCACCCGCTGGAGCTCGGCCCCGTCCACCAGGCGGTGCTGGAGTCCCTGTCGGGCGGATACGGCCTCTTCTTCCGCCAGATCGCCGAATCGGTGCGGGCCGCGTTCCCCGAGACCTCCGACCTCGCGCTGTCGGAGGCGGTGTGGGACCTGGCGTGGTCGGGCCGGCTCACCAACGACACCCTGAGCCCGCTGCGGGCCCTGCTCGGCTCGGGCCGCACGGCCGGCTCCACAGCCCACCGGGCCCGGCGCACGGTCCCGCGCGGGCGGTACGGCACGCTCAGCGCGACCGTGTCCCGTACGGGCCCGCCCACGGTCTCGGGCCGCTGGTCGCTCCTCCCGTCGCAGGCCCCCGATCCGACCCACCGGGCCCACGCCCTCGCCAGGACCCTGCTGGACCGGCACGGGGTGGTGACCCGTGGTGCGGTCGCCGCGGAGGGGGTGGAAGGCGGCTTCAGCGCGGTCTACCGCGTCCTGTCGGCCTTCGAGGACAGCGGCCAGGCCCGCCGGGGCTATGTGGTCGAGGGGCTCGGCGCGGCCCAGTTCGCGATGGACGGCGCGGTGGACCGGCTGCGGACCGCCGAGCGGACCCCGCCCCCGCTGGCGGCGGTGGTCCTGGCCGCCGCCGATCCGGCGAACGCGTACGGGGCGGCCCTGCCCTGGCCGGAGCCCCCGGCCGGGGCCGCGCACAAGCCGGGCCGCAAGGCGGGCTCCCTGGTGGTCCTGGTCGACGGCGAGCTCATCCTGTACCTGGAGCGCGGCGGCAAAACCCTCCTGGCCTGGCCGGAGCCCGGCGATCCGCGCCTGGAGGCGGCCGTCGCGGCCGTGGCCGCCGCCTCCCGCGCGGGGACGCTGCCGGCGCTGACGGTGGAGCGCATCAACGCCTCCCCGTCGCTGACCTCGCCGCTGGGCCGGGCCCTCGAGGAAGCCGGGTTCCACGCCACCCCGAGGGGGCTGCGGCTGCGGAACTGATCAGCGGATCACCTTCATCCCGAAGCGGGCGCCCCCGAGTGCGAACTGGATCGCGCTGTGCAGGTGGGAGTACATCTCCATGCCCCGGGAGGAGACGATCGGGCCGAGGTCGAGGACGTCCTGCCAGCCGTAGGCCCGCAGCACCTCGGTGACCTGCTGCTTGGCTTCGGCGTCCTCGCCCGCGATGAACATCGTGTGGTCGCCGCCGCCGACGGACCGCGGGTTCACGACGGTCTCCTGCTCCTGGGTGACGCCCGCCTTCACGATCCTGGCCGCCGGTACGGCCCGCTGGATCTGCTCCCCCAGGCTGTCGTGGTCCACCGGGTCGATGGCCGGCATGACGCCCCACGGGGTGGGCCAGGGGTGGGCCCGTTCCGGGTTGTAGATGAACGGGACGGCGTAGTCCATGACGGTCTTGTCGGCCAGGTGCTCGGCGATGCCGCTCAGGACCCGTACGGCATTGGCCCCGTCGATCCCGTTGATGACGAAGTCGGCGCCGGACGCGGCGTCACCGAAGTTCATGAGCTCGATGGCCGGGTAGTCGGCGACCCACTGCCCGAAGGGCTCGATGCCCATGAAGCCGGGCCCGCTCCGCCCGAGCGTGGCCTCCGAGTCCCGCGTGCCCATGACCACCTCGTGGCCGAGCTCCAGGAGCCGGGCGGCGTGGGCGCGGCCACCGCCGCCGGTGCCGAGGACTGCGATCTTCATGCGGAGGCTCCGTTCTCCTGTGCGGTGCACGTGTGAACCGCACCCGGGAAGGAGCCTGACCACCGTCACCGGAAAAGCCCGCAGGACCCGCCGACACGGCCCGAACCGGAGCAAGCGGATCGCCGAAGTGGCGGAGGGGCCCGTCCCCGAGCACGGGCGGGAGGGCCCGGCCCCGGGCCGCCGCGGCGCCGGCCTGCGCGCTGGACCCGGCGCCGGCCTCCGCGCGGGCCTCCGCCCCGGCCTCCGCCCGCCTGAAGCCACCCCGGCGGGACAATGGCGGCATGCCCGAAGGAGACAGCGTCCGGCGCGCGGCCACCCGCCTCCACAGCGCCCTGGCCGGCAAGCCCCTGACCCGCAGCGACCTGCGCGTCCCCCGCTTCGCCACGGCCGACCTCACCGGCCGCACCACCCTCGACGTCACCCCGCGCGGCAAGCACCTCCTCGCCCGCTTCGAGGGCGGCCTCACCCTGCACAGCCACCTCCGCATGGACGGCGCCTGGCACGTCTTCCCCACGGGCGCGAAGTGGCACGGCGGCCCCGCCCACGAGATCCGCGCGATCCTCGGCACCGCCGAAGACACCGCGGTCGGCTACCGCCTGCCCGTCCTTGAACTGATCCGCACCGCCGACGAGGACCGGGCCGTGGGCCATCTCGGCCCCGACCTCCTCGGCCCCGACTGGGACCCGGACCGGGCCGCCGCCAACCTCCTCGCCGCCCCCGAGCGCCCCCTCGGCGAGGCCCTGCTCGACCAGCGCAACCTCGCCGGGATCGGCAACATCTACAAAGCCGAGCTCTGCTTCCTGGCCCGCGTCACCCCCTGGACCCCGGTCGGCACGCTCCCCGAAACCACCCTGCCCCGCCTCGCCGCCGCGGCCCACCGCCTCCTGGCCGCGAACACCGGCGACCGGCCCGGCCCCCGCAACACCACCGGCAGCCGCCGCCGCGGCCAGGACCTCTTCGTGTACGGCCGCACCCACCGCCCCTGCCTGCGCTGCGGCACCCCCATCCGCGAGGCCCCGCAGGACGGCCGCCCCACGTACTGGTGCCCCCGCTGCCAATCCGGCCCGACCGGCTAGTTGACGGCCCGTCAGATACGCTCGTACGGTCCCGGCATGCCCACACCCACAGCCTCCTACGACCTCACCGGCCGCACCGCCCTGATCACCGGCGCGGCGAGCGGCATAGGCCGCGCCACCGCCCTCCTGCTGGCCGCGGCGGGCGCGCACGTGCACTGCGCGGACCGCGACGCCCAGGGCCTCGCCGAAACGGCCGCCCTCGTGGCCGGGGCGGGCGGCGCCGCCACCGTCCACGCCCTCGACGTCACCGACCGGACCGCCCTGCGGGCCGCCGTCACCGCCGCGGGCCCCCTCGACATCGCCGCGGCCATCGCCGGGGTCATGCACACCAGCAGCGTCCTGGAGACCACCGACGAGGACCTCGACCGGATCCTGGACATCAACTTCAAGGGCGTCCTGCGCACCTGCCAGGAAGCGGCCCGCGCCATGATCGCGGCGGGCCGTCCCGGTTCGATCGTCACGATGGCCTCCGGGGCCGTGGACGCCGCCCAGCCAGGTCTGCTCTGCTACAGCGCGGCCAAGGCCGCCGTCGTCCAGCTCACCAAGACCCTCGCCACCGAGGCCGGCCCGCACGGCATCCGGGTCAATGCCGTCGCCCCCGGCTGGATCCGCACGCCGATGACCGGCCGGCACGGCGCCGAGGCCCAGGAGCGGACCGAGGCGGTGATGGTCCGCATGTCCCCGCTGCGCCGGGTCGGCGAGCCCGAGGACATCGCGCAGGCCGTGCTCTACCTGGCCTCGGACGCCTCGTCCTTCATGACGGGCCAGATCCTCCGCCCGAACGGCGGAGTATCGATGCCCTGGTAACCCCATGAGCCCCGGCGGCTCCGGCGGCTCCGGCGGCCCCGGCGGCTCCGGCGGCTCCCGCAGCCCTGCGTCGCACCGGCCCCGGCACACAGTGCACCGGCAGCAGCCCCAGTCCCCAGCCCCCCACGGCCACCGCGCCCTCCACGGGCCCGGACTCCGCGGGCGCCAGGGCGAGGCGCAGCACGGCCCACCACCACACCAGGCCCAGCGCCCATGCGAGGGCTGTCAGCAACGGCCGCACGGCTACCTCCCTGGGGTCCCCCCGGACGGAGATGCGGGGAGGGCCGGAGCCCGTACCGGACCGGGACCATCGTCGCGCACCCGCCCCGGGCCCGCACCCAGAACCGCGCCCGCGCCCGGAACGGCCGGGAGCCCCGGCCGGTGCCTGACGCACCGGCCGGGGCTCCGGCCACACTCATACGCTCACGTACTCGCTCACGCGGCTACGACATTCACCGCTTCCGCAGGCGCCTTGATGGTCACCCGCTCCGGTCCGGCCGTGACCGAAGCCATGGAGACCGAATTGAGCATCGGGCGGACCGGTACGCTCACCGGTTCGCTTGCCGCGGCCGACTGTGCCAGCTCGGCCAGCGACAGTTCATCGCTGACTTCGCGCATCAGCTCGGACATCCGTACGTCCAACGCGTCGCAGATCGCGGAGAGCAGCTCGGAGGATGCCTCCTTCTGCCCCCGCTCCACCTCGGAGAGATAGCCGAGCGAAACTCGGGCCGACGAGGAGACTTCGCGCAGAGTACGGCCCTGGCGCTGGCGCTGCCGACGCAGCACGTCACCCAGCAGGCGACGGAGCAGAATCATCGGTGGCTCCCTCCTCTGACCGTGTAGCCGCATCCTTCACGCCCCACCGTACCGCCTCGCGCCGCGGCCGTGCGGGGAGCGATGTCGTGTTCACTCAGGGCTGCAAACATCAAATCCCCCCGTTCTGTTCCGTATCCTGCCCCCGCGCATTCTCACGGAGTTGGCTTGAGAGAAGTTCGAGCACTGTGCGTGCACTCTCCCTACGGATTTCCGCACGGGAGCCGTTCAACCTCAGCCGGGCCGTTTTCCTGATGTCAGGCCCCTCCACGGCGACGAAAACCGTGCCCACCGGCTGCCCGTCCTGCGGGTCGGGTCCGGCCACTCCGGTGGTGGCGATTCCCCACGAAGCGCCCATCACGCCCCGCACCCCGGCCGCCATCTCCGCCGCGACCTGCGCGTTCACCGCGCCTTCGGCCGCCAGTAGCCCGGCGTCCACGCCCAGGACCCGGTGCTTGAGCTCCGTCGCGTACGCCGTGACCGAGCCGCGGAAGGAACGCGAGGCTCCTGGGACGGCGGTGAGCTCGGCGGCGACCATGCCGCCGGTCAGTGACTCGGCGACGGCGAGGGTCTGGTCACGCTCCGCGAGCAGGCGCAACACCTCCGCAGCGGCTCCGGCCGCTCCCGACGCTTCCACCGCCTCTGGAGAATCCCCCGACCCGTGCGTCACCGCGCGGCCCGCTCCTCGGCGAGGCCCCTGCGGCGCAGGACGACGGCCTGCCGGATGTAGTCCAAACCGGTGACGACGGTCAGCACGACGGCGACGGCCATCACCCAGAAGCGCAGGGTGGCCAGCGGGCCGGTCAGCGCGAGCACGTACATGCCCACGGCCGTGCCCTGCGCCAGGGTCTTCAGCTTGCCGCCCCGGCTGGCCGGAATCACTCCGTAGCGGATCACCCAGAAGCGCAGGAGCGTGATCCCGAGCTCCCGTCCCAGGATCACCCCGGTCACCCACCACGGCAGGTCGCCGAGCCAGGAGAGGCAGATGAGCGCCGACCCCATGATCGCCTTGTCGGCGATGGGGTCGGCGATCTTGCCGAAGTCCGTGACCAGGTTGTACGTCCGGGCCAGGTGTCCGTCGAAGATGTCCGTGATCATGGCGACGGCGAACGCCGCCCACGCCCAGGCCCGCCAGGCGGGGTCGTAGCCGCCCTCGGCGAGCAGCAGGAAGACGAAGCCCGGCACCAGCACGAGCCGGATCATCGTGAGGATGTTGGCGATGTTCCACAGGCTGGCCTGATTGACCGCCGCGGCTCCCAGCTTCGCGCCGGGCGCGGGCCGGCGGCCGGTCCCGCCCGCCGCAGATGCCGGGACTCCGGTCATCCGGCCGCCTCCTCAAGATCCGTGCCCAGGGGCTCGGCCACCAGGTCCACACCCAGGGTGCCGACCACCTTCGCCGTGACGATACGCCCGGGGACCAGCCCCGTGCCGTCCGTGAAGACGACCTGCCCGTCGGTCTCGGGGGCCTGGTGGGCGGCGCGCCCGTAGGCACCCTCGCCGTCCTCGGCCTCGTCGAGCGGCACGACCGTCTCGACCAGTACCTCCAGCGTCTCTCCGATCCGCTCCTCCGCGCGCTGCGAGGTGAGCTCCTCGGCGAGCCGCTGCATGTGGGCCAGCCGCTCGGCGATGGTGTCCTCGTCCAGCTTGTTGTCGTACGTGACGGCCTCGGTGCCGTCCTCGTCGGAGTAGCCGAAGACACCGATGGCGTCGAGGCGCGCGTGGGTGAGGAAACGCTCCAGCTCGGCGAAGTCCGACTCCGTCTCGCCGGGGAAGCCGACGATGAAGTTGGACCGGACGCCGGCCTGCGGGGCCTTGCTGCGGATGGTGTCGAGCAGCTCCAGGAACCGGTCGGTGTCACCGAAGCGGCGCATGGCGCGCAGCACGTCGGGGGCCGAGTGCTGGAAGGACAGGTCGAAGTACGGCACGACCTTGGGGGTCGAGGTCAGGACGTCGATCAGGCCGGGCCGCATTTCGGCGGGCTGGAGGTAGCTGACGCGGACGCGCTCGATGCCGTCGACCGCGGCCAGCTCCGGCAGCAGGGTCTCCAGCAGGCGGATGTCGCCGAGGTCCTTGCCGTACGAGGTGTTGTTCTCGGAGACCAGCATGATCTCCTTGACGCCCTGCTCGGCGAGCCAGCGGGTCTCGCCCAGCACGTCGCTGGGGCGGCGGGAGATGAACGAGCCGCGGAAGGACGGGATGGCGCAGAAGGAGCAGCGCCGGTCGCAGCCGGAGGCCAGCTTGACCGAGGCGACGGGGCTCTTGTCGAGGCGGCGGCGCAGCGGCGCGCGCGGCCCGGAGGCGGGCGCGAGACCGTCCGGCAGGTCGGCGGGGGCCTCGGCCGGTTCCTCGGCGGGCGCCGACTGGGCGTGGCCGGGCAGCGCGACCGCGGCGCTCTGGCGCTCCGCCGGGCTGATCGGCAGCAGCTGGCGCCGGTCGCGCGGGGTGTGGGCCTCCACGCTGCCGCCCGCCAGGATGGTCTGGAGGCGGTTGGAGATGTCGGAGTAGTCGTCGAAGCCGAGCACTCCGTCCGCCTCGGGGAGCGCTTCGGCGAGTTCCTTGCCGTAGCGCTCGGCCATGCAGCCGACGGCGACGACGGCCTGCGTCCTGCCGTGATCCTTCAGATCGTTGGCTTCGAGCAGGGCGTCTACGGAGTCCTTTTTGGCGGCTTCGACGAATCCGCAGGTGTTGACGACGGCAACGTCCGCATCGGCGGCGTCCTCGACGAGCTCCCAGCCATCCGCCGCCAAGCGGCCTGCGAGCTCCTCCGAGTCCACCTCGTTACGGGCGCAGCCAAGAGTGACAAGGGCGACGGTACGGCGTTCGGGCATGGACTCAAGACTACTTCGTCCCGGCGCCGGCCCTCGCCTGCCGTCCCCTCACAGCAAGATCCCCGGGGCCTGCGGCAAGTGCCGCACGGCGCACCGGGGATCCGGATCAAGAGGTTCCGCCCTAGGGCCGCCTCGGGTCAGCCCGCCTGGGGCTGTTCCTCGAGGGGGTCCTCCTTGGTGTATGTGAGACGTTCCACCTGGCCCGGCTGGAAGTCCTCCTTGATCTCCTTGCCGTTCACGAAGAGCTTCACGGCCCCGGCGTCGCCGAGCACGAGGTCGACGGACTCCTTGTCCGTGAAGGTCTTGGACTCGCCCTGGGCCAGGGTGCCGTCGAAGAGCAGCCGGCCGTTGTGGTCCTTGGCCGAGATCCAGCTCTCGCCGGTGTCGGCCGTCAGGACGACCGTGACGAGGTCCTTGGGCGCGGCGGCGATCGCACTGTCGGAGGGCTCCGGCTTGGGTGCCGGCGGGGTCTGCTGGGGCTGCGCGGCCGGCTTTCCGGCGCTCTGCTTGGGCGCGGGCTTCGGAGCGGCGGAACCTTCCGCCACCGGCTTCTTGTCCTTGTCGTCGCCGCCGCTGAAGGCGGTGAACCCCACGAAGCCGATCACGGCGACGATGGCGGCGACCATGGCGGCGGTCCAGTTGGGCCGCTGCCGCTCGGGGCGGAGGCGCTCGGCCTCGAACATCGGCGCGGCGGGGGTGGGTGCCGGCCGGCCGCCGTGGGCCGCGTCGTAGCTCTCGACCAGGGGTACCGGATCGAGGTGGACGGCGCGGGCGAGCGTACGGATGTGGCCGCGGGCGTAGACATCGCCGCCGCAGCGCGTGAAGTCGTCCTCTTCGATCGCGTGCACGATCGGGATGCGCACGCGGGTGCTGGAGCTGACCTCGTCGACGGTGAGCCCGGCGGCGATCCGGGCCTTCTTGAGAGCCGTCCCGATGGACGGTCCTTCGACGGAACGTTCGACGATGCGGTCCTCGGACCGGTCGTCGGTCGAAGGCCGCTCTTCTTCGGGGGAGTTGGCGTTGCCGATGGACACGAGGGCGCCTTTCGAGCGTGTAGCCACCTGCTGGATGTCCAGTCTAGGGGGGTGACGAAAGGGTGGAGCAACCGGAGGGTGCACTTCCTACGCCATCCGAATGGCGAGGAAGGTTCCGCCCGGTGCGGCGGCACTGCGCCGTACACGTACCGAGCGCGTGCCGCCTCCTCCCTTCAACTGGACGCGAGCCGAAGGGAAACGGTTGCCCGCGATATCGCCCGTATTTCCCGGCGGGCCGGCGGCCTCACGCCGGGGCCTCCCCGCGGATGACGGCGAGTACCGCGTCGAGCTCGTCGGCCTTCAGCAGCACGTCGCGGGCCTTGGAGCCCTCGCTCGGTCCGACGATTCCGCGCGACTCCATCAGGTCCATGAGCCGGCCGGCCTTCGCGAAGCCCACCCGCAGCTTGCGCTGGAGCATCGAGGTGGAGCCGAACTGGGTGGAGACGACCAGCTCGGCCGCCTGGCACAGCAGGTCCAGGTCGTCGCCGATCTCCTCGTCGATCTCCTTCTTCTGCTTCTGGCCGACGGTGACGTCGTCCCGGAAGACGGGCGCCATCTGGTCCTTGCAGTGCTGCACGATCCCGGCGATCTCGTCCTCGGTGACGAAGGCGCCCTGGAGGCGGACCGGCTTGTTCGCGCCCATCGGCAGGAACAGCCCGTCACCCTTGCCGATCAGCTTCTCGGCGCCCGGCTGGTCCAGGATGACCCGGCTGTCGGCGAGCGAGGAGGTGGCGAACGCCAGCCGCGAGGGCACGTTCGCCTTGATCAGACCGGTGACCACGTCCACCGACGGCCGCTGGGTCGCCAGCACCAGGTGGATGCCGGCCGCACGGGCCAGCTGGGTGATGCGGACGATCGAGTCCTCCACGTCGCGCGGGGCCACCATCATCAGGTCGGCCAGCTCGTCGACGATCACGAGCAGGTACGGGTACGGGCTGAGCTCGCGCTCGCTGCCCGGCGGCAGTGTGATCTTGCCGTCCCGGATGGCCTGGTTGAAGTCGTCGATGTGCCGGAAGCCGAAGGCGGCCAGGTCGTCGTAGCGCAGGTCCATCTCGCGCACGACCCACTGGAGCGCCTCGGCGGCCCGCTTGGGGTTGGTGATGATCGGCGTGATCAGGTGCGGGATGCCCTCGTACGCCGTCAGCTCGACGCGCTTGGGGTCCACCAGCACCATCCGGACGTCCTCCGGGGTCGCCCGGACCATGATCGAGGTGATCAGGCAGTTGATGCAGGAGGACTTTCCGGAGCCGGTGGCACCGGCGACCAGCACGTGCGGCATCTTCGCGAGGTTGGCCATGACGTAGCCGCCCTCCACGTCCTTGCCCAGCGCGACCAGCATCGGGTGGTCGTCCTCGGCCGCGTCCGCCAGCCGCAGGACGTCGCCCAGGTTGACCATCTCGCGGTCGGTGTTCGGGATCTCGATGCCGACGGCGGACTTGCCCGGGATCGGGCTGATGATCCGCACGTCGGGCGAGGCCACGGCGTACGCGATGTTCTTCGCCAGCGCCGTGATCCGCTCGACCTTCACCGCCGCGCCGAGGGTCACCTCGTAGCGGGTGACCGTCGGGCCCCGGGTGAAGCCGGTGACCTGCGCGTCGACCTTGAACTCGGTGAACACGTTCGTCAGCGAGGCGACCACCGCGTCGTTGGCGGCGCTGCGGGTCTTGCCCGGCCCGCCCCGCTCGAGCAGGTCCAGCGAGGGCAGCGCGTACGTGATGTCCCCGCGCAGCTGGAGCTGCTCGGCGCGCGGCGGCAGGGCCTGGGTCTGCGGCGGGGCCTTGGTCAGGTCCGGTACCGCCAGCGTCCCCGAGGCCGCGGCGGTGGTGTCCTGCGGGCCCCCGACCGGCCCGTCCGGCCCATCCGGCCCGTCCGCTGCCGCTGCTGCCGGGCGCGGTACGGGACGTCCCTCGCGGGCGGGCGGCACCGGAGCGGTGACCTCCACGCCCTCGCGCTCGACGGAGATCCCCTGGGTGAGGTCGGCGACCAGCGGGGAGGGCGGCAGCCCGCCGTAGACCACCCCGTCCAGCGCGGCGGCGGCCGCCGCGGCCACGTCGACGGCGTCCATCTCGCGGTCCATGGCCGGCCGGGACGCGGACCGCCGCGGCCTGCGCCGCCGGGCCAGAGCCTCCTCCTCGGCGGCGTCCACCGGGCCGGCGGGGTCCTGCCCGGCTGCGGTGCGGGCCCGCCACCGCTCCGGATCGTGCCGGTCGGCGGCGCCCGCCGCGCCCTCGGGCTGCCCGTACCCCTCGTCGTATTCGTTCGGCGCGATGATCCCGAGCTTGATCCCGAGCCGCCGCAGCCGCTCCGGGATCGCGTTGACCGGGGTGGCGGTGACCACGAGCAGCCCGAAGACCGTCAGCAGCACCAGCATCGGCACGGCCAGCGGCGCGCCCATGGTGAAGATCAGCGGCTTGGAGGCGCCCCAGCCGATCAGCCCGCCCGCGTTCTGCATGGCGGTGGTGCCCTCGTCGCGGCCGGGCGCTCCGCAGGCGATGTGGACCAGTCCCAGCACCCCGATGACCAGGGCGGAGAGCCCGACGCCGATGCGGCCGTTGGCGTCGGTCTGCTCGGGATGGCGGATGAAACGTACCGCCATGACGCCGAGCAGGATCGGCACGAGCAGATCCAGTCGTCCGAAGAGACCCGTGATCAGCATGGTGACCAGATCCCCGACGGGACCGCTCAGGTTCGACCAGGTTCCGGCGGCGACGATCAGCGCGAGGGCGAGCAGCAGCAGCGCCACGCCGTCCTTGCGGTGGGCCGGGTCGAGGTTCCTGGCACCCTGGCCGATCCCGCGGAAGACGGCGCCGACCGCGTGCGCGCAGCCGAGCCACAGGGCCCGCACCAGCCGCACCACACCCCCGGTCGGGGACGGCGCCGGCTTGGGCGCGGTCTTCTTGACCGGGGCGCGGCGGGCGGCCGCGGCCTTCTTCGCGGGAGGCTTGCGCGCGGGAGCCGCCTTCTTCGCCGGCGCCGAGGTACGGCCGGTGCGGCCCTTCGCGGTGCCCGCGGTGCTCGGGGAACCCTTGCCGGACGTACGTGAGGCCATGGGCCCGAGATTACCGGTGTCCACGCCAGTGGACACGCGTGCCCACCCCTTCACCCGTTCGTGTCGCCCGATCCGGAGGCGCTTTGACGCACCGCCAGACCTGACGCACCGCCAGGCGGGGCTCCGCTCAGCCCTGAACCGGCAGTACGGCGCCCCCGCCGGCCCCCGGCTCCAGCGCGTCCAGCGCCCGCCGCAGCCCGGTGAGCTTGCGCTCCAGGTGGGCCGCGGTCGCCACCACCGCCGCCTCGGCCGAATCCTCGCCGAGCTGCTTGGTCAGCGCCTCGGCCTGCTCCTCGACCGCGGCGAGCCGCGCGGAGAGCTCGGCCAGCAGGCCGGCCGTCTCCTTGCTGCCGTCCACGCCGTTCGAACCGCCGCCCTCCAGCTGGAGGCGCAGCAGCGCCGCCTGCTCGCGCAGCTGGCAGTTCTTCGTATACAGCTCCACGAAGACCGAGACCTTGGCCCGCAGCACCCACGGGTCGAAGGGCTTGGAGATGTAGTCCACCGCACCGGCCGCGTACCCGCGGAAGGTGTGGTGCGGACCGTGGTTGATCGCGGTGAGGAAGATGATGGGGATGTCCCGGGTCCGCTCCCGCCGCTTGATGTGCGCGGCCGTTTCGAATCCGTCCATTCCCGGCATCTGCACATCCAGCAGGATGACCGCGAAATCGTCCGTCAGCAGCGCCTTGAGCGCTTCCTCCCCCGACGACGCCCTGACCAGTGTCTGATCGAGCGCGGAGAGGATGGCCTCCAGCGCCAGCAGATTCTCCGGCCGGTCGTCGACCAGGAGGATCTTGGCCTTCTGCACCATGCCCTGTCCTCCTCGCCCCGGCATGGGGCCTCCCCGGCTCCGGGCGCCGGCCTGTGCGCCGGGCCCCGCCCCAGAGGACGGCATCCTTGCGCCGTCCGTCCTTGTGCCGGTCATCGTAGCCCCAGTCCCGAGATCGCCACACCCTGTCACCAAGATGTCACTGTGCACGAAGCAGAAACGCGGTGGGAGAGCTGAAGGTTCCCCGTTCACGGCCCTCCCACACCGCATCGGGCACAGTACGTCGGCAATCGTTGTCAGCCCGCTCGCCCGGTGATCACTTCCCGCGCATCCACTGCTCCATCACCGACAGGAGGTAGTCGGGGTCGACCGGCTTGGTGACGTAGTCGGAAGCACCGGAGTCGATCGCCTTCTCCCGGTCCCCCTTCATCGCCTTCGCCGTCAGCGCGATGATCGGCAGCCCAGCGAACTGCGGCATCCGCCGGATCGCCGAGGTCGTGGCGTACCCGTCCATCTCCGGCATCATGATGTCCATCAACACGACCGTCACATCGTCGTGCTGCTCCAGGACCTCGATGCCCTCCCGGCCGTTCTCCGCGTACAGCACCGCCAGCCCGTGCTGCTCCAGCACGCTGGTCAGGGCGAAGACGTTGCGCACGTCGTCATCCACGATGAGCACCTTCTCGCCGTGGAAGTCGTACGTCCGGGGCGCCGCCGGGAGCTCCTCCTGCGCGCTGCCCCAGCCGTCCTCGGCCCCCGCCGCCCCGGGCTGCCCCGGCACGGCCGTACGCGGCTCCAGGTCGCTCAGCGCCTTGCGCCGGCGCCGGAACAGCGCGGCCCCGCCCTGGCCCGGCTCGGCGCCCGGGAGCCCCGAGCGCTCCGCCCGCGCCGGAGCGGGCTGCGCCGGGGCCATCGGCGCGGGAGACGCCGGAGCCGCCGGCAGCGCGGGCCGTGCCTCCTCGGCGGGCCTGCGGTACATCTCGGCGCGGCCGCCGCCCGGCGTGGGCGGCGCGTACCCCTGCGGCGGCAGCTCGCTCGGGTGCAGCGGCAGGTACAGCGTGAAGGTGGAACCGCGGCCGGGCTCGCTGGCCGCGTGGATCTCCCCGCCCAGCAGCCGGGCGATCTCCCGGCTGATGGACAGGCCCAGACCCGTGCCCCCGTACTTGCGGCTGGTCGTCCCGTCGGCCTGCTTGAACGCCTCGAAGATCACCAGCATCTTGCTCGCGGCGATCCCGATCCCGGTGTCGGTCACCGAGAACGCGATCAGGTCGGCGTCCGCCTCCCGCAGCGATCCGGCCTCGAGCAGCTGCTCCCGGATCGCCGTCGGCACATCCGCCCCGGCCGGGCGGATCACCAGTTCCACCGCCCCCGTGTCGGTGAACTTCACCGCGTTGGACAGCAGGTTGCGCAGCACCTGCAGCAGCCGCTGCTCGTCGGTGTGCAGGGTGGCCGGCAGCTCCGGGGAGACCCGCACCGAGAAGTCGAGCCCCTTCTCCGCCGTCAGCGGCCGGAAGGTGGCCTCCACGTAGTCCACGAGCTGGACCAGCGCGATCCGCGTCGGGGAGACGTCCATCTTCCCCGCCTCGACCTTCGACAGGTCGAGGATGTCGTTGATCAGCTGGAGCAGGTCCGAACCGGCACCGTGGATGGTCTCGGCGAACTCCACCTGCTTGCCCGACAGGTTCTCGTCGGCGTTGTCGGCGAGCAGCTTGGCCAGGATCAGCAGCGAGTTGAGCGGGGTCCGCAGCTCGTGCGACATGTTCGCGAGGAACTCGGACTTGTAGCGCATGGAGACCGCGAGCTGCTCGGCGCGCTCCTCCAAGACCTGCCGGGCCTCCTCGATCTCGGTGTTCTTCACCTCGATGTCCCGGTTCTGCTGGGCCAGCAGCTCGGCCTTCTCCTCCAGCTCCGCGTTCGCGGCCTGCAGGGCCTTCTGCCGGTTCTCCAACTCGTCGGAGCGCTCGCGCAGCTGCTCGGTCATCTCCTGAGACTGCTTCAGCAGCATCTCCGTCTTGGAGTTGACGCTGATGGTGTTGACGCTCGTACCGATCATCTCGGCGATCTGGCTGAGGAAGTCCTTCTGGATCTGCGTGAACGGCGTGAAGGACGCCAGCTCGATGACGCCGAGCACCTTCCCCTCGAAGAGCACCGGCAGCACGATCACGTGCGCCGGCGGCGCCTCGCCGAGCCCCGAGGAGATCTTCAGGTAGCCGGGCGGGGTGTTCTCGACCAGGATCGTCCGCTTCTCCTCGGCGACCGTCCCGATCAGCCCCTCCCCCGGCCGGAAGGAGGTGGGCATCTGGCTTCCGGCATAGGCGTAACTGCCGCGCATCCGCAGCTCGTACGAGCCCTCCGCGCCGCCGTCCGTCCCGATCTCGGTGCTCCCGCCGGTCGGCAGGGCCAGGTAGAACGCACCGTGCTGCGCCGAGACCACCGGAGTCAGCTCGCTCATGATCAGCGAAGCCACGTCGTCGAGCTCCCGGCGGCCCTGCATCAGCGCGGAGATCCGTGCCAGGTTGCCCTTGAGCCAGTCCTGCTCCTTGTTGGCCAAGGTGGTGTCGCGCAGGTTGACGATCATCGTGTTGATGTTGTCCTGCAGGACCTGGATCTCGCCCGCCGCGTCCACGTCGACCTTCAGGCTGAGGTCGCCGCGGGTCACCGCGGTGGCCACGGCCGCGATCGCGCGCACCTGCCGGGTGAGGTTCCCGGCCATCTCGTTCACGGACTCCGTCAGGTCCCGCCAGGTGCCGTCGACGTCCCGGACCCGGGCCTGGCCGCCCAGGATGCCCTCGGTACCCACCTCGCGGGCCACCCGCGTCACCTGGTCCGCGAACGAGGACAGCTGGTCGACCATCGTGTTGATGGTCGTCTTGAGCTCGAGGATCTCACCGCGCGCGTCGATGTCGATCTTCTTGGTCATATCGCCCTTGGCGATGGCGGTCGTGACCATGGCGATCTGCCGCACCTGACCGGTGAGGTTCGACGCCATGAAGTTCACCGAATCGGTCAGGTCCTTCCACGTCCCCGAGACACCCGGTACGTGCGCCTGACCGCCCAGGCGGCCCTCCGTACCCACCTCGCGGGCCACGCGCGTGACCTCGTCGGCGAACGACGACAGGGTCTTCACCATCGTGTTGACCGTGTCCGCGAGCTGCGCGACCTCGCCGCGCGCCTCCACGGTGACCTTCTTGGTCAGGTCGCCGTTGGCCACCGCCGCCGAGACCTGCGCGATCCCGCGCACCTGGGCCGTCAGGTTCCCGGCCATGGTGTTGACGTTGTCGCTGAGGTCCTTCCAGATGCCGGTCACCCCGCGCACCCGGGCCTGACCGCCCAGGATGCCCTCGGTACCCACCTCGCGCGCCACCCGCGTCACCTGCTCCGCGAACGACGACAGCTGGTCCACCATCGTGTTCACGGTGGTGACGAGTTCGAGGATCTCGCCCTTCGCGTCGACGGTGATCTTCTTGGACAGGTCGCCCATGGCCACCGCCGTGGTCACCTCGGCGATGTTGCGCACCTGCGACGTCAGGTTGTTGGCCATGAAGTTGACGGACTGGGTCAGGTCCTTCCAGGTGCCGGAGACGCCCTTCACCTCGGCCTGGCCGCCGAGGATGCCCTCGGTACCCACCTCGCGGGCCACCCGGGTCACCTGCTCCGCGAAGTTCGAGAGCTGGTCGACCATCGTGTTGAGGGTGTTCTTCAGCTCCAGGATCTCGCCCCGGGCGTCCACGTCGATCTTCTGCGACAGGTCACCGCGCGCCACCGCCGTGGCGACCTGCGCGATGTTGCGCACCTGCGAGGTCAGGTTCCCGGCCATGCCGTTCACGGAATCCGTCAGGTCCCGCCACACACCCGCCACGCCCGGCACCTGCGCCTGACCGCCGAGCCGCCCCTCGGTGCCCACGTCCCGGGCCACCCGGGTCACCTGCTCCGCGAAGGCCGAGAGCTGGTCCACCATCGTGTTGATGGTGTTCTTCAGCTCCAGGATCTCGCCCCGCGCGTCCACGTCGATCTTCTGCGACAGGTCACCGCGCGCCACCGCCGTGGTCACCTGGGCGATCTGGCGCACCTGCGAGGTCAGGTTCCCGGCCATGAAGTTGACGGAGTCGGTGAGCTCCTTCCAGGTGCCGGACACCCCCTCGACCCGGGCCTGGCCGCCGAGCCGGCCCTCCGTGCCCACGTCCCGCGCCATCCGCGTGACCTGGTCGGCGAACGAGGACAGCTGGTCCACCATCGTGTTCACGGTGTTCTTCAGCTGGAGCATCTCGCCGGAGACGTCCACGGTGACCTTCTGCGACAGGTCGCCGTTGGCCACCGCCGTCGTCACCTGCGCGATGTTGCGGACCTGACCGGTGAGGTTGCGGAAGGCGGTGTTCACCGAGTCGGTGAGGTCCTTCCAGGTACCGGCGGCCCCGGGCACCTGCGCCTGGCCGCCCAGCTCGCCCTCGACGCCGACCTCACGGGCCACGCGCGTCACTTCCGCACCGAAGGACTGGAGCTGGTCCACCATCGTGTTGACGGTGTTCTTCAACTCCAGCATCTCGCCGGCCACGTTGACCGTGACCTTCTGCGACAGATCGCCGTTGGCCACGGCGGTCGTCACCTGCGCGATGTCGCGCACCTGCGTGGTCAGGTTGCGGAAGACCGTGTTCACCGAGTCGGTGAGGTCCTTCCACGTCCCCGCCGCCCCCGGCACCTGCGCCTGCCCGCCGAGCAGGCCCTTGGCGCCGACCTCGCTGGCCACGCGCGTGACCTCGTCCGCGAAGGTCCGCAGGGTCTCCGTCATCTGATTGATCGTTTCGGCCAGCTGCGCGACCTCGCCGCGCGCGCTCACCCGTACCTTCTGCGACAGGTCACCGTTCGCGACCGCCGTCGTCACCTGCGCGATACCGCGCACCTGGGCCGTCAGGTTGCCCGCCATGGTGTTGACGGAGTCGGTCAGGTCCTTCCACACACCGGCGACCCCGGGCACCTTCGCCTGACCGCCCAGCTCACCCTCCGTACCCACCTCGCGGGCGACGCGGGTCACCTCGGAGGAGAAGGAGGACAGCTGGTCCACCATGGTGTTCACGGTGTTCTTCAGCTGGAGCATCTCGCCGGCCACGTGCACGGTGACCTTGCGCGACAGATCGCCCTTCGCGACCGCCGTCGTGACGAGAGCGATGTCACGCACCTGAGCGGTGAGCCGGTACGCCATCGTGTTGACGGAGTCGGTCAGATCCTTCCAAGAACCGGACATTCCGCGCACTTGGGCCTGGCCGCCGAGCTTGCCCTCGGTACCCACCTCCAGCGCCACGCGCGTCACCTCGTCGGTGAACGCGGACAGCTGGTCGACCAGGTTGTTGACCGTGCGCCCGACCTTCAGGAACTCCCCGCGCAGCGGATGCCCCACCCCGTCCGAGGCCTGGGTCCGCAGATCCATCCGCTGGTCCAGATCACCCTCGGCGACCGCCGACAGCACCCGGCCCACCTCGGACACCGGCCGGGCGAGATCGTCCACCAACTGGTTGGACGCGTCGATCGCGGCCGCCCAGGAGCCCTCACAGGCACCGGTTTCCAGCCGTTCGCTCAGCTTGCCCTCGCGGCCCACCATCCTGCGGACCCGCGACAGCTCCCCGGTCAGGTGCAGATTGCGGTCGGCGACCTCGTTGTA
Source organism: Streptomyces sp. NPDC046303 (assembly GCF_055588085.1). Taxonomy (NCBI): domain Bacteria; kingdom Bacillati; phylum Actinomycetota; class Actinomycetes; order Kitasatosporales; family Streptomycetaceae; genus Streptomyces; species Streptomyces sp. NPDC046303. The sequence goes on from NZ_JBVJFA010000012.1 coordinate 207,670, forward strand.
GACGGCGGCGATCTCCGCCATCACGCCCTCGCCGGAGACCGTCAGCCGCTTGCGGAAGTTCCCGTCCCGCATCGACACCAGGGCCGTGAGCAGCCGGTTCAGAGCGGCGGTATCGACCTCGGTCGTGCCGCCGCGCCGGGACCGCCCGCCTTTCGGCCGCGTTCCCGTACGCCGCACCGCTGCGCCAGACTCCACCGTGTCCCTCCCGAAAGGGTCGACCGCTGTTCCGCCGGGCTACGAGTGTCCCCACCCGGCTCTTCAAGCCTGCCCAGTGTTTCACCCTGGCCGAACCCGGCCATAACACTTCGGCACCATCGCACACCCGCCGTACCCTGCGGGTGGAATCCCCGACGACGGCACCATGCCGACCGCGAAGGTAAGTAACCTGGCACTCGATGTCCAACCGCGTCGAAGGAGACTCGTGATCACGGCACGGGCGGCTGCCAGTTTCGATCCTCTCGGGCGCTCGGTCGCCGCCGCCCGCGCGTTCGTCCGCGACACCCTGCAGGGCTGGGGCTTCGCGGACATCGTCGACGACGCGGTGGTGCTCACCAGCGAGCTCGTCACCAATGCCGTGGTCCATGCCGGAACCCGCGCCGAGGTCCTGTGCCTGCGCTCCGGCGACGGCGTGCGCGTCGAGGTCGCCGACCGCTATCCGGAGCGCGAGCTCCCGCTCCAGCACCCCGGCGAGCGCCCGTACGCCGACCCCGACCGCGAGAACGGCCGCGGCCTGATGCTCTGCGCCGCCCTCGCCACCCGCTGGGGCGTCGAGTACACCGCCACGCACAAGCACGTGTGGTTCCGCCTCGACCTCCCGGACCGTCCGGTCGGTACCCGATCCGCGGGCCCCGTCGTGCCCGACCAGCTGCTTCCCCTCGCCGACAGCCGGGTCCGCGTCGCCGTCCTCCAGATCGACGCCGCCGGAGCCGTCTCCGCCTGGAACGAGGACGCCGAGCACATCTTCGGCTACCCCGCCGAGAAGGTCGTCGGCCGTGCGCTCGCCGAGCTCGCCGCCTGGCCGCAGACCCCCGGCACCGGCACCGGCATCGCCGAGGCACTGAGCCTGTCCCGCTGGGAGGGCAGCTACGGAATCCGCGGCTCCGACGGCCGCGTCATCCCCGTTTACGCCTCCCACCTCCGGGTACGCGACGCCCATGGCGAACCCTCCATCGTCTGTCTCCTCGTCCACGACGACGAGCGCGCCCTCCTGCAGACCCCCGTACGGATCCCCGCCGACGGCGGCCAGCTCACCGAGCCCCGCCCCGCGGACCCCTTCGAGGTCTTCATCGGCTCGCCCGCCCCCGACGACCTCGACGGCCTCCTCCAGCGCACCGTCGAGCGGGCCCGCGACCTCCTCGACGCCGACGCCGCCTTCCTCCTCCTCGCCACCGACGACGAGACGGAGCTGGAGGTCCGCGCCACCACCGGCCTGCCCTCCACCCGACAGCGCTTCGCCCGCGTCCCCGTCGAGGCCGGCACCAACCGGTACGGATCGGCCCGCATGCCCGCCGTCCACGACGACCTCGCCGCAGTTCCCGGAGCCGTCCCGCTGCTGGAGTCCACCGGCATGCGGTCCGTGGTGACCGTCCCCCTCAAGGTCGAGGGCCGGCTCACCGGCTCCCTCGGCGTCGCCGCCGAGGTCCCCGGCCGCTATTCCAACGAGGAGGCCCTGCGCCTCCAGTTCGCCGCCGACCGCATCGCACTCGCCGTCGAGTCCGCCCGCCTGGGCGAGCTCGAGCGCCTTCGCCGCGGCTCGCTGTCCTTCCTCGTCGAGGCCTCCGACCTGCTGGCCGGCACCCTCGACCGGGACCAGACCCTGGCCCTCATGGCCCAGATGACGGTCCCCACCCTCGCGACCTGGTGCGCCGTGTACACCATCGCCGACCAGTCCTCGGATCCGTACCTCTCCTACGTGCTGCACGAGGACGAGGAGCGCATCGACGGCCTGAAGGCCCTGCTCTCCCGGGTGAGCCCGCCCGAACCGGTCCGCGGGGCCGGCTCCCGCCCCTGGCCGGAAACGGCGCTGGCCGTCGGCGGGGAGACGGTCGTCCTCCCGCTGATGGCCCGCAACCGCGTGATCGGGATGCTCACCCTCGGCAAGCCCAGCGAGGAGCACTTCCGCCAGGAGATCCTCGAACTCGCGGAGGACCTTTCCCGCCGGGCCGCCCTCGCCCTCGACAATGCCCGCCTGTATTCCGAGCGGACCGCGATCAGCCGCTCCCTCCAGCGCAGCCTGCTGCCGCCCGGCTCCCCGGCGATCCCCGGTATGGAGGTCGAGGTCATCTACCGCGCGGCCGGCGAGGGAAACGAGGTGGGCGGCGACTTCTACGACGTCTTCCCGATCCGCGACGGCGCGTACGGCTTCGCCATCGGCGATGTCTGCGGTACGGGCCCGGAGGCGGCAGCGGTCACGGGTCTGGCCCGCCACGCCCTGCGGCTGCTGGCCCGCGAGGGCCTGGGCGGCCCCGCCGTCCTCGAACGCCTCAACGCGGCGATCCTCGACGAGGGTGCCCGCAGCCGCTTCCTCACCCTCCTGTACGGAGAGCTCCATCCGCAGCCGGACGGCGGCGCCCTGATGAAGGTCGTCTGCGCCGGCCATCCGCTGCCGCTGCGCCTGCGTCCGAACGGCGAGGTGCTCCCGGCCGCCGACCCCCAGCCCTTGCTGGGCGTGATCGACGACCTGGAGCTGTACGAGCAGACGCTGACCCTCGACCCGGGCGATGTCCTGCTCTGCGTCACCGACGGTGTGACCGAACGCCGCGAGGGCGCCCGCATGCTCGGCGACGACGGCCTCGCGGAGGTCCTCACCACGTGCACGGGCCTCACCGCGGGGGCGGTCGCCTCCCGTGTCCTGCGCGCGGTGGAACGCTTCGCGGCGGAGCCTGCCTCGGACGACATGGCCATCCTGGCGTTCCGTGTCCCGCAGCAGCGCGTGGGCGACTGACCGCGCCCCGGCCCTTTCAGCTCACCGCCGGGGCCGCGTCGACAGGATCATGAACGACGGGGCCGCCATCTGCGGGACCCAGGCACGTCGATCGTTGCCGGCGCGGGGGACGACGGCATGTGCCGGTTCCGGCGCTGTGAGCGGCCTGGCGGAGACCGGGGAAGTGGGGCAGGAGCCGTCGGCTTCCGGCTCCCAGGCCGTCACGATCTTCAGTACCAGGCGTCGGATCCTTGCGATGCTCATGAGGGGCTCCTTCCGCAGCTCGAGGGCTCGGACTGCGGATGAGGCGAGGAGGCCGTCTGCCTCCTGGTCCGTCATCCGTGATCCCATTGCGCCTCGTGCCGCGCCCCTGGTCACGACCCGGAAAGTCGGGACTTGACAAACGCAAAAAGGCCCCCGCCACGAGGCGGGGGCCTTTTTCTTTGGAGCCCTTTAACGGAATCGAACCGTTGACCTTCTCCTTACCATGGAGACGCTCTACCGACTGAGCTAAAAGGGCGGGTTGTTCGGCGGCGTCCTACTCTCCCACAGGGTCCCCCCTGCAGTACCATCGGCGCTGAAAGGCTTAGCTTCCGGGTTCGGAATGTAACCGGGCGT
>NZ_JBVJFA010000013.1:0-200197 GCF_055588085.1 Streptomyces sp. NPDC046303
TCCCCCCCCCCCCCACCCCCCCCCCCCCCCCCCCCCCCCCCGCACCCCCCCCCCCCCCCCCCCCCCCCCCCCCCCCCCCCCCCCCCCCCCCCCCCCCCGCCCCCGTGCGTGGGGGGGCGGGTCGTCGTCAGATGTGGGAGGTCTTGATGTCGTCCAGGAAGGGCTCCAGGGCCGCCCGCAGGGCGGCCGGCTGGTCGTAGTGGAGGTAGTGGCCGGCGTCGGGGACTTCGGCGTACTGGCCGGCCGGGAGGACGCGGACCATCTCCTGGGCTTCGGCGCGGCCGAGTTCGCCGTCCAGGCCGCGGACGACCAGGGTGGGGCAGCGGACCTGCGCCAGTTCCTCCCAGTGGGCGTCGTGCACCCACGTCTCGCGGGCCGTCAGCATCTGGCGGCGGGAGAAGATCGGGCGCCAGCCGTCCGGGGCCTCGTGCATGACCTCGGCGAAGAAGGCGCCGCGGCCGGGGTCGGGGCGCTCCACGCGGGGGTCGTCCTCGCCGAACCAGCGGCGGGCGGCGTCCTGGGTGGGGAAGGGCAGCGGCCAGCGGTGGAACCAGTCCGCCCAGTCCTGCTGCGAGGCTTCGCCGAGGGCGGAGGCGCGCATGTCGCAGATGACCACGGCTTCGACCAGGTCGGGGCGCCTGGCCGCGAGCTGCCAGGCGGTGAGGGCGCCCATGGAGTGGCCGATCAGGGTCACGGGGGCGAGGCCGAGCTGCTCGACGACGGCCTCCGCGTCGGCCACGAACGCCTCGCGGCCCAGGGCCGTGTGGAGGGCGGGGCCGTGCGGCGGCCGGTCGCTCTGGCCGTGGCCGCGCTGGTCGAGGGCGATGACGCGGCGGTGCTCGCCGAGCCAGCGGGCGGTGCCGGACCAGTGGAAGGCGCGGCCCATCAGCCCGTGGAGTAAGAGCACCGCGGGGCGCGGGTCGGGCGCGGCCGGCCGGCTCCCGGCCTCGGCCTCGGGGTCCGCCTCGCGGAATTCCCAGGCGGCCAGGCGCACGCCGTCGGCCCCTGTCACATCGATGCGCTGTACCACCGCAGATGCACCCCCTTCGCTCCCGGCCAGACTATCGAACCCGTATTCGAAAACGGGCGTCTCGCCGACAACACCGCTCTTTCGAGTGACCTTGCTCAAGGATTGGCCGCCGCTGCCGATGGAGATCCTTTCACCAGGGAGGCGGGCCGCTCGGGGAAGACGGTCCGAAGGGGACGACCTTGAGAGCTCGAGGCTCCAGGTCACCAGGGGAGGACCGGTCCCGGCGCCGCAAGGCGCCGGGACCGCCCACATCCACACGGCAGTCGACCACAGCTCGAACCTCTACACCACGAACATCGTCCGCACGAACGTCTCTGCACTCACGACCAGGACTACATCACCGATCGCCCGGGCGGTCGGGATCCTGCCGGGATTCACGCCCAGGCGTCAGCGCTTCGCCACGAACACGTGCGAGGCGACCTCCGAGTCCAGCTCGGCGGCCTCGCCGCCGCTGCCGACCAGCACCCCGCCCGGGGACTCGGTCACGCTGACCACCGAGCCGGGCTGCACACCCGCCCGCCGCAGCGTGTACATCAGCTGGGCGTCCGTCTGGATCGGCTCCCCGATCCGCCGCACGACCACGGTCTTGCCGTCGACACCCGGGTCCAGCTCGTTGAGGCTGACCATGCCGTCCTCCAGGAACGGGTCCGCCTCGGCCTTCTCCCCCAGCTCCTCCAGCCCCGGGATCGGGTTCCCGTACGGCGACTCGGTCGGGTGGCGCAGCAGCTCCAGCACACGCCGCTCCACCGCCTCGCTCATCACGTGCTCCCAGCGGCAGGCCTCGGCGTGCACCTGCTCCCACTCCAGGCCGATGACGTCGACGAGGAGGCACTCGGCGAGCCGGTGCTTGCGCATCACGCGCGTCGCCAGCCGCCGCCCCTCCTCCGTCAGTTCCAGGTGCCGGTCGCTGGCGACGGCCACCAGGCCGTCCCGCTCCATCCGCGCCACCGTCTGGCTCACCGTCGGACCGCTCTGGTCGAGCCGTTCGGCGATACGGGCGCGCATGGGGACCACACCTTCCTCTTCCAGCTCAAGGATGGTGCGGAGATACATCTCCGTGGTGTCGATCAGTCCGGACATTCGTGCCCCTCGGATTGCGTGCGCTGGCCCTGCCCCCAATTCTGACGCATCAGGCGGACAACCGTCCCGTACCGAGCGTCAAGCCCTCTCCTGGACATCTCCCCGACGGGGCGTGCGCGCCGAAGACGGAGATCCTCCCCGGAATTGACGTCCGTATTGACACGCCCTTGGTCCAGACCGCACGGTGAGCGGCGGACACGGACCCACCCGCCACCCCATCCCGACCCCGGAAGGCCATCGGCGTATGAGCGAGAGCAAGCTGGCCGGTCAGTTCTTCGACGCCGCCATCGGCCTGCTGGAGCGGGTGCGGGACGAGGAGGCCGCGCGGATCGCCGAGGCCGGCACCCTCGTCGCCGACGCCGTGGCCGGCGGCAACCGGCTCTTCGCCTTCGGTGCCGGGCACTCCTCGCTGCCCGCCCAGGACGTGGTCTACCGGGCCGGCGGACTGGCCCTGATGAACTTCCTCGCCGTACCGGGCACCGCCGGCGTCGACGTCATGCCCGCGACGCTGGGCAGCGCGCTGGAGCGGGTCGACGGCCTCGCCGGCGCCGTCCTGGACAGCAGCCCCGCCTCCGAGGGCGACGTCCTCGTGATCATCTCCCTCTCCGGGCGCAACGCCCTGCCGGTCGAGATGGCGATGAACGCCCGGGCCCTCGGCCTCAAGGTGATCGGCGTGACCTCGGTGGCGTACGCGACCGGCACCAAGTCGCGGCACGTCTCCGGCACCTTCCTGAAGGACCACTGCGACGTCGTCCTCGACAGCAAGATCGCGGTCGGTGACGCCGAGCTGAGCCTCGACGGCATCGACGCGCCCTTCGCTCCCGCCTCCACCGTCGTGACCTGCGCGATCATGCAGGCGGTCATGGCCGCGGCGGCCGGCGAGCTCGCGGGCCGCGGGATCGAGCCGCCGCTGCTGCGCTCGGGCAACGTCGACGGCGGCCACGAGTGGAACGGCCGCGTGATGCGGGAGTACGGCGACCGGATCTTCTTCCGCCACTAGGGGGTGTCTGACGGAGGTCCGTGGCGTCGCGATGCCCGGCACGCACTCTCGCCGCACCGGCCGAAAGCCCGAGTACGTCCAGTACGCGGGCATCCGGCCGGCACGCCGAGAGCACGCACCGGACACCGCTCCTTCACCACGGACCTCCGTCAGACACCCCCTAGCCCCCGGCGGCCCCGCACGTCAGGGGCGGCGGGCCTCCGTCCGCGCCGCCAGGTCCAGATCGGCGGCGATGCGGCCCGCGACCTCCTCCGCGTACGCCGCGTCCGGCCCCTCGAAGGCGGCCCGCGAGGGTCCGCGTACGAACGTCACGGCGCCCAGGGTCCGCCCCCGGCTGCGCAGGACCGTGCACAGCACGTGCGCCGCGCCCTCGGGCCAGTGCCGGGCCCGCGCCCACTCCGGGTCCGCCGCCCCGCGCGGAGCGCTCGTGCGCACCGAGCCGATCCGGTCCAGCGCCTGGAGAGCCGGATGCCCGGCCTCGTACCGTACGGGGATCGCCCCGGGCCCCGGCAGCGCGGGCGGCGAGACGGCGGAGCGTACGAGCCGGCGCCGCTCGGGACCGGCCGAGGGGTCCAGTACGTCCAGCAGCGCGTGCTCGGCGAAGCCCGCGAGCGCGAAGTCCAGGCGTACGGCCGCCGCCTCCGCCGGGTCCTCGCACTCGGCGGCGGCCCGGCCCGCACGGTGCAGCTGGTGCGAGCGGAACCGCAGCTGCGCGGTGTCCAGCTGCGTCTGCCGGGCCTCGGTGACGTCCTGGAACAGCCAGCCGACGCCGAGCGGCACCGGCTCCTCCGCGAGCGGTGAGGCCAGCCTCAGGAACCCGCAGCGCAGACACCGCCGCCGCACCCCCTCCGCCGTCCGCACCGACACCCACAGCTCCACCGGGGCGGGCGGCGCCCCCTCGGCGAGCACGTGCTGCAGGGCGCCCTCCAGCTCCTCGACGCCCTGTACGAGCAGGTCCCCGAGCGGACGGCCCAGCAGCGCGGTGCGCCCGGCCCCCAGGACCCGTGCGGCGTGCGCGTTGACCACGGCGGGCCGCAAGTCGACGTCGACGAGGACGACGCCCCACGCGGCGTCCTCCAGCAGGGCCTCGCTCAGCGCGATGGACCGCTCCAGGTCGATCTGCGCGTGGACCTCGCTGAAGGCGCAGTACACCCCGGCCGGTTTCCCGTCCGCGCCCGGCACCCCGGCGGACTGGGTGCGGACCAGGATGCGACCGCCGTCCTTGGTCAGCAGCGCGAACTCGTGCACCTGCCGGCCGGGCACGTCCTGGGCGGCCATGAGCCGGTCGTGCACGTCCTGTGCGTCGGCGGGCCGGACCGCCCAGCCCTCGAAGCCCTTGCGGCCCACGGCCTCGGCGGCGGACCAGCCCAGGAGCCGCTCGGCCTCGCGGTTCCAGTGGGTGATCACGCCGTCGGAGTCGAACGCGCACAAGGCGGCGTCCATCCCGTCCAGCAGCGCTGCGAGCAGATCGTCGTCGGTGGTCTCGTCACGTCCGGAAGCAGTCACCTGGCACCCCCAGCAGGTGTTCGCGTGTGCGGCACGTCACATCATCCCAGTTTCCCCACGTGCACACCCGGGTTTCGGCCGGTCGGCACAACACATCCGGCGCGGAGCCACGCGGCGGCAGTGCGCCGGTCCGCAATGCTCTGACCTGGACTTGTGTTCGGATCCTGACCGACCCTAGCGTCCGGGGCATGGAGGCAACTTCCGTGAAGCGGGCGTCCAAGTACCGCTTCCATCCGACCGGCGTGCAGGCAGCTGAGCTGTCACGGACGTTCGGGTGCGTGCGGAAGGTCTACAACCTCGCTCTCGCGACCCGCAGTGAGGCCTGGGCGCGTCAGGAACGGGCGGCTCACGCTGGCCAAGATGGCTGAGCCGTTGGACGTCGGGTGGTCGCGTGCGCTGCCGGCAGGTGTGGAGCCGACCACGGTCACAGTCTCCCGCGACAGCGCAGGGCGCTGGTTCGTGTCCCTTCTCTGCGACATCAACCCGAAGCACGAACGACCTCGTCAGCCGGTCACGAAAATATTCGCTTGTGGCCTCCGGGACAGGCTCCTAGGCTCTGACGTACACGAGAAGGGAGGTGGTTCCCGAAATGTACGGAAACCGGACGCGTGAGGTGGCTGCGGGCTAAAGCGCCCGTCGTCGCACGCACCCAGTGCGGTGCCCGGCGGGAACGCCAGGCGCCAATCCCAAGCAGTCACCCGATCCGCGGGCTCGCCGGTACGTCCGGCCGGCTTCTCTCACTGCAGGAGAGAATCCCGAGCCCGCGGGTCGTCTGCGTTTTCAGAGCCTGCCTGCCCGGCCTTGGCCGCGGCCCTTCCCGGGACCGCACGGCTACGGGCAGAGGCGCTCGATGTGCCACTTCTCCGCGTCGCGGACGTACCGCAGGCGGTCGTGGAGGCGGTTCTCGTGCCCCTGCCAGAACTCCATCTCGTGCGGGACGACCCGGTAACCGCCCCACTCCGGCGGCACCGGCACCTGCTCGCCCTCCGGGTAGCGCTGCTCCAGCTCCGCGTAACGGCGGTCCAGCTCGGCGCGGGAGGCGATCACCCGGGACTGGTCGCTCGCCCAGGCGCCCAGCTGCGAGCCGTGCGGGCGGGAGCGGAAGTACGCCGCCGTCTCGTCGCGGCCGACCCGCACGGCCGTGCCGCCGACCATGACCTGGCGGGCGATGGGGTGCCAGGGGAACAGCAGGGCGACGTTCGGGTTCTCGGCGAGTTCACGGCCCTTGCGCGAGCCGTAGTTCGTGTAGAAGACGAACCCCCGCTCGTCGAACTGCTTCAGCAGCACGGTGCGGGAGCTCGGGCGCCCGTCGGCGGTGGCGGTCGAGACGATCATCGCGTTGGGTTCGAAGACGTGGGCGACGGCGGCCTGCTGGAACCATCGCGCGAACTGGTCCATGGGATCGTCGGCGAGGCTCTCCTCGGGCACGATCTCGGAGCGGTACTGCCTGCGCATGAGGGCGGGATCAAGGTCCTGATGGGTCACGCCGGTCATCCTGCCGCAGCACGGCGGCCGGGGGTGTGCCGTATGTCACGCTTCCCCAGTCCATCCGGAACGGACAAAATCTTGGGGCCGGTCCGAGGGTCCCCGCACGGATGACCATCGGCCGAGCCGGGCATCAACGGGGATGACCGCGCCGGACCGCGAATCACGCCGGGAGCCGCGCGTGTTCGCACTATCTGAGGAGCCGCCTGATGTCCGATTTCGTACCCGGGCTCGAAGGGGTCGTCGCGTTCGAGACGGAGATCGCCGAACCCGACAAGGAAGGCGGTGCGCTCCGCTACCGCGGGGTCGACATCGAGGACCTGGTCGGGCACGTCTCCTTCGGGAACGTGTGGGGCCTGCTGGTCGACGGTGCGTTCAACCCCGGGCTGCCCGCCGCCGAGCCCTTCCCGATCCCGGTCCACTCCGGTGACATCCGGGTCGACGTGCAGTCCGCGCTCGCCATGCTCGCCCCCGTGTGGGGCCTGAAACCGCTCCTGGACATCGACGAGCAGACCGCCCGCGACGACCTCGCGCGCGCGGCCGTCATGGCCCTGTCGTACGTCGCCCAGTCCGCTCGCGGCCAGGGCCTGCCCATGGTCCCGCAGCGGGAGATCGACAAGGCCGAGTCCGTCGTCGAGCGGTTCATGATCCGCTGGCGGGGCGAGCCGGACCCGAAGCACGTCAAGGCCGTCGACGCGTACTGGACCTCGGCCGCCGAGCACGGGATGAACGCGTCCACCTTCACCGCGCGCGTCATCGCCTCCACCGGCGCGGACGTGGCGGCGGCCCTGTCGGGTGCCGTCGGCGCCATGTCCGGGCCGCTGCACGGCGGGGCGCCCTCCCGCGTGCTCGGCATGATCGAGGAGATCGAGCGCACCGGCGACGCCGTGGCGTACGTGAAGAAGGCCCTGGACAAGGGCGAGCGCCTGATGGGCTTCGGGCACCGCGTCTACCGCGCCGAGGACCCGCGTGCGCGCGTGCTGCGGCGCACGGCCAAGGAGCTGGACGCGCCGCGCTACGAGGTGGCCGCCGCGCTGGAGAAGGCCGCGCTGGAGGAGCTGCACGCACGCCGTCCCGACCGGGTGCTGGCGACCAACGTGGAGTTCTGGGCCGCGATCATGCTGGACTTCGCGGAGGTCCCGGCGCACATGTTCACCTCCATGTTCAGCTGCGCCCGTACCGCCGGCTGGTCGGCGCACATCCTGGAGCAGAAGCGCACGGGCCGCCTGGTGCGCCCGTCGGCCCGCTACATCGGGCCGGGGCGGCGTGACCCGCGGGACATCGAGGGGTACGCCGACATCGCCGAGACGGCCTGACCGGCACGCCGGCAACGGTGAAGGGCGCCGTACCCCCGTGGCGGGGTGCGGCGCCCTCGCGCTGCCGGGCTCAGCCCAGGGTCGCGTCCAGGATGCGGGCCCACTGGGCGACCACGCGGTCGCGGCGGGCCGTGTCGTCGGTCAGGACGTTGGCCAGGCCGAGGCCTCGGGCCATGTCCAGGAGGCCCTGCACGGTCTCGCGTACGCCCGGGACGGACTCGTCCGCGCCCAGCAGTTCCACGGCGATGCGGTGGGTCTCCCGGCCGACGCGGGCCTCCAGTTCGGTGACCCGGGGGCGCAGCTGCTCCTCGTTGGACGCGGCCACCCAGAGCTGGAGCGCGGCCCGGAACAGGACGCCGGTGTACAGGTCGACGAGCGCCTCGACCACGGCGGGGCGGGCGGCCGGCCCGGCGTGGAAGAGCTCGCGCAGCGCGGTGGAGCGCTCCTCGGCGACGTACTCGACGGCGGCGGTGAACAGGTCCTCGCGGGTGCGGAAGTGGTGCTGGGCCGCGCCGCGGGAGACGCCGGCCCGTTCGGCGACGACGGCGACGGTGGAGCCCGCCCAGCCGTGTTCCGCCAGGCAGGAGACGGCCGCCTCGAGGAGGTGGCGGCGGGTGACGCGGCTGCGGGCCTGCTTGGGGCCGGCCGCGCCGGCCACGCCGGCCGCCGGGCTGGTCACAGTGCCCACGACGGGTCCCGGCGCTCGAAGCGGGCGGTGATGCCCTCGCGGGCCTCGGCGGAGGCGAAGAGTTCCGCGGAGAGCCCGCTCAGGCGGGGGCCGTCGCGGTCCAGGGCCTCGCGTACGGCGGCGGCGGTGAGTGCCTTGGTGGCGGCCAGGCCCTGGGGGGAGGCCTTGCGCAGGCCGGCGAGGACGGGTTCCAGGGCCTTGTCGACGTCGTCCGCGTGGAGGGTGAGCAGGCCGATGCGGGTGGCTTCGGCGGCGTCGAAGGCCTCGGCGGTGAGGAAGTAGCGGGCGGCCGCGCGCGGGTCGAGGCGCGGGAGCAGCGGCATGGAGATCACGGCGGGGGCCAGGCCCAGGTGGGTCTCGGTGAACGCGTACGAGGACTGCGGCCCGGCGGCGGTGATGTCGCAGACGCCGAGCAGGCCGAGGCCGCCGGCCCGGACGTGGCCGGTGACGCGGGCGAGGACGGGCTTGGGCAGTTCGGCGATCTCGCGGAGCAGGGCCAGGAAGTCGGCCGGGGCGCAGGGGGCTTTGAGGTCGGCCCCGGCGCAGAAGGTGGTGCCGGTGTGGGTGAGGAGGATGGCGCGGGTCTCCGGGTCCGCCGCGCTCCGGGCGAGGGCGGCGCGGAGCTCTGCGACGAGGTCGGCGGAGAGGGCGTTGCGGTTGGCCGGGGAGTCGAGCGTGAGGGTGGTGATGCCGGTCGCTCGCGCGGTGTGGACGGGTGGGGCCATGTCTCCTCCGGAGGGGTGTGCGGGGTGGGGCGTGGCCCCGTCGGGGGGAGCGTATGCGGTCCCTGGCCGGGGGCGGGGTGGGGCCGGGGCCGGGGTGGGGTGTTGTCCGGGACTCATGATTTATGGCGCCTTGTCCCGGGCTGCGTTGGCTCAGCTTGCCGACGCGCCAACAAATCACGTTTTACGTCCCGGACAACACCCCACCCCGTCCCCGGCCTGGGCGGCTTCCAGGTCCGGGCCGGCTTTCAGTACGACTTGGGGAGGCCCAGGGTTTGGTGGGAGACGAAGTTGAGGATCATCTCGCGGCTGACCGGGGCGATGCGGGCCACGCGGGAGGCGGTGATGAGGGAGGCCAGTCCGTACTCGCGGGTGAGGCCGTTGCCGCCGAGGGTGTGGACGGACTGGTCCACGGCCCGGACGCAGGCCTCCGCGGCGGCGTACTTCGCCATGTTCGCGGCCTCGCCCGCGCCCATGTCGTCGCCCGCGTCATAGAGGTGGGCCGCCTTCTGCATCATCAGGCGGGCCAGTTCCAGTTCGATGTGGGCCGCGGCGAGGGGGTGGGCCAGGGCCTGGTGGGCGCCGATGGGGTCCTTCCACACCTGGCGGGTCTTGGCGTAGTCGACGGCTTTGGCGAGCGCGTAGCGGCCCATGCCGATGGCGAAGGCGGCGGTCATGATGCGTTCGGGGTTGAGGCCGGCGAAGAGCTGGAGCAGGCCCGCGTCCTCGTCGCCGACGAGGGCGGAGTGGGGCAGGCGTACGTCGTCCAGGGTCAGTTCGAACTGCTTCTCCGCGGCTTGGAGTTCCATGTCGATCACCGAGCGGGAGAAGCCGGGGGCGTCTCGCGGGACGATGAACAGGCAGGGCTTGAGGCGGCCGGAGCGGGCGTCTTCGGTGCGGCCGACGATGAGGGTGGCGTCGGCGATGTCCACGCCGGAGATGAAGACCTTGCGGCCGCTGAGGATCCAGTCGTCGCCGTCGCGGCGGGCCGTGGTGGTGATGCGGTGGGAGTTGGATCCGGCGTCGGGTTCGGTGATGCCGAAGGCCATGGTGCGGCTGCCGTCGGCGAGGCCGGGGAGCCAGGACCGCTTCTGGGCCTCGGTGCCGAAGCGTGCGATGACCGTGCCGCAGATGGCGGGTGAGACCACCATCATCAGGAGGGGGCAGCCGGCGGCGCCGAGTTCCTCGAGGACGAGGGACAGTTCGGCGATGCCGCCGCCTCCGCCGCCGTACTCCTCGGGCAGGTTGACGCCGAGGTAGCCGAGCTTGGCGGCGTTGGCCCACAGTTCGTCGGGGTGGCCGCCCTCGCGGGCGACGCGGGCGAGGTACTCGCGGCCGTACTTCTGCCCCAGGGCGGCGACCGCCGCGCGCAGGGCCTTGTGCTCGGGCGTTTCGATGGTGGCGGAGCTCATGACGTCGTTTCCTCCTGGACTACGGCGAGCAGGGCGCCGAACTCGACCTGCCGGCCCGTGGCGGCGTGGAGCGCGGTGAGCGTGCCGGAGGCGGGAGCGAGGATGCGGTGCTCCATCTTCATGGCCTCCAGCCAGAGCAGGGGCTGCCCGGCGGTGACGGGGACGCCGGGGGCGAGGCCCTCGGCGATGCGGACGACGGTGCCGGGCATAGGGGCGAGGAGGGAGCCCGGTTCGGTGCGGTCCTGGGGGTCCGCGAACCGGGGGACGGGGGTGAGGGTGTGGCTGCCGGTGAGCGCCGAATCGACGTAGACCTCCGGCTTGTTCGAATTTTGTTTCACGTGGAACAGGCGTCGGATTCCCTCGACTTCGAGGGTGACGAGGGTGGGGGTGGCGGACAGGACGCGGACTCCGGGGTGGTCCACCGGCTGGTAGCTCACTTCAAACGCGGTTCCCGCCGCCGTGTAGCGGCGGGTCTGGGGCTGGGAGCGGACGTTGCGCCAGCCGCCGAGCCGGGCGGCCAGGGGGGCGTCCGGGGCGGGGGCGGCTTCGGCGAGGGCGGCGGCCAGTGCGGCCAGGGTGGCGTCCGGGGCGCCTTCGGTGAGGGCGGGGAGGTGGCGCTCGTAGAAGCCGGTATCGAGCCGGCCGGCGGTGAAATCCGGGTGGCGCAGGGAGCGTACGAGGAGTTCGCGGTTGGTGGTGACGCCGTGGATGCGGGCTCCGGCCAGGGCGTGGGCGAGGGTGCGTACGGCCTCGGCGCGGGTCGGGGCGTGGGCGATGACCTTGGCGAGCATGGGGTCGTAGTGGATGCCTACGTCGTCCCCGTCGGCGAAGCCGGTGTCGACGCGGACCGTCCCGGGGACCTCGAGGGTGTGCAGGGTGCCGGTCTGGGGGCGCCAGTCCTGGGCGGGGTCCTCGGCGTAGAGGCGGGCCTCGACGGCGTGGCCGGCGGCCGGTGGCGGGGTCGGGGGCAGGGCCGTGCCCTCGGCGATGCGCAGTTGGAGGGCGACGAGGTCGAGGCCGAAGACGGCTTCGGTGACGGGGTGTTCGACCTGGAGGCGGGTGTTCATCTCCAGGAAGTACGGGCGTCCGTCGGCGGTGACGAGGAACTCGACGGTGCCGGCGCCCTGGTAGGAGACGGCGCGGGCGGCGGCGACGGCGGCCTGGTGGAGGTTCTCGCGCAGGCTTTCGGGCAGGCCGGGGGCCGGTGCCTCCTCGATGACCTTCTGGTGGCGCCGCTGGAGGGAGCAGTCACGGGTGCCCAGCGCCCACACGGTGCCGTGGGCGTCGGCGAGGATCTGCACCTCGACGTGGCGGGCGTGCTCCACGTACGGCTCGGCGAAGACCTCGCCGTCGCCGAAGGCCGAGCGGGCCTCGGCGCGGGCCGCGTCGAGGGCCTCCTGGAGGGCATCGAGGTCGCGGACCACGCGCATTCCGCGGCCGCCGCCCCCGGCGGCGGCCTTGAGGAGCAGGGGCAGGTCGGCGGCGGTGGCGGCGGCCGGGTCGACGGGTTCGAGGAGCGGGACGCCGGCGGCGCGCATCAGCTCCTTGGCGCGGGTCTTGGAGGCCATCGCCTCGATGGCCTCGGGCGGCGGACCGATCCAGGTCAGCCCTGCGGCCCGGACCTCGCGGGCGAAGCCGGCGTTCTCGGAGAGGAAGCCGTAGCCCGGGTGGACGGCGTCGGCCCCGGCGGCGACCGCGGCCTTGATGATCAGGTCGCCGCGCAGGTAGGTGTCGGCGGGAGCCGCGCCGGGCAGGCGTACGGCCGCGTCGGCGTCGCGCACGTGCAGCGCGTGCTCGTCGGGGTCGGAGTGGACCGCGACGGTGGACAGGCCCAGGGCGCGGGCGGTGCGGAAGATCCTCACGGCGATCTCGCCCCGGTTGGCGACGAGCAGGGAGGCGATCGGGGTGGTCGTCTGCTGGGGGGTGCTCTGCTGGGGGGTGCTCTGCTGGGGGGTGTGCTGCTGGGGCATGGGCGGGCTCACATCCGGAAGACGCCGAAGCCGCCGCGGGCGCCCTCGACGGGGGCGTTGTGGACGGCCGACAGGCACAGGCCGAGGACGGTACGGGTGTCGCGCGGGTCGATGACCCCGTCGTCGTACAGCCGCCCGGACAGGAACATCGGCAGGGATTCGGATTCGATCTGCGCCTCGACGAAGGCGCGCATTCCGGCGTCCTGTTCCTCGTCGTACGGGAGGCCCTTCGCGGCGGCGGACTGCCGGGACACGATCGAGAGGACGCCCGCGAGCTGGGCGGGGCCCATGACGGCGGATTTGGCGCTGGGCCAGGCGAAGAGGAAGCGCGGTTCGTAGGCGCGGCCGCACATGCCGTAGTGGCCGGCGCCGTAGCTGGCGCCGATGAGCACGGACAGGTGGGGGACGCGGGAGTTGGAGACCGCGTTGATCATCATCGAGCCGTGCTTGATGATGCCGCCCTGCTCGTACTCCTTGCCGACCATGTAGCCGGTGGTGTTGTGGAGGAAGAGCAGCGGGATGTCGCGCTGGTTGGCGAGCTGGATGAACTGGGCGGCCTTCTGCGACTCGGCGCTGAACAGCACGCCCTGGGCGTTGGCGAGGATGCCGACCGGGTAGCCGTGGAGGGTGGCCCAGCCGGTGACGAGGCTGGTGCCGTAGAGGGGCTTGAACTCGTCGAAGTCGGAGGCGTCGACGATGCGGGCGATGACCTCGCGGGGGTCGAAGGGCGTCTTCAGGTCGGGCGGGACGATCCCGAGGAGCTCTTCGGGGTCGTACGCCGGCTCCTCGGCCGGCGGGGGCTCGGCGTGCGCCGGGCGGTGGTTGAGGCGGGCGACGACGCGGCGGGCCTGGCGGATCGCGTCGTGCTCGTCAAGGGCGTAGTAGTCGGCGAGGCCGGAGGTGCGGGCGTGCATGTCCGCTCCGCCGAGGGACTCGTCGTCGCTCTCCTCGCCGGTGGCCATCTTGACCAGCGGCGGACCGCCGAGGAACACCTTGGAACGGTCCTTGATCATGATGGTGTGGTCGGACATCCCGGGGATGTACGCGCCTCCGGCGGTGGAGTTGCCGAAGACGACGGCGACGGTCGGGATCCCCTCGGCGGAGAGCCGGGTGAGGTCGCGGAAGATCGCGCCGCCCGGGATGAAGATCTCCTTCTGGGAGGGCAGGTCGGCGCCGCCGGACTCCACGAGGCTGATGACGGGCAGGCGGTTCTGCCGGGCGATCTCGTTGGCCCGGAGCGCCTTCTTCAGGGTCCAGGGGTTGCTGGCGCCGCCGCGGACGGTGGGGTCGTTGGCGGTGACCAGGCACGGGACGCCCTCGACCGTGCCGATGCCGGTGACCATGGAGGCGCCGACGGGGTAGTCGCTGCCCCAGGCGGCCAGCGGGGACAGTTCCAGGAACGGGGTGTCCGGGTCGAGGAGCAGTTCGACGCGCTCGCGGGCCAGGAGCTTGCCGCGCTGCTTGTGCCGGGCCGTGTACTTCTCGCCGCCCCCGGACAGGGCCTTGGCGTGCTCGGCGTCGAGCGCGGCGAGGCGTTCCAGTGCGGCGGTACGGGCCTGCGCGTGCTCGGGGGCGTGCGGGTCGACGGTGGTACGGAGGCGGGTCATGAGCCGGTCCCCTCCGGGGATGTGGCGGGCAGCCGTTCGGACAGCAGGTGGGTCGGGATGTCGAGGTGGCGGGCGCGGAGCCATTCGCCGAGGGCCTTGGCCTGGGGGTCGAAGCGGTGGCCGGAGGCGACGCCGTCGCCGAGGATTCCGGGGAGGGTGAAGTTCAGGGCGCGGAGGTTCGGGAGCGGGTGGCGGGTCACGGGCAGGGCCCGTGCTTCGGGCAGCAGCTCCTGCAGCAGCCCGACGGTGAGGGTGTGCTCGAGCCAGTGCCAGGCGGCGTCGGACTCCACCCAGACCCCGATGTTGGCGTCACCGCCCTTGTCGCCGCTGCGGGCCCCGGCCACGGCGCCGAGGGGCGCCCGGGTGGTGGTCCCTGCGGGGCTCCCGAACCTGGGGCTCCGCCCCAGACCCCGCTCCTCAAACGCCGGAGGGGCTGAAAGCACAGCCTCGCCGGCTTTTGGGGCGCGGGGGTACGGGGGCGGGGTGGGGGAAAGGCTCCGCGCAGCCGGCACCGGCAGGCGGGTGCCGTCCGGGAGGACCGCTTCGTGGAGGACCGAATCCGCCGGGACCAGGGCCGAGGTGAAGACCCCGTACGGCTGGGCCGGACCCGGCGGGGAGGTCACGTGGAAGCCCGGGTAGCTGGCCAGGGCCAGCTCGATCGCCGCCGAGGTCAGCTCCCGGCCCACCCGGTCCGCGGCCGCGTCGCGGACGACCAGCCGCAGCAGCGCACTGGCCGTCTCCTCGGTGGCGGCGTCCTCGTGGTCGGTGCGCGCGAGGCTCCACGCGGCGTCGGCCACGCCTTCCAGGGCCTCGGCGAGCTGCGCCCGCACCAGCTCCGCCTTCGCCTCGATGTCCAGTCCGGTCAGGACGAAGACCACCTCGTTGCGCCAGCCGCCGATGCGCGTGACGCCCACTTTGAGGGTGTCCGGCGGCGGTTCGCCGACAACGCCCGAGACGCGGACGCGGTCGGGGCCGTCCTCGGTCAGCCGGACCGTGTCCAGGCGGGCCGTCACGTCCGGGCCGAGGTAGCGGGCGCCCTGGGTCTCGTACAGCAGTTGGGCGGTGACGGTGCCGGGCGTGACGGCTCCGCCCGTGCCCGTGTGCTTGGTGATCACCGCCGAGCCGTCTTCGGAGATTTCCGCGAGCGGGAAGCCCGGGCGGCGGACGTCGTGCGCGGTGAAGAAGGCGTAGTTCCCGCCGGTGGCCTGGGTGCCGCACTCCAGGACGTGGCCCGCGACCACCGCTCCCGCCAGCCGGTCGTAGTCGTCCGGCGCCCAGTCGAACCACCAGGCCGCCGGGCCGCTGACCAGCGCCGCGTCCGTGACCCGGCCGGTCACGACCACGTCCGCGCCCGCCCGCAGGCACGCCGTGATCCCCGCGCCCCCGAGGTAGGCGTTGGCGGTCAGTGCGCCTTCCCCGTAGGGCATCAGGTCGTCGCCCTCGACGTGCGCGACGGTGACGGGGACCCCCGCCCCGGCCGCCAGGGCCCGTACCGCGCCGGCCAGTCCGGCCGGGTTGAGGCCGCCCGCGTTCGCGACGATCCGCACGCCCCGCTCGTGGGCGAGCCCGAGCCCTTCCTCGAGCTGGCGCAGGAAGGTCTTCGCGTAGCCGAGGTCCGGGTTCTTCAGGCGGTCGCGGCCGAGGATGAGCATGGTCAGCTCGGCCAGGTAGTCCCCGGTCACCACGTCCAGCGGGCCGCCGGTCAGCATCTCGCGCAGGGCGTCGAAGCGGTCCCCGTAGAAGCCGGACGCGTTGCCGATGCGCAGCGGCCGCCGGGGACCGGGACTCCGCGGACCGGGACTCCGCGGACCGGGACTCCGCGGACCGGGACTCCGCGGACTGCGGCTCATCGGGAGCCCTCCGGAGCGCGGCCGGGGCCGGCCGGGCCCGCGAAGGCCTGCGCGATGTCGAGCCAGCGGTCCGCGTCGGCTCCGGTGGCCGTCAGGTCCAGGTCGGCGCGGTGCGCCCGCTGGGTCACCAGGAGGCAGAAGTCGAGCGCCGGTCCCGTGATCCGCTGCGGGGCGTCCGGGGGCCCGTACGTCCATGGCCCGGAGCCGTCGGGCGCGGTCAGCTCGACCCGGAACTCCCCGGCGGGGGCGGGCAGTGCGCGTACGGCGTAGGCGTAGTCGCGGGCCCGTACGCCGATGCGGGCCACGTGCCGCAGCCGTGCGGTCGGGGTGCGGCGCACGCCGAGCGCGTCGGCGACGTCCTGGCCGTGCGCCCAGGTCTCCATCAGCCGGGCGCTCGCCATCGAGGCGGCCTTCATCGGCGGGCCGTACCAGGGGAAGCGGGTGGCGGGCGAGGCGGCGGCGAGGGCCTCGCCGAGGTCGGTGCGCCCGGAGCGCCAGCGGGCGAGCAGCTCGGCGGGCGGCAGCTGCGCGCCCTCCTCCGCTCCCTCGTCGACGAAGGACTCGGGGGCCTTGAGGGCCTCCTCGACCATGCGGCCGAAGGCGGGGGCGTCGGTGAGGGAGAGCAGGGCGGCCCGGTCGGTCCAGTGCAGGTGGGCGATCTGGTGGGCGATGCTCCAGCCGGGCGCGGGGGTGGGCCGGGCCCAGTCGCGCGCGGGCAAGGCGCCTACCAGGGCGTCGAGTTCCCGTCCCTCCTCACGCAGGTCGGCGCATACGGCAGCGGTGGCATCGACGGCGGCGGACGGATCGGGCACGGGTGCTCCCCTCTCGGCGTGAGGGGAAGACTGGCAGCCCGTAATAAAACAATCAAGCATGCTTGCATGGTTTTCTCGGCGGGTGGCGCGTTCCCGCCACCGTGCCAACCAGCCGCCCAGGAAGGGGAGTTGCGGAGGCTTCCTGGCCGGCGCCGGTTCGCCGGCGGCACGGCCGCGGGACGCATGGGGGGCGATTCCGGCCGTAACCGGGAAACTCGCGATACGTCACCGGATGTCCCGTCGATACTGGACGTTCCGCTCCGGGCCCGGGCGGGCGCAGCACGTTCATGCACTCGACGCAGACGACGACGAAGAGGATGAACTGACGTGACTCCAGCCGCCCGCATCCCGCGGCCTTCCGCGACCCCTTTCTCGCTCTACCCCGAACTCGACGCGAACGCCCTGAACGCCTTCGTCACCGCCCTGGAGCTCGGTGACGTCACCGGCCTGCCCCCCGCCCGCGCCGCCGAGGTCGCCGAGGTCCGGTCCGTCGCCGTCTTCACGCGCGGCAAGGTGACCGGCGCCGAGGGGGACCTGCTCGACGCCGCGCTCTGGCGCCACAACGGGAACCAGCCGCGCCCGCTGATCGTGATGCCCTCGCCGTGGACCAGCCTGGGCTGGCTCGTGTACGCCGTCCAGGCCACCCTCTTCGCGGCCCGCGGCTACAACGTCCTCGCCTACACCGCCCGCGGCTTCCCGGGCTCCGAGGGCAAGGTGGAGGTGGCGGGCCCGCTCGACGTCGCCGACGGCAGCCGGGCCCTGGACCACCTCATCGAGCGCACCGCAGGCCCGGTGGCGGGCATCGGCTTCCTCGGGGACTCCTACGGCTCGGGCATCAGCCAGCTGGTCGCCGCGCACGACACCCGCGTCGACGCCGTGGTCGCGCTGAGCACCTGGGGCGACCTCGGGGAGGCCTTCTACGAGAACTCCACCCGCCACGTCGCGGCCGTACGGGCCCTGCTCGACGCCGCCGCGAAGGCGCGGCTGAGCCGGCGGACGCAGAGCGTCTTCGACAACGTCCTCGCCAACCGCGACATCCAGGGCACCCTGGCCTGGGCGGAGCCGCGCTCGCCCGTCACGTACATCAAGGAGCTCAACCGCCGCCAGGTGCCGGTCCTCTACGCGCACGCCTGGCACGAGACGCTCTTCCCGGCCAACCAGACGCTGAAGATGTTCAACGAACTGACCGGGCCCAAGCGGATGGTGCTGTCCATAGGCGACCACTCCGGCCCCGAGTCGTCGGGCCTGTTCGGCCTGCCGAACCGGATCTGGACGGACGCCCACCGCTGGTTCGACCACCACCTGCGGGGCATCGGGAACGGCATCGGCGACGAGGGCCAGGTGCTCAGCGAGGTCATGTGGACCAAGACCCTCGAACCCCGTCCGACCTGGCCCTCCCTCACCGAGCACATCCACCGGCTGCACCTGGCGGGCAGCGGGGACCTGGCCGAGGCTCCGGAGGCGGGCTGGACGGCGACCGTGCTGTGCGGGGTGGACACCCCGGCGACCGTCGCCGACGCGGTGGTCCTGTCCGGCTACGCGGAGATGGCCGGCCGGCCGAAGGCCTACCCGACGGCCGGGATCGACCGGTCCGTCGCCGCCGTGTGGACCTCGGCCCCGGTGGAGGAGACCACCCGGCTGCGGGGCACTGCGAAACTGCGCGTCACCTACCGGGCGCCCAACCCGGGCTCCGCGTTCGTCGCGTACCTCCTCGACACGGCGCCCGACGGCACGGCGCACCTCGTCACGCACGCCCCGTACACCGACCTCGACTCGCCGCCGGACAGCCTGATCAGCGCGGACATCGAGCTCCAGGCCACGGCGTACGACGTCCCGCGCGGCAACCGGCTGATGCTGGTGATCGACGCCCGCGACCCCTTCTACGGCGACGCCAACCTGCCGCGCGCGACGCTGGCCTTCACCTCACCGGAGGCGACGCCTTCGTACCTGGACCTGCCGCTCGGCTGATCCGCCCGCGGCCGGTCAGGACGGGCGGTCGCCGGGCGCGTCGTCGCCCTCGACGGCCGCCGCGAACTGAAAGGGCGGCTCGAAGGGGCCCATGACCAGCAGCTGGTCCCGTTCTTCCTGACGGTCGACCAGCCGCTGGTACGAAGCGGCGGGGCTCTTCACCAGGGGCGGCGGAACCTCCTTCCGGTCGACGGTCACGAGCATCACGCGGCCGGCGCTTTCGTCGTGAACGCGGCGACGGAACTCCTCCAGCCAGTCCTCGTGGGGCCCGTTCCGGCCGAAGGCCCTGAGCATGGCGACGGCGGTCTGCTCCGCAGGGAGGTCCGACAGGTCCGGCACCTGCATCCGTGCGAGATCCGCGGCCGCCTTCCGGTAGACCTCTTCGTCCTCGGTTCTGAACATCGGCTCTCCTCTGCAGGGCCTGACCGTGGTGGCTGCGCCGGCGTACGGCGCAGCCACCACGTGGGGCCGGGTCAGGTCAGGACAGGGCCCTGATCAGGGGCGGCAGGCAGTCGGCGGCCACGTTGAGCGCGGCCGAGAGCCAGTCCTTGCGTTCCTCCTCGGACAGGTCCGCGGGGAGCGGAAGGTCGATCTTCCCGCCGTCGTAGGCGTGGGAGTCCTTCTTCCAGTCCTTGGTGAACGCCTCGATGGCCAGCGGCAGCCCGATTCCCACCAGCGTCTCGACGAGCCCGAAGAACTTGTCGTTGCCGCGGAACTCGGACGGGATCTTCTGCGCGATCTCCGCGTGGACGCCCTTCGCGGCGCCACCGCTGGGAGCGGCGCTCTTGGTGAGCTCGTCGATCACCGCCGGGATGAGGATGCTGCCCGCTTCGAAGATCGCGTCCCAGAACTTGGGGTTCCCCAGGTTCTCCCAGTTCTGCAGCTGCGGGCGGACCGCCTTGCCCTGTCCGGGAGGGGGGGCCGCCGCGGCGAGGGCGGGGGCGAAGAGGGCGTTGCACGTCTGCACGTCGGAGTACCAGCCGTCACCGGAGACGAAGTCCTTGCCGGTGGTCTTGGTGCTCGCCTTCTTCAGTTCGTCGAGGAAGGCGTCGACGGCCTTGTCGACCTTGGTGGTGGTCATCGCGGATTTTCCTTTCGTTGTGCTTCCTCCCGATCCGGAGGAGGCGGAGGGGGCCTTCGCTGCGCCCGTCGCGAAGGCTGCCGACTTGAGGAGTTCCTCGACCTTCGCGATCATCTCCTTGGTCACCTCGTCCATGGAGATGAACGTCCGGGCGAGGTGTTCCTCGCGGCCCGACGGGGCGAAGAGGCAAGGCTTCTGGCTCATGTTGAGTGCGGCCAGCCGGTCCGCGGCCCGGGAGACCAGCTCCGTGACGGTGATGGCGCCGTCCACCTCTTGCAGGAGCGCGTAGGTGAACGCCGAGAGCCAGTCGGTCACCGAACTGCCCGCGGCGGCGGTCTGGTCCGCCCGGCAGGCCGTGAGCAGAATGCCGTTCAGTTCACCGGTACCGGGGATGACCCCCTTGGGCACGAACGCCTTGCCCGGTGAATTCGCGAAGTCGAAGAGCAGGGACGACTCGTCACGCACGGCGGGCCGGCCGAACGGCTTCACCGCACGACAGGCCGTCAGCGTGTTCGCCTTGGCGAGGGCCTTTTCCGGGGGTGCCGTGAACACCTTGGTCCGGACGAGGCGGGCGGCCTCGTCGATGAAGAAGGTCTTCTCCATGCCCCCGGAGTGGCAGGCGTCGAGGATCACGGTGAGCACTCCGGGCGGCAACCCCGCCGTGCGCCGCACGAGCTCCGTGTCCTCCAGGAACTCGTCGTAGCAGCAGAGGACTTCCGTCATCACGTCGCCCTGGAGATAGCGGTATCCGTGGGACGACTGGAAGAAGACCCGGTGATCGCCCGGCTGCGCCCCTTGGCAGAGCCAGTCCAGGCCGTCTCTGGTGCGGTCCAGGGTGGCATCGGAGTCGTGCAGAACGCGGATCTCCGAATCGGCGAAGCCGAGCTCGCCCAGCAGTTCCTTGAAGGCCGCCGTGTCGGCGATACAGCTGTTCAGGCGGTTTGCCGGATCCGGGTATTCGTCGATTCCGACGAGCAGTGCCCGATCTGTCATCACTGCCCCTTTCTTCGTCGTGCGGATTGTTTGTCACGGATCCGAAGGAAGAATCGTTTGCTCGCCCCGAGAGAAGCGCGGAATCGATTCTCCCGTGCAACCGGACAGCATCTCTTCGCGTCGGCCGGAGACAAAGGCTCTTGCTGAGCACACCTTCATGTTTCGACCCATCCCGTTGCCCGGCAACATGGAAAGGTCGACTACCGCTGACTTAAGAAAGCCGTTGACAGTTGGACATTTCGAGGGAGGCGACCAGGTGCCACGGGCAGGCCAGTCCCGAAAAGCGGCTGACGACGCACTCACCGATCGCATCTCCGTAGGACTGATCACCCGCGCGTTTCCCCCGGAATTGGTGGACGCCGTTGTCGCCTCGTGCGGGCGCACGGAACTCCGGCAAAGGCTGCTGCCGTCTCGAACCACCGTCTATTTCGTCCTGGCGATATGCCTCTTCACGCAGGAGAGTTACGCACGCGTCGCCGAGCTGCTCACCGACGGGCTGCTCTGGGCCGGAGTGGAGCGCACAGCACGCCGGCTGCCGACGACCGCCGCCATCTCACGCGCGCGGGCCCGCCTGGGACCGGAGCCCCTGGCCGGCCTGTTCGCCGAGGTGACCCGCTCGTCCCGCGCCCGTCCGGCGCCCGAAGACCGGTACCGCCGCTGGCAGGTGGTGGCCGCGGACGCCGCGCAGGTCCCCGTCCCGGAAAGCGACGAGAACCGCTCCTGTTACGGAGGGCAGCACCCTGCGGTACCCGCCCAGGGACGGTCGCCGCACCCCCTGCGCAGCCGCCTTCCCCGCGTGCACGTCCTCGCCCTGGGCGAGCACAGGAGCCACACCATCCGCCGCGCGGTGGTGGCACGTCCGCCCGACCACTCCGCCGGGGCCCTCGCCCGGGAGCTGTACGGCGCCCTGGGAAGCGGCGACCTCCTGCTGGCCGACGACGCCTTCGACGATCCGGCCACCCTGGCGGGCGCCTGGGCCACGGGCGCCGACCTGGTCTGGCGGACACGTCCACACGATTCCCTGCAGACCACCGACCTGCTCCCCGACGGCTCCCACCTCGGTGAACTGGCCGGCTTCCCCGGCACCGTCCGGGTCCTCGGCGCGGCCCCCGGCTCGGGCCTCCCCTTCGCCACCACCGTTCTCGACCACCTGGAGGCGCCCGCCCCGGAGCTGATCGCGCTCCACCGCCGGCGATGGCGGCTGCACGCTTCCCTCGCGTCCCTCGGCACCCTGGCACCCGGCAGGCCGCAAGTCCTGCGCTCCCGCTGGCCCGATGGCGTCGAACAGGAGCTCTGGGGCCACCTCCTGGTCCACCACGCGATCCGCAGCCTGATGCACCCGACCGAGCCGTGACGGTCGGCCCTTAAGTCAGCGATACATCCGATTTCCCTCAAGACGGCTTCGTCGCAAGGACCTTGTTCGATCGTCAACTTCACTGCCCCTCCACCGGCGAGAGACAAAAGGCGCAAATAGTGGCATGGTGGTGATGTGAGGGTGAGGTTGCCCCTCGGTTGGGAGGTCTCCCGATGGTTCCTTTGGATCTGGTCGGACTCACCTCGCTGATGAAGCTCACGAGCGGCGAACGCGAGATCGTGATCGGGCTGCTCGACGGACCCGTCGCCACGGATCACCCCGAACTGGCTGCCGGGAGCATCCGGCAGCTGCCCGGCAGCGGCCCCTGCTCACTGCCGGAGAGTGAGGCCTGCCAACACGGCACGTTCATCGCCGGCATCCTCGTGGCACGCCGCGGGGGAACCGCTCCGGCCATCTGCCCCGGTTGCACGGTGATCGCGCGTCCCGTTTTCGATGAGACGCCGTCTGACGGGCAGCGGCTCCCGAGCGTGACGGCCCCCCGGCTGGCCGAGGCGATCTGCGCATGCGTCGATGCGGGTGCGCGCGTACTGAACCTGAGTGCGGGGATGTCACAGCCCTCCGCCCGGCAGGAGCGGGACCTGCACATGGCCCTGAACCACGCGGCCGCGCGCGGTGTACTCGTGGTCGTGGCGGCAGGCAATCAGGGGACGCTGGGCAGCAGCACGCTCACACGCCATCCCTGGGTGATTCCCGTGGTGGGGTACGGCATGGACGGGCAGCCCATGGCGCGGTCGAACCTCGGAAGCTCGATGGGCAAGCGAGGGCTGGGCGCACCGGGCGAGGGCGTGAGCAGCCTCCGTCCGGACGGCGGGCTGCAGACCCGGAACGGCACCAGCGTCGCGGCCGCGTTCGTCACCGGCGCCATCGCATTGCTGTGGTCATGGTTCCCGAAGGCGGACGTCGCGGAGGTCAAGCGAGCCGTGACGGGTGCCGGCGGGCCTCGGCGCACCAATGTCGTCCCGCCCTTGCTGGACGCCTGGGCGGCTCATCACACCTTGTCGGCCACACAGTGAGCGAGGAGCACACCATGAGCGGACACACGGAATCCCGGTCCGGAAGGACTCACGGCAACCCGCACAAAGTGCGCCTGCCCGGGTTCATCAGCGACGAAGAGATCGGCCTCGGAGACGTCATTCGGAGAGCGACGTCCACGGTGGGGATCAGACCGTGCAGCGGGTGCACCGAGCGCGCCAGGCGGCTCAACGACTGGATGGTCTTCTCCCCGCAGGGTTCCGCCGATTCGTGAAGCAACGGTAGGAGGAGGTTCGTGATGGCACAGGCACCAGAACACGTGAGCAGTACCGACCAGCCCACACCCGCTCCAGCGGATCCGCCCGCGCATCGATGTCCTTCGGCCGGGACGGCCGCCGCTCCGCCGGCGCCGCCTTCCTTCGTCTATGCGGTCGGCCAGGTGGAACCACGGTTTCCGGGTCTGGCGGCGGAACGGGAATTCGCGCAGGCCATGGGCCGGATCGAGACCGCCGGCCAAACCGACCGGCAGGCGCTCAAGTCGGTCCTGGAAGACCGGGCCGGCCGGTACCTGGCCCGCCAGATCTGCTGGGTCTTCACGATCGAAGGGCTGGAGACCTACATCCTGACTCCTCGCGACCCCGCCGATTTCGATCTCCTGATCGAGGCGGTGCGGCCTGATCCCGGCGCGCACGACGTGGACGTGGTCGTGGGCCTGCGCGGCCCGCACGCCCCTCCGGACAAGTGCAACGGGCTGATGGTCCCCATCGTGGCGTTCGACCAGCTGTACTCGTTCGACCGCGACGCCCTGATCCGTGAGATCCCCCGACCACAGGATCAACCGGAGGAGAAGTTCCTGGCCACCGCCGCCGAACTCTTCGACAGCATCGGTCAGGTGGCGGACAACGCGGGGGCGACCGATGAGCACCGGGCCCTCAACTACCTGGCGGTTCGCTATCACGCGATCTACACCAGGGCGGCCGCATCACACGCCGCGGAATCGTCCCTCAGCGGAGTGGAAGTCCGGCCCTCGCGCCTGAGCGGCGCACGGAACATCGTGGACGTCATCTTCTCCTACACGCATCGGCGCACCGATACGACCGAGAAGTACTTCGTCCGCGTGGACGTGACCGAGGAATTCCCCTTCCTGGTCACCAAGCTCTCGCCGTTCTACGAGCGGTGAGGCACACCCGACCCTCCCCCCCCTGCAGTGAAGGAGGCAAAGATGACGAATCCGGGATTCTCTGCAGAAGCAACACTCGAACGAAGATCACGATCGCCACTTCTCCGCAACCCCCGGCTCGAGGTCCGGTGGGCCGACGGAGAAGGCGGCATCGTTCCCCAGTCGTACCCGGCCCAGTGCGCGGGCGCGAACGGATACAGCAAGGCCGAGTGCTACGGCGTGGTGGAGGTGTGCGAGGACTGCTGCCAGCGCTATGACTTCGGGTCCGGATACCACGAAGTCTGCGGCACCCCGTACGTCTGCGGGGCCTGCATCGGCCTCCCCTTCTAGCACCACCGAGGGCTGCGCCCGAGTACGCCCGCCCCGCCGGTCCCTCCCCCGGCTTCCGCCGGGAGACCCCCGTGACCGGCGGGGCGGGCGTACGGTCTCAGGGGCGGCGGGTGAAGTCCATCGTCCAGTTGTGGATCCAGGTGGCGCCCTCGTCGGGCGAGAAGAACTGCTCCCAGCGCGGCGACTCCCCCGGCGCCGTCCCCGACCACACGAAGCGCACGCGGACCGCCTTCCCGTCGTGCGTGTCCTCCCCCTCGAAGACCCCCCGCCCGCCGTCGAACCGCCCGGTCACCGGCGGGAACAGGGTGCCGGTGCGGCGGCTGGACCAGTACAGCGACCACTCCTCGCGCTCCCGGTCGAAGAGGCGCAGCGTCAGACCGCCGAAGCCCTTCGTCGGGAAGTCGATCTCGTCGAAGCTGGCGCCGCCGTCGAAGTGGCGCGAGACGCGGGACACGGCCGGGAACTCCTCCCACGCGCTGTCCGCGTCGAGGAAGTCGGCGCGCCAGCGGTTGGCCACGTCCCAGGTGCCGATGAGGAAGTCGAAATCGTTCATGCGAGGACCGTAGGAGCACTCCGCTGACATCCTGTGTCAGTGAAGTCGAGCCGCTTGCTGTCGATCCTGCTCCTGCTCCAGACCCGGGGCCGGATGACCGCCGCCGAGCTCGCGCGCGAGCTGGAGGTGTCGGTCCGTACGGTCTACCGCGACGCGGAGGCGCTGGCCGCGGCGGGCGTCCCGCTGTACGGGGACGCCGGGCACAGCGGGGGCTACCAGCTGCTCGCCGGCTACCGGACCCGGCTGACGGGGCTCAGTACGGGCGAGGCCGAGGCCCTGTTCCTGACCGGAATGCCGGGACCGGCGGCGGAACTGGGCCTCGGCCGGGCCCTGTCGGCGGCCCAGCTGAAGCTGCGGGCGGCGCTGCCGCCGGAGTTGCGCGCGCAGGCGGACCGGATGCGGCTGCGGTTCCACCTGGACGCGCCGGGCTGGTACGCGGAGCACGAGGAGACCCCGTACCTCGCGCAGGTCGCCGACGCCGTGTGGCGGGGCCGGGTGATCGAGGTCCGCTACCGCCGGTGGAAGGAACCCCAGGAGGTCGACCGGCGCCTCGCCCCGTACGGACTGGTCCTGAAGGCGGGCCGCTGGTACCTGGTCGCGGGCCCGGACGGCGCCCGGACCTACCGGGTGGACCAGATCCTGTCGGTGACGGAGACGACGCAGACCGCGGACCTCCCGGAGGGCTTCGACCTGGCGGCGCACTGGCGCCGGACCCAGGAGGACTTCCACGCGCGGCTGTACCCGCAGGAGGCGGAGGTACGCCTCTCCGCGCGCGCCGCGGCCCGGCTGACGGGCGCGCAGGCCCGCGCCCTGACCGCCACCGGCCACCCGGACCCGGACCTGCCGGGCTGGACCCGCGCGACCCTCCCGATCGAGTCCCACGCGCAGGCGGAGTCCCAGTTCCTGTCCCTGGGCGCGGAGGCGGAGGTGCTCTCCCCACCGGCCCTGCGCGCCCGCATCCAGTCCACCCTGTCGGCGCTGACGACCCGCTACGCCCGGCCGGCGCCCGCGCCCGCCGCCGCCGACCCGGACCGCCCCCGCGACACCGGCCTCAGCCTTTGAGGCCCTTGAAGTCCTTGAGCTCGCCGACGCGGTGGGCCCGGTCGTGCAGGGCCCGCACGGCCCGGACCCTGCCGTAGGAGCGGAGCCGTAGGTTCATGACCTCGAAGTGCTCATCGCCCCGCGCGGACGAGAGCATCTCGTACTCGTCCAGGAACCGGCCCCACGCATCGCACGCGGCCTCCACGTGTCCGATGGACAGCTGGCGCTGGGCGAGAAGCCCGTACGCGTGCATCCGGCCCTGCCGCTCGTTCGCGGGCTGGAACCGGATCGACTCCCGCAGCGTGCGCACCGAACCGGGTACGTCCTTGGTCTCGTTCTGCACGTGAGCGACATGGAACAGATAGGCGGTCCGGTCGTACCCGCCGATCGACTCCCGCCGGTCGTCGGCACGCGCGAGTGCCTCCTCCGCTTCCCGGAGCCGAGCGAAGGCCTGCCGCTTGTCCCCCACCATCGCCGCGCCGTGCGCCTGCTGCCCGCGCAGGAAGGCCACGAGCCGTGGCCCGGCCACCGGAGCCGCCTCCGCCGCCGAGTCGGCCAGCTCCAGGGCACGCCGGCCGTAGCCGAGGTTGGACGCCTGGAGAGACATACCGCGCAGGGTCCGGCAGTAGGTGACGTGTTCCTCCGCCTCCCCGGCCAGCTTCAGCGCGGACAGGTAGTAGTCCTGTCCCAACCGGTGCTGCCGCTCGTACATGGCCATCCACCCCGTGAGGTACGCGAGGTCGGAGGCTGCGGCCAGCATGCTCCGCCGCACGGGAGCAGCCGCCTCTGCCTTCAGCCAGGGCCCCACCGTGTTCACGAGAAACGCCGCCGCCATGGGCCGGGCGTGCCCTGCCCCGAGCTCGTCGAGGATGTCCGCGATCCGGTCCGTCATCGCGTGCACGGTGGCAACCTGCGCCTGGCCCACTCGCGTCGTCGCCTTCCCGGGCCTCACCGGCTCCGGCCCCTGGGCCAGCGCCAGGCCCGGGAACAAGGGAATGGCAAGAGCGGCGGAAAACACACCTGCGGCGATCACGCGCCGCCTGGACGGATCCATGTCGGCCCTCCCGAGGTCTACGAGGTCCCGGACAGTGTCGGCCTCATCGCCGCGACCCGGCGGCGTGAGCCCCGCCTCGGCGTAGGTGACCGGCCGGGCCAGCTTCCGCTCGAACGCCTCGATGATCAGCGCTCTGACCTGCGGCCGCGGCTGGTGACCGGCGATCCACTGGGATACGGCGGGCTGACCGTACGTGAGGGTGAGCCCCGCCTCCGCGCCGACGCGATTGACGATCGACGCGCATTGGCTTCTGGACCATCCGGCCTGCTCAAGGAGCGTCGGCAGACCAGCGTTGGGTGTGCGTGAGCGTCGCGCCATGGGCAACTCCCGACAGGTGCATGGCTTGCATGCTTCTCCGACCCCCCAACGGTACCCGCGGAGAGGTTGCGTGCGGTTACCTCTTCACAACGAGCAGTGATCATCGGCCAGTTGCCCACCGACCGGAGAGTGGACATGTGCAGTCGAATCATCCACAGCAGCGCCCAGGGCGTACGCGGCATCGATATCGCGGAAGCGCCCTGGCCCGAGCCCAGCGAGGACCTCCTGGAACGCGCACTTGCCGGCTGGGAGCGCTTCGTCTTCACCATCCAGGAGCCGTCCGATGGCTGAGCGGTACGCGTACGTGCCCCATCGGCTGCTGCGCCGGCGTGTGCGCGATGTCGCGTCCGGCGTCGAAGGGGAGCTGATGACCGTGATCAACGAGAACGTGTCGGAATCGGTCCACCAGCACTGGATGGAGCTGGCCTATATCCGAACCGCGTCCGGCCGCGAGTTCTCCACCGCCGTGGACAACGTCGAGCCGGCCGGATGACAGCCGCTCGGCGTGGACACCCTGTGGACGCGTACCCGGTCAGCAGACCTTGCCCGGCGGGGCCGAGGCCGTGGCGCGCAGGAGGTCGCGCAGGAGGTCGAAGTCGACCTTGGCGGGGTTGCGGAAGCGGAGGCAGGCCTTGCCCATGTCGTGGGGGGCCAGGCGGTCCGCGAAGGCGTCGCGGATGTCCGTGCGCAGCAGGTAGAAGGAGATGTACTGCTTCTGGTTCGCCCAGGCGATCTCCCCGGCCGGTTCGCCGGGGCGGACGTACACGGGCATGCCGTAGGCGATGACCTCCTCGAAGCCCGGCAGTTCCGACAGGCACAGTTCCCGCAGCCGGGTCAGGGGCTCGCGGCGGGCCTGCGGGACGGCGGCCAGGTAGGCGGCGGCGTCCATCAGGCGGCCTGCTTCGGGGTCTGGGACCGGACCGCGCCCATGCTGGCCGCGATCACCAGCGCGATGGCCAGGGCGTCCAGCGCGGACATGGCCTGGTTCAGGACGAGGAAGCCCGCGGTGGCCGCGATGGCCGGTTCCAGGCTCATCAGGATCGCGAAGGCCGGGGCGGGGAGCCGCCGCAGGGCCAGCAGTTCCAGGGTGTACGGCAGTACGGACGACAGGACGGCCACGCCGAGACCCAGTGCGAGGGTGCTCGGGACGAGCAGGTCGGAGCCGGCTTCGAGGATGCCCAGGGGCAGCGACAGCACGGCGGCCACGGCCATCGCCAGGGCCAGTCCGTCCGCCTGCGGGAAGCGGCGGCCCGTCCGCGCGCTGAACACGATGTACGCCGCCCACATCGCGCCCGCGCCGACCGCGTACGCCGCGCCCACCGGGTCGAGGCCGCCGAAGCCGGCTCCGCCGTGCCCGGCCAGGAGGACGACGCCGGCCAGGGCCAGGCCAGCCCAGAGCAGGTTCACCAGGCGCCGCGAGACGATCACCGACAGGGCCAGCGGGCCGAGCACCTCGAGGGTGACGGCCGGGCCGAGCGGGATGCGGTCGATGGCCTGGTAGAAGAGCCCGTTCATGCCCGCCATGGCCACGCCGAAGGCGACCACCGTGCCCCAGTCGGCGCGGAGGTAGCCGCGCACCTTGGGGCGGCACAGGAGCAGCAGCACGATCGCGGCGGCCGCGAGGCGCAGCGTGACCACTCCGGCCGCCCCCGCCCTCGGCATGATCATGACGGCGAGGGCCGCACCGAACTGCACCGAGATCCCGGCCGAGACCACCAGCGCGACCGGGCCGAAGCGGGATCCCTCGGCGGAGGGCGCGGGCGTGGGGGCGGGCGTGGGGCCGGGGGCGGCGGCGGGCGTCGCCGTCGGGGAAGCGGAGGGTGCGGGCATTTATCCAGATTAGTGGGTCGTAAGGAGTGTCGCCGCGTGGCTTGCCTTACACATGCCTGCCCTGCGCATCCCGTGCGGCTTGTCCGCCGTCCAGGCCTTCGGCCAGGAGTTCCGCCAGGTGGCGGGCCCGGACTCCGCCGCCCAGCTGGGCGATCTGGGTCCGGCAGGAGAAACCGTCGGCCTGGACGACCGCGTCGCGCGGGGCGGCGCGCAGGGACGGCAGGAGCTGCTCCTCCGCGCAGGCCACCGACACCTCGTGGTGGCCCGGCTCGAAGCCGAAGTTGCCGGCCAGGCCGCAGCAGCCGCCGCTGAGCTCGCCGGTGAGCCCGGCCCGCTCGCGCAGCCGCCGGTCGGCGGCGTCCCCGAGCACCGCGTGCTGATGGCAGTGGGTCTGGCCCGCCACGGGCCGGTCGAGGCGGGGCGGCTGCCAGTGCGGGGCGTGCTCCTCGAGGGTCTCGGCGAAGGTGCGGACGGCTG
Organism: Streptomyces sp. NPDC046303; assembly: GCF_055588085.1. Lineage (NCBI taxonomy): Bacteria > Bacillati > Actinomycetota > Actinomycetes > Kitasatosporales > Streptomycetaceae > Streptomyces > Streptomyces sp. NPDC046303. Next base: position 29,651 of record NZ_JBVJFA010000013.1, read on the forward strand.
CCGCCAGCCGCTGCGCGCGGGGGTCCTCGGGGAGGAGGGCGGGGAGGTCGGCGCGGAGGGCCGCGGCGCAGCTGGGTTCCAGGACGAGGACGGGGCCGTCGGTGTCGCCGAGGGCGGCCAGGGTGCGGCGCAGTACCGTGCGGGCCCGGTCGAGGCGGCCGGTGGAGAGGTACGTGAGGCCGCAGCACACCGGGCCGGCGGGCACGGACACGCGCAGGCCCGCGGCCTCCAGGACGCGGACCGCCGCGTGGCCGGCCTCCGGGGCGAGGTACTGCGTGAACGTGTCCGGCCAGAGGGTGACAGTCGTGACAGGGGTGGAGGAGGGAGAGGACGAGGAGAACGGGGAGGACGAGGAGGAGGAACGGTGTTCCCGGGTGAACGGCCTCCGGGCCAGGGCCGGCAAGGCCCGTTCGCGCGTCAGGCCGGGGACGGGGAACAGCCGGGTCAGGGCGTTCGCCGCCCGCGCCCCCCGCAGGCGGGCGATCAGGCGGAGCCAGGCCGGGAGGCCGCCCAGGGTGTAGTGGGCGAGCGGGCGGATGCGGCCCGCCCAGTGGTGGTGCAGGAACTCCGCCTTGTACGAGGCCATGTCCACGCCCACCGGGCAGTCGCTGAGGCACCCCTTGCAGCCCAGGCACAGGTCCAGCGCCTCGGCGACCTCCGCCGAGCGCCAGCCGTCCCGTACGACCTCCCCCGCCAGCATCTCGTGCAGCAGCCGGGCCCGGCCCCGCGTGGAGTGCCGTTCCTCCCCCGTGGCCCGGTACGACGGGCACATCACCCCCGGCCCGCCCGCGTCGGCCGAGCGGCACTTCGCGACGCCGACGCACCGGGCGACCTCACCGGCGAAGGGGGTCTGCGGCAGCACGGCGAAGCGGAGGTTCTCGTCGAGGCGCGCCGGCCGGACCAGCATCCCCGGGTTCATGCCGCCCGCCGGGTCCCACACGTCCTTGTACGCGCCGAACAGCCGCACCACGTCCGGCCCGTACATCCTCGGCAGCAGCTCGGCCCGCGCCTGCCCGTCCCCGTGCTCCCCCGACAGCGAACCCCCGTGGGCGAGGACCAGGTCCGCCAGGTCGCCGGAGAAGGCCCGGAAGCGGGCCACGCCCTGCGCCGAGACCAGGTCGAAGTCGATCCGTACGTGGACGCAGCCCTCGCCGAAGTGCCCGTACGGGGTTCCGCGCAGCCCGTGCTGCGCCAGCAGCGCGCGGAACTCCCGCAGGTACGCCCCCAGCCGGGCCGGCGGCACCGCGCAGTCCTCCCATCCCGGCCAGGCCATCCCCCCGTCGGGCATCCGCGTCGCCGTGCCCGCCGCGTCGTCCCGGATCCGCCACAGCGCCCGCTGCCCCGCCGGGTCGGTGACCACCAGCGCGTCGAGCGCGTCAGCGCCCCGTACGAGCTGCCGCGCGGCTCCCTCGTCCCGCATCTCCGCGAACAGCCAGGCTCCGCCCCGCGGCAGTCCGACGGCCCCCCGCACCAGGTCCTGCGCCATCCCCTCCACGGTGAGCGGCCGGTACGGCAGCAGCCCGGCGGCCGCGTCCGCCGCCGCGCTCTCGTCCGCGTACCCCAGGACCGCCAGCACCGGCGCGGACGGCGCCTCCACCAGGCGCACCACCGCCTCGGTGACCACCCCGAGGGTGCCCTCGCTGCCGCAGAACGCCCGCGCGAGCTGCACGCCCCGCTCGGGCAGCAGCGCGTCCAGGCCCCCGTAGCCGGAGATCCGCCGGGAGAAGCCGCCCGCCATCCCGGTGCGCAGGAGTGCCAGGTTTCCCTCGACGAGCTGGCGCAGGCCCGGGGGCGCTCCCGACCAGCCCGTCCCGATCCGGTGGGCGGTGCCCCCGTACGCCGTCACCGCCAGCTCGGCCACGTTGTCCGCGGTGGTCCCCCAGGCGACCGAGTGGGCCCCGCACGCGTTGTTGCCGATCATGCCGCCGAGGGTGCAGCGGGAGTGCGTGGAGGGGTCCGGGCCGAAGGTCAGGCCGTACGGGCGCACCGCGTCGCGCAGCCGGTCCAGGACCAGCCCGGGCTGGACCACGGCGAGGCGTGCGGCCGGGTCGACGGAGACGAGGGCGTTCATGTGCCGGGTCAGGTCGAGCACCACGCCCACGCCGGTGGCCTGGCCCGCGATGGAGGTCCCGCCGCCGCGCGGGACGACGGGCACTGCGGCGGCCGCGCACACGCGCAGCGCGGCCGCCACGTCGTCGGCGTCGCGCGGGGCGACGACGCCGACCGGCACGCGCCGGTAGTTCGAGGCGTCCATGGTCACCAGCGCCCGCGCCGCGGCCCCGAAGTCCACCTCCCCGCGCAGCTCCGCCCGCAAGGTCCGCTCGAGTTCCCCGGGTGTGGTCACGGCGTCTACCCTGCCACCGGCCCGGCGTCCACGTCCGTCCACTCCGCATCCCGGTGCGTCTCATCGGGTGGACGCGCCTCCGGGGCGCGGACCGGGACCCGATACGCTCCGCTCGTGGCCGAGATCCAGATTCCCGCTGACATCAAGCCCGCCGACGGACGCTTCGGCGCGGGCCCCTCCAAGGTGCGGACCGAGGCGCTGGACGCCCTGGCCGCCACCGGTACCTCCCTGCTCGGAACCTCGCACCGCCAGGCCCCGGTCAAGAACCTGGTCGGCTCGGTGCGTCAGGGGCTCCGGGACCTCTTCTCCCTTCCCGACGGGTACGAGGTGATCCTGGGCAACGGCGGCTCCACCGCCTTCTGGGACATCGCGACGCACGGGCTGATCGAGCAGAAGTCCCAGCACCTCACCTTCGGCGAGTTCTCCTCCAAGTTCGCCAAGGCCGCGAAGCTCGCGCCGTGGCTGGACGCGCCGACCGTCATCTCCTCCGAGCCGGGCACGCACCCCGAGCCGCGGGCCGAGGCGGGCGTCGACGTGTACGCGTACACCCACAACGAGACCTCGACGGGCGTCGCGGCGCCGGTCAAGCGCGTCGCGGGTGCGGACGCCGGGTCCCTCGTTCTGGTGGACGCGACCTCGGGCGCCGGCGGTCTGCCGGTGGACATCACCGAGACCGACGTCTACTACTTCGCCCCGCAGAAGTCCTTCGCCTCGGAGGGCGGGCTGTGGCTGGCCGCGTTCTCCCCGGCGGCCCTGGAGCGTGCGCAGCGCGTGCACGACTCCGGCCGGCACATCCCGGAGTTCTTCTCGCTGCCGACGGCGATCGACAACTCGCTGAAGAACCAGACGTACAACACCCCGGCGCTGTCCACTCTGTTCCTGCTGAACGAGCAGCTGGAGTGGATGAACGGCCAGGGCGGCCTGGAGTTCACGACCGGGCGTACGGCGGCCAGCGCGCGCCACCTGTACGGCTGGGCGGAGGCGTCCAAGTACGCGACCCCGTTCGTCGTGGACGCCGACAAGCGCTCCGCGGTCATCGGCACGATCGACTTCTCGGACGACATCGACGCGGCGGCCGTCGCCAAGGTGCTGCGCGCCAACGGCATCGTGGACACCGAGCCGTACCGCAAGCTCGGCCGCAACCAGCTCCGTATCGCGATGTTCCCGGCGATCGACCCGGCGGACGTGCAGGCGCTGACCGCGTGCATCGACTACGTGATCGAGAAGCTCTGACGGCGAGCAGGCACGCACGTACCTGAGTGTGTGAGTGCGTGAGCCCCCGGTGACCTGTGGTCGCCGGGGGCTCCCGTGTGTGGGTAGCCGGTTTCCTGTGTCCGCCCACCTCACGGCCGGACGGCAGGCCCGTACGCGATACCTTCAGGAGTTCGGGGCAGGTTGACGGGCCCGGCAATTCTTGGAGGCAGCGGCGTGAGCGTGCGAGTGACGGCGGCCCAGAGCGGCGTGGACCCCTTCGGCACGGCCCGGCTGCGGCGCGGGGTGCTCGACGCCTGGGGGGCGGGCCCGGCCCGCTTCCGCGAGGACGCCAACGCCGAGGAGGACCTGGCGCTCGGCGGCTACCGGGACCGGCTCGTCGTCGAACTGGCGCAGAACGCCGCCGACGCGGCCGCGCGTGCCGGGGTACCGGGCCGGCTGCGGCTCACCCTGCACACCGGCGAGGGCGGGCCCGGGGTGCTGGCCGTCGCCAACACCGGCGCCCCGCTCGACGCGACGGGCGTGGAGTCGCTGAGCACCCTGCGCGCCTCCGCCAAGCGGGAGTCCGCGGGCGGCGGCTCCGGTGACACGGTGGGCCGCTTCGGCGTCGGTTTCGCGGCCGTCCTCGCGGTGTCCGACGAGCCCGCCGTACTGGGACGGCACGGCGGCGTCCGCTGGTCCCTGGCCGAGGCCCGCGAACTGGCCCGCGACGCGGCCGTCGGCAGCCCCGGCCTCGGCGACGAGCTGCGCCGCCGCGACGGCCACGTCCCGCTGCTGCGGCTCCCGCTGCCCGCCGAGGGCAGCGCCCCCGACGGCTACGACACCGTCGTGGTCCTCCCGCTGCGCGATGCCGTGGCCCAGGACCTGGTCGAGCGGCTGCTGGCGGGCATCGACGACGCCCTGCTGCTCACCCTGCCCGGGCTGGACGAGGTCGTCGTGGAGACCCCGGCGGGCCCCGCCCGCACCCTGTACCGCCGCGACGAGGGCCCGTACGCCGTCATCGAGGACTCCCGGTCGGGCACCAACCGCTGGCGCACCGTCCGCCACGGCGGCGCCATCGAGAAGGCCCTGCTCGCCGACCGGCCCGTGGAGGAACGGCTGCGGCCCTCCTGGTCGGTGTCCTGGGCCGTGCCCGTCGACACGGACGGCGCTCCGCTGCGCCCGGCCACCGCGCCCGTCGTGCACGCGCCGACCCCCACCGACGAACCGCTGGGCATCCCCGCCCTGCTCATCGCGACCCTGCCGCTGGACACCACCCGCCGCCACCCGGCCCCGGGCCCGCTGACCGACTTCCTCGTGGAGCGCGCGGCCGACGCGTACGCCGAACTCCTCGGCTCCTGGGACCCGGTGACCACCGCCCTCGTGGACCTGGTCCCCGGCCCGCTCGGCAAGGGCGAGCTGGACGGGGCCCTGCGCGCCGCCGTGCTGCGGCGGCTGCCCCGTACCGCCTTCCTCGCGCCCGCCGCCCCGCCCGAGCACGCCGAGGAACGGGCCGCGCTGCGCCCCTTCGAGGCCGAGGTGGTGGAGGGCGCGGGCGCCGACACCGTACGGGTCCTCGCCGAGGTGCTGCCGACCCTGCTCCCGGCCGGCCTGGAGCGCCGCGCCGAGCTGCGCACCCTGGGCGTGGGCCGGCTGCCGCTCGGCGACGCCATCGAGCGGATCGCGGGCATCGAGCGGACCCCCGAGTGGTGGCACCGGCTCTACGACTCCCTCGCCGGGGTCGACCCGGACCGGCTGTCCGGGCTGCCCGTGCCGCTCGCCGACGGCCGTACGACGATCGGGCCGCGCCACGTCCTGCTGCCCTACGCGGACACCCCGGCGGACCTGGCCCGGCTGGGCCTGAAGGTGGCCCACCCGGAGGCCGCGCACCCGCTGCTGGAGAAGCTCGGCGCCCTCCCGGCCACCGCACGGGCCGTCCTGACGACCCCGCAGGTGCGGGCCGCCGTGGCGGCCTCGATGGACGCGGGCGAGATCTGGGACGAGGACGCGCTGGACCCGGAGGAACTGGCCGACGTGGTCCTGGGCCTGGTCCGGGACGCCGAACTGGCCCCCGGCGACGAGCCCTGGCTCGGCGCGCTGGCCCTCCCGGACGAGGACGGGGAGCTGAGCCCGGCCGGCGAGCTGCTGCTGCCCGGCTCACCGCTCGCCTCGGTGATCCGCGAGGACGAGGTGCCGTACGTGGACGCCGAACTGGCCGCCCGCTGGGACGCCGACACCCTCACCGCGTGCGGGGTGCTGGCCGTCTTCCAGCTGGTCCGCGCCACCGACGTGGTGCTCGACCCGGACGAACTGGAGCCGCGCGAGGGCGACTACGCCGAGCCGGACGACGCGGGTCTGCTGGACGCGGTGGACGTGTGGTGCGAGGACCTCCTGGACCAGCTGCCGGACACCCCGGTCCCGCCGGTGGCCACGGAACTGGTCGCCGTACGGGACCTGGACCTGGTCGACGACGACTGCTGGCCCCAGGCCCTGGCGATGCTCGCCCAGCCCCCGCTCCGCGACGCCCTCACCCAGCCCGTGCGCGTCCTCCTCCCGGACGGCACCACGCAGTCGGTGCGCCCGTACACCGCCTGGTGGCTGCGCGACCACCCGGTGCTCGACGGCCGCCGCCCGGCGGGCCTGCGCGCGGCGGGCGGCGACCCGCTGCTCGCGGGCCTCTACACCCCGGCGGACGCCACCGGCTTCGAGGACGAGCAGGTCCTGCGGGCCCTGGGCGTACGGACCACCGTGCCGGCCCTCCTGGACGAGCCGGGCGGCGCGGCCGAACTGCTGGGCCGCCTGGCCGACCCGGACCGCGAGGTGACGGACCGCCAGCTGCACGGCCTGTACAACGCGCTGGCGGACCTGGACCCCGAGCAGGTCACCCTGCCGGACGAGCTGCGCGCGGTGGTGGACGGCGAGGTCCTGGTGGTGGACGCGGCGGACGCGGTCATCGCGGACGCCCCCGACCTGCTGCCCCTGACCGGGGGCCTGCCCCTCCTCCCGGTGTCCCCCTCCCGCGCGGCCGACCTGGCGGACCTCCTCCAGGTCCGGCGCCTCTCGGAGACGGTCCCGGCGGAGGTCACGACGCCCGGCGAGGAACACGAGGTCCCGGAACCGGTCCGCATCCTGCTGGGCCCCGCGACCCCGTCCACGTACCTCGAACACGAGGAACTGATCGCGGGCGGCATCGAACTGGACTGGCGCCACACCCCCGACGGCACCCTGCACGCCTCCACCCTGGAAGGCGTGGCCGCGGGCCTGGCCTGGGCAGCGGGCCAATGGCCCCGCCGCTTCGAGGTGGCCGCCCTCCTGGAGGACCCGTCCCGGACGGCGGAACTGGCCCGGGACCGGTGGTTCGACTAGGCGGGCGCGACGACGATCCGCAGTCCGGACAGGAGACGCTGAAGATCGTCGACGTCCGAGGTGAGCACGGTCACCTGGCTGCCGCGTTCCGCCTCTCGCACCGCGACGGCGGCCAGGACCGCGTCGATCGCGTACTTGTGGCCGTGCAGGCCGGCTTCCTTCAGCAAGGAGCGGGCCGCGTCGATGCCCGCGTCGTCGGTGTGGACGACCTGGATCTTCGACATCGCCCAGTCCCAGAGCCGTGCCGCCCTGGCCTGCTGTGGATCCCAGGCCTCCAGGGTCGTGAGCGCCGAGGTGATGACCGAGGTCTTGGACTGCCAGGCCTTGTTGATGCGGGCGAGCATGAGCCGGTCACCGCGGACGGCCTTGGACAGCGCCTCGGAGTCCAGGATGATCACCCTTGACCGGAGGGCCGCCTCGGCTGCGTGTCGGCGCTTCACGCGGCTGCCTTCCCCTGGTCCCGGGCCACCTCGCCTCCATGTCTCATCGCGTCGTGCTTGGCGTCCAGCTCAGCGAGCCATGCGTCGGCGGCGCGGAGCTCGTCCTCGGTGAGCGCGCCGTACTCCTCTTGGAGCAGGGCACTCAGCTCGCCCAGCTTGTCGATCCTGACCTGGTTCTCCACGGCCGCGGTGACGTACGCGGAGACTCCGCGCTCGTCCACGGACGCCTTGATGTACTCCAGCACCTCGTCGGGCAAGGTGATGGTGACCTTCTTGGTTGCCATACTCCAACTATGGACAACCGGGAGGGTGCCTGTCATCACCCGGAAGGGTCAATCCGCGCCCCGCCCGCCTACGCCGGGAAACGGCGGTCCACCCACCGGAACGTGAACTCGATCAGGGTTGCGGCGGACGCGGCGACCGCCACCGCGATCCAGGGCATGGTCACGCCTTCCAGCTTCAGCTGGAAGAACTCCTGGAGCCACGGCACGACCAGGACGATCAGGAAGGCGGCGCCCATCGCGCCGACCAGGCCGACGCGCCACCACGTGTACGGGCGGGCGATGATCGCCAGGACCCACATCGAGGTGAGGAAGAGGGCCAGGGTGGCCGCGCTGGTCTCGGCCTTGAGGGAGTCGGGGCCCGTGTAGTGGGAGCGGGCGATCAGGTACGTGACGAAGGTGGCCGTCGCCGCGACCGCGCCGCCCGGGATCGCGTACCGCATCACCCGTTTCACGAAGTGCGGCTTCGCCCGCTCCTTGTTCGGCGCGAGGGCCAGGAAGAAGGCCGGGATGCCGATGGTGAGGGTGGACAGCAGGGTCAGGTGGCGGGGCAGGAAGGGGTATTCGACCTGGGAGCAGACCACCAGGATGGCCAGCAGCACCGAGTAGACCGTCTTCGTGAGGAAGAGCGTCGCCACGCGGGTGATGTTGCCGATGACCCGGCGGCCCTCGGCGACCACCGAGGGGAGGGTCGAGAAGCTGTTGTTGAGGAGGACGATCTGGGCCACGGCGCGGGTGGCCTCGGAGCCGGAGCCCATGGAGACGCCGATGTCGGCGTCCTTGAGGGCCAGGACGTCGTTGACTCCGTCGCCCGTCATGGCGACCGTGTGGCCCTTGGACTGGAGGGCGCCGACCATGTCCCGCTTCTGCTGCGGGGTCACGCGCCCGAAGACGGAGTGGGCGTCGAGGGCCTGCGCCATGCCGGACTGCTCGGTGGGGAGCTTGCGGGCGTCGATGGTGTTCTCGGCGCCCGGCAGGCCCAGCTTGCCGGCGACGGCGCCGACCGAGACGGCGTTGTCCCCGGAGATGACCTTCGCCCTGACGTCCTGGTCCTCGAAGTAGCGCAGCGTGTCGGCGGCGTCGGGGCGCAGCCGCTGCTCGAGGACGACGAGGGCGGTCGGCCGGACCCCGGTGGCCACGTCCTCGTCGTCGAGTTCGAGGGCGGAGCGGGCCAGCAGCAGGACGCGCAGGCCCTGTTCGTTGAGGTCGTTGATCTCCTCGAGGGCGGGGTCCCCGGTGGGGAGCAGGACGTCGGGGGCGCCCAGCAGCCAGGTGTTGTTCTCGCCGTCGTCCTCGCTGAAGCTGGCGCCGCTGTACTTGCGGGCGGAGGAGAAGGGCAGGGACTCGGTGCAGCGCCACTCCGCGCTGTCGGGGTAGGCGTCGATGATCGCCTGGAGGCTGGCGTTGGGGCGCGGGTCGGACTCGCCGAGGGCCCCGAGCACCTTCTTGACGTACGAGGGGTCCGCGCCGCCGAGCGGGCGGAGCTCGGTGACGTCCATGCCGCCCTCGGTGAGGGTGCCGGTCTTGTCGAGGCAGACCACGTCGACGCGGGCGAGGCCCTCGATGGCGGGCAGCTCCTGGACCAGGCACTGCTTGCGGCCGAGCCGGATGACACCGATCGCGAAGGCCACCGAGGTGAGCAGGACGAGCCCTTCGGGGATCATCGGGACGATGCCGCCGACGGTGCGGGCGATGGAGTCCTTGAGGTTGGTGTCCTTGACGATCAGCTGGCTGATGATGAGGCCGATCGAGGTCGGGATCATCATCCAGGTGACGTACTTGAGGATGGTGGAGATGCCGGAGCGCAGCTCGGAGTGGACGAGGGTGAAGCGGGAGGCCTCTTCCGCCAGCTGGGCGGCGTAGGCCTCGCGGCCGACTTTGGTGGCGGTGAAGGCGCCGCCGCCGGCGACGACGAAGGAGCCGGACATGACCTGGTCGCCGGGCTTCTTCAGGACGGGGTCGGCCTCGCCGGTGAGGAGGGACTCGTCGATCTCCAGGCCGTCGGCCTCGCCGACGGCTCCGTCGACGACGACCTTGTCGCCGGGGCCGAGTTCGATCACGTCGCCGAGGACGATCTCGGAGGTGGAGATCTCCGCGGTGCGGCCGTCGCGGCGGACGCTGGGTTTGGCCTCCCCGATGACGGCGAGGCCGTCGAGGGTCTTCTTGGCGCGCAGTTCCTGGATGATGCCGATGCCGGTGTTCGCGAGGATCACGAAGCCGAAGAGGCTGTCCTGGATCGGCGCGACGAACAGCATGACCACCCAGAGCACGCCGATGATCGCGTTGAAGCGGGTGAAGACGTTGCCGCGGATGATGTCGGCGGTGGAGCGGCTGCTGCGGACGGGTACGTCGTTGACGTCTCCGCGCGCCACGCGTTCGGCGACCTCGGCGGTGGTCAGGCCGCCGGGCTTGAACCGGGGCGCGGGCGGTTGCACCGGGTGCACGGGGTCCAGCTCGGCCCCCGCGTCGATGGCGCCGCCGGCCCGCTCCGGACCGTCCTGATCGATCTTCGCCCGCTGCGTCATGCTTTCGACGGTAAGGGCGGTTCGAACGCTTCACCCGCCGAGAAGTCCGAAGATCCGACTTCGGGATGACCTCAATCCTCCCCTGGTCCCACTGACGGCAGGTGTCAGTGGACGCCTCCTACCGTGCGGGCCATGGACCTCATCGTCGAACTGCGGCAGTACACCCTGCACCCGGGAGCACGGGAGACGCTCATCGAGCTCTTCGAGCGGGAGCTGGTCACCGGACAGGAGGCGGCGGGGATCACCCTCGGCGGCCGGTTCCGGGACCTGGACGATCCGGACCGCTTCGTCTGGCTGCGCGGCTTCCCGGACATGGCGGCGCGCGAGCGGGCGCTCCGCGCCTTCTACGACGGCCCCGTCTGGCGGGCCCACCGCGAGGCCGCGAACGCGACCATGCGGGACTCGGACGACGTGCTGCTCCTGCGCGGGCCGGGATTCACCGCGCCCGGCGCCGAGGGTCCGGTCGTCGCGACCGTCTGCCACCCGCTGGACCCGGAGGCCTTCGCCGGCCACTTCGAGCGGCGCCTGCGGCCGGCGCTCGCCGCCGCCGGATCCGCTCCACTGGCCGTGCACCGCACGGAGCACGCGGAGAACACCTTCCCTTCGCTGCCGGTCCGCACGGGTGAGGACGTCCTCGTGTGGTTCACGGCCGGGGAGGCCGTGCCGGCGCGGCAGCCGGCGGACCTGCCGGACCTGCCGGACCTGCCGGACCTGTCGGACCACCTGCGCAGGCCTCCGCAGCGGCTCCGGCTGGAGCCCGTGCGGTACCGGGGCTAGGGCTAGGGCTGCGGGTGGGGGTCCGTGTCGGCGGTGCGTTCGGCGGCGTGGCGCTTGAGGGCGGCGTCGCGGCCGCGGACGTACCAGATGCCGATCAGGCCGAGGAAGCCGCCGGCCGCGCAGGTCCAGACCCACCACAGCAGCCCGCGGTCGGAGAACCACCCGTAGAAGGGGAGCTGGACGACGAAGAGGACGAACCAGAGGATCGTGCCGCCGGTGATGGTGGCGACGACCGGACCCTCAAGGGGCTCGGGCGCCTCGTGCTGCGGGGTCCATTTCGCCATGCGGCCAAGTCTAGGCGGCTCGCTCCGCGCCCTGCCCCCGCCTGCGGTCTACGCGCGGAGATGGACGCCCCTTCGCTCATGTGTTCATACTGAAACGGTTTGGGCGCGGCCCATTTTCTTCGTATGAACCACCCAATGAGGACCGTATGAGCACCCCTGCCCCGGCCCCCGCCCCCGCAGTCAGCGCCCCGGAACCCGGCCCTCGGGAGACCTCGGTCCTCGACCGCCACTTCCGGATCTCCGAGCGCGGCTCGACCCTCGCCCGCGAGGTGCGCGGCGGCTTCGCCACCTTCTTCGCGATGGCGTACATCATCGTGCTGAACCCGATCATCCTGGGCAGCGCGAAGGACATGTACGGACACCAGCTCGACGGCGGCCAGCTCGTCACCGCCACCGTCCTGACGGCGGCGTTCTCCACGCTCCTGATGGGTGTCATCGGCAACGTCCCGATCGCGCTGGCCGCGGGCCTCGGCGTGAACACGGTCGTCGCGCTCCAGCTCGCCCCGCGCATGAGCTGGGCCGACGCCATGGGCATGGTGGTCCTGGCCGGCTTCGTGGTGATGCTGCTGGTCGCGACGGGCCTGCGCGAGCGCGTCATGAACGCCGTCCCGGTGGGGCTGCGCAAGGGCATCGCGATCGGCATCGGCCTGTTCATCATGCTGATCGGCCTGGTCGACTCGGGCTTCGTCACGCGCATCCCCGACGCCGCGCACACCACCGTCCCGCTCCAGCTCGGCACGGGCGGCCACCTGCACGGCTGGCCCGTACTGATCTTCGTCGTCGGGGTGCTGCTCACCCTCGCCCTGCTGATCCGCAAGACGCCCGGCGCGATCCTGATCTCCATCGTGGTGATGACCGTCGCCGCGGTCGGCGTCCAGCTCGTCGCCGAGCTGCCGGACGGGGCCTGGGGCCTGACCGTCCCCGCCTGGCCGGGCAACCCGGTGGCCGCCCCCGACTTCGGGCTCGTCGGCCAGGTCAGCCTGTTCGGCGGCTTCGAGAAGGTCGGGGTGCTGACCGGCGTCCTGTTCGTCTTCACCGTGCTGCTGTCCTGCTTCTTCGACGCCATGGGCACGATCCTGGGCGTCGGCGACGAGGCGAAGCTGATCGACAAGGAGACCGGCGAGTTCCCCGGCATCAACCGGGTCCTGCTGATCGACGGCCTGGCCGTCGCCTCGGGCGGAGCCACCTCCTCCTCGGCCACCACCTGCTTCGTGGAGTCCACGGCCGGGGTCGGCGAGGGCGCGCGTACCGGGCTGGCGAACGTCGTGACCGGCGGCCTGTTCACCCTGGCCCTGTTCCTGACCCCGCTCGCCACCATGGTCCCGTCCCAGGCGGCCACCCCCGCCCTGGTGGCGGTCGGCTTCCTGATCCTGGCGGGCTCCGTCAAGGACATCGACTGGAACGACTTCACCATCGCCGTCCCGGCCTTCCTGGCCATGGTGACGATGCCCTTCACCTACTCGATCACCAACGGCATCGGCATCGGCTTCGTCAGCTTCTGCGTGCTGCGCGCCGCGACCGGCCGGGGCCGTGAGGTCCCGGTGGCCATGTACGCCGTGTCGGCGGTGTTCGTCTTCTTCTACGCGATGCCGGCCCTCGGCCTCACGTGAGGAGCCGCATGAGGGCTCACGTCAGCCCGTAGAACTTCTCCGTCTCGTCGACGGCCGCCTTGAAGCGTTCGTCGAAGTCGTCGCGAATGAGCGTCCGGACCACATAGTCCTGGACGCTCATTCCGCGTTTGGCGGCATGAGTCCGGAGCCTGTCGAGGAGCTCCCCGTCTATGCGCATGCTGAGCACATGTGTCCCCATGCCGAAAGACTCGGGGCAGAGGGGAGGCGCGCGTGTCACTTTCCGCCGCCGACTCACCCGTACGAGTGACGGCCGATATGCGTTGTTCTTTAGCTAGAGTAATGAGTTACTCTAAAGACATGCGTGACCTTACCCATGGCGACGATGCTGCCGCCGTGAACGACCTCCGCTCCGCCGTCATGCGGCTGGGCCGGCGCCTGAAGCACCAGCGCGTCGACGAATCGCTGAGCCCCACCGAGATGTCGGTCCTCGGCACCCTCGCCCGCTGCGGCCAGGCCACGCCTGGCGAGCTGGCCCGGCGGGAACACGTCCAGCCGCCGTCGATGACGCGCATCGTCGCGTTGCTGGAGGCCAAGGGACTGGTCACGCTGGAACCACATCCCGATGACCGCCGCCAGAAGGTGGTCCGCCAGACGGAGGAGGCCGAAGCGATGCTCGAAGAGAGCCGCCGCAAGCGCAACGCCTTCCTCGCCGGGCTCGTGGAGGAGCTGACCGAGGACGAATGGGCCACGCTGCGCGAGGCCGCGCCCGTCCTGGAGAAGCTCGCACACCTATAGGAACGACGCCAGGAGGCGAACGCTTTTGAGTACGGGAAACGGAGCAGACTCCGCACCCGGCCACATACCCACCCCCGACACCACCCCCGCGGGCAAGACCCCGGGTGCACCTCCCGGCGGCAGCCGGGGGATGTTCAGCTCGCTGAAGATCCGGAACTACCGGCTCTTCGCCACCGGCCAGGTCGTATCGAACACGGGCACCTGGATGCAGCGCATCGCCCAGGACTGGCTGGTCCTCTCCCTGACCGGGTCGGCTTCCGCCGTCGGCATCACCATCGCCCTGCAGTTCCTGCCGATGCTGATGTTCGGGCTCTACGGAGGCGTACTCGCCGACCGGCTGCCCAAACGGCCGCTGCTGCTCACCACCCAGAGCGCGATGGGCCTGACCGGCATCGCACTGGCCGTGCTCACCATCGCGGGACACGTCCAGGTCTGGCACGTCTACCTCGCCGCGTTCCTGCTCGGCATGGTCACCGTCGTCGACAACCCGGCCCGGCAGACCTTCGTGCCCGAGATGGTCGGCAAGGACCAGCTCGCCAACGCCGTCAGTCTGAATTCGGCCAACTTCCAGTCCGCGCGGCTGGTCGGCCCGGCGATCGCCGGTGTGCTGATCACCGCATTCGGCTCCGGCTGGGCCTTCCTGCTGAACGGACTGTCCTTCGCCGCGCCCATCGCCGGCCTGCTGATGATGCGGACGCACGAACTGCGCCCCGCCCCGCCCCGGCCCCGCGCCAAGGGGCAGCTCCGCGAAGGCCTGCGGTACGTCGCCGGGCGGCCGGAGCTGATCTGGCCGATCGTCCTCGTCGGCTTCATCGGCACCTTCGGGTTCAATTTCCCGATCTGGCTGTCGGCGTACGTGAGCGAGGTGTTCCACGGGGACGCGGGCACCTACGGGCTCTTCAACACCCTGATCGCGGCCGGCTCCCTGGCGGGCGCGCTGCTCGCCGCCCGGCGCGGACACTCCCGCCTGCGGCTGCTGGTGGCGGCGGCCGTGCTGTTCTCGGTACTGCTGGTCGTGACCGCCTTCGCGCCCGGCTTCTGGCTGTTCGCGGCGCTGCTCGTGCCGATCGGCCTGTTCGGCCTGACGGTCAACGTGACGGCCAACTCCAGCGTGCAGATGGCGACCGACCCCGAGATGCGGGGGCGGGTCATGGCCCTGTTCATGATGGTCTTCACCGGCGGCACGCCGCTGGGCGCCCCGCTGCTGGGCTGGATCACGGACACGTACGGGGCGCGGATCGGCATGGCTGCCGGCGGCTTGGTGTCGCTGGCCGCCGCCGTTTCCATCGCGGTGGTCCTGGCGCGGGTCGGGAACCTGCGGCTGAGCGTGAACCGCCACGGCGTCACCTTCGTCCCGGCGGTCCGCGACCGCGAACTGGTCCCGGCCGCCTGACCCCCGGCCCGGCCCCCGGAGCCCCGGGAGCCGGGCCGCAGCACTAGGCTCGGCCGTATGAGACTGTTCGCAGCCGTGTTGCCTCCCGAGGCGGCCTTGGACGAGCTGGCGGCGGCCGTGCGGCCGTTGCGGGACGACCGGTTGACCTGGACCGGCGAGCCGGGCTGGCACTTCACGCTCGCCTTCATGGGCGAGGTACGCGACGAGCTGCTCCCCGACCTGCACGCCCGCCTCGCCCGCGCGGCGACCCGCACCGCACCGTTCGCGCTGCGCCTGCACGGCGCCGGACACTTCGGCGAGCGCGCGCTGTGGATGGGCGCCGCCGGGGACATCGACGCGATGCGCCTGCTCGCGGAGCGGGCCGACGCCGCGGCCCGGCGGGCCGGGGTGTCCATGGAGCAGCACCGCCGCTACACCCCGCACCTCACCCTGGCCCGGTCCCGCGAAGGCGGGACCCTGCGGCCCTGCCTCGACGCCCTCGCGGGCTTCGAGGGCACCCCCTGGCGGGTCGACACCCTGTCCCTGGTCCGCAGCAACCTGCCGGTCAGCGGGATCCCCGGCGAGCAGCCCCGCTACGACACCGTCGGAGCCTGGCCCCTGGAGGGTTAGGAGCGCGCACGCGCACGGGAAGCGGCCTGCCCCTCGGGGACAGGCCGCTTCGCGAGCCGGCGGTTACCAGCCGGCGGAACCGATCTCCTTGCGGGCGCCCAGGCCGCCCTGGCCCGTACCCGGGTAGAGGAACAGCTTGCCGGTCGAGTTCTCGACCGCGACCAGGTCATCCGACAGGTTCGAGTTCAGCAGGTCGCCGCCGATCAGGTCGGACATTCCGTTCCAGCCGCCCGAGCCGATCTGGATGCGCGGGCTCAGGTAGCCGTTGGCGCCGGGGTACATGAACAGCTTGCCGGTGGACTTCTCCACGGCCACCAGGTCCTGGCGGCCGGAGTTGTTGAGGTCCATGCCGGTCAGGTTGGACATGCCGTTCCAGCCGCCCGAGCCGATCTCCTTGCGGGCGCCGAGCGCGCCGCCGGACGTACCGGGGTAGAGGTAGAGCTTGCCGGTGGCCTTCTCGACCGCCGCGAGGTCGGCTATCGCGTCGCCGTTCAGGTTGAGCCCCGTCAGGTTGGACATGCCGTTCCAGCCGCCGGTGCCGATCAGGACCCGGGCGCCGCCCGAGGAGATGGTCGAGTCGTCAGCGCCCTTGTACAGCCACAGCTTGCCGGTGGACTCCTCCACCGCCACGATGTCGTCCTTGCCGTCACCGGTGAAGTCGCCGCCGGTCAGGTTGGACATGCCGTTCCAGCCGCCCGAGCCGATCAGGACGCGGGAGCTGCCGCCGGCGATGGCTCCCGTGGAACTGCCCTTGTACAGCCACAGCTTGCCCGTGGAGGCCTCGACCGCGGCGACGTCGATCACGTTGTCGCCGTTCAGGTCGGCGGAGGCCAGGTCGGTCATGCCGGTGCTGCCGGCGGTGCCGTCACCCGGGCCCTCCGGCTTCGGGTCCGGGGTCGCGGTCGCACAGTTCTTGCTGGTCAGCGACTTCTCCCACTCGCCGTAGCCGCTGAACGTGCTGCCGTTGAAGGTGGTGGTCAGGTACGTCGTGTTGTAGCGCTGCTCGTAGTGCAGGTGCGCCCCCGTGGAGTTGCCGGTGCTGCCGACGGCGCCGATCTGCTGGCCCCGCGCCACGGTGGCGCCGCTGGAGACGCTGAAGCTGCTCAGGTGGGCGTACAGCGTGCTGTAGCCGTTGCCGTGGTCGATGACCGCGTACTTGCCGTAGCTCTCGTTGCCCTTGTCCCTGAGCGTCACCCGGCCGCCCTCGCTCGCCACCACCGGCATGCCGTAGGTCGAGCCGCCGTGGGTCCAGTCGATCGCGGCGGGGGTGGGGCTGTGGTGCCCCCGGGAGGCACCCTGCCAGCTCTCGCCGCACCGGAACGGCATCTGGAACAGCGGGCGGTCGCTGGTGGCGGAGAACGCGGAGGCGGTGACCTCACCGTAGGACGCCGGGAGGCCCATCTCCTCCAGGGTCAGCGCGGGCAGGTCGGTGTGCGGGTCCTCCGGGCCGTCGGCGACGGCGCCGCCGGTGGAGAGGGCCACCGCGGTGAGCGTGGCGCAGACCAGACCGGTGGCGATGCGCACGCGCCGGGTCATGAACCGGGAGAGCGCGGAGGAGCGGGCGGAGTCGGCGGAGTGGGCAGAGTTGGCGGAGGAGACAGACATGGGATGCGTCCAAACCGGCACGGGCGTGCCAAGGGAGGGTCGGTGGAGTGAAGGGGTGTCGCGGAGGAGAGGGGTGCGCGGGGGGCGGTACGGGCTACCAGCCCGCGGTGCCGATCTCCTTGCGCGCGCCCAGGCCCGTGCCGGTGCCGGGGTAGAGGTAGAGCTTTCCGGTCGCCTTGTCGGCGGCGATCACGTCGTCGTACCCGTTCGAGGTGAAGTCGCCGCCGGTCAGGTCGTTCATGCCGTTCCAGCCGCCGGAGCCGATCTCCGTACGGGAGTTCAGGCCGGTGCCGTTGCTCTTGTAGAGCCAGAGCTTGCCGGAGGAGCTCTCGGCGGCGACGATGTCGGCCTTGCCGTCGCTGTTGATGTCCATGCCGATCAGGTCGTGCATGCCGTTCCAGCCGCCCGAGCCGATCTCGACGCGGGTGCTGCCGCCGCCGATGGAGCCGGCGCCGTTGCCCTTGTACAGCCAGAGCTTGCCGGTCGTGGTCTCGACGGCCGCGATGTCGGCCTTGCCGTCGCCGGTGAGGTCGCCGCCGACCAGGTCGTGCATGCCGTTCCAGCCGCCGGAGCCGATCTCCTTGCGGGCGTTCAGGCCGGTGCCGTTGCCCGGGTAGAGGTAGAGCTTCCCGGTGGACTCCTCGGTGGCGATGATGTCGTCCCGGCCGTCGCCGGTGAAGTCACCGCCCGCCAGGTTGGACATGCCGTTCCAGCCGCCCGAGCCGATCTCGACGCGAGCGCTGCCGCCGGCGATGGTTCCGGTGGAAGTGCCCTTGTACAGCCAGAGCTTGCCGGTGGAGGCCTCCACGCCGACCACGTCGTCCACGCCGTCGCCGTTGAGGTTGGCCGCGACGAGGTCGGTCATGCCGGTGGGGGCCGGGGGCGGGGTGGTGGTGGCCGGGTCGTCGACGATGTTGGTGTAGCGCACGGGGTAGAACGGGCCGTAGCCCGAGTAGTACGGGTAGTCGTAGACCCGGTAGTGCACGCCGCTCGGGGTGAAGTCGAAGCCGTAGTACTTGGTGTGGTCGCTGTTGGCCCACTTCTCGAAGAGGACGATGTGGCCGTCCGCACCGGCGTCGTTGTCCAGCAGGGCGTCGCCGGCCTTGAGGTCGGCCTTGCCGATGGACCGGACGAGCCCGCGGGGCTCGAAGGAGTCGGTGGTGGGTGAGCCGTCGAGGTCCCAGGCCATCGAGACGTAGCCGGAGCAGTCGGTGCGGTAACCGCCGTACGTGGCCGAGCCCTTGTAGACCAGGCCGGCGTTGACCCACGTCCTGGCGCGGTCGATCACCTTGCTGCGGGTGATGGTCGTGGCGGTCGAGGAGTACGCCGAGGCTCTGAAGTCCCCGTCGAGGCCGATCTCCGGGCCCTGTCCGGTGCTGCCGTAGTCCGGGTCGTCGGTCGTGGTCTCGGCGATGGCGGCGGGTGCGGCGGTGGCCGTCTCCATCGTGACGACCAGGCCGGCGGCGACGGCGCCGGCCAGGACGGTGGCCACGGCAGCGTGGCGGGCATTCCGTATGTTCACGGCATTTCGGGCGGCTCGGGGCATGGCGGGGCTCCGGTGGTGGCTCGTGGGTGGCTGAGAGCGCGCTGCTCGACCAGCGGCAGAGGCGTACGCGGCGGTGCGGTGCAGCGAGCGGCGCGGGGGGACAGCTGCCCTGCAGGTGCAGCGGTCCGGATCCCGTGTCGCGTGTCGGGGGCGGCTTGCGCCCCGGTGACAGGCACTAGATTCGCCGCCGCCCGGAGCGGGCGGAAGGGGAAGCCGCTGGCCCCAACGGGCCATGGCCGGACCAGTCCAGGGCGCCGCGAGGCCCGGACGAAAAGCGCCCGGCCGGATCACGTGGGGTGATCCGGCCGGGCGGACGGGGTGCGGACTATGGGGAGGACGTAAAGGCCGGGGGCCTACACGCGCGCGGGAAGCCAGCCCTGCTGTACCGCGCGGACACCGGCCTCGAAGCGGCTGCGGGCGCCCAGCCGTTCCATCAGCTCGTTGGCGATGCGCCGGGCCGTACGCGAGGACACCCCCAGACGCTTGCCGATCGCCTCGTCCGTGTGGCCCTCCGCCAGCAGCCGGACCGCCGCCGACTGCTGCGCGGTCAGCCCGTGCGGGCCCAGGACCGCCACCTCCGCCAGCGGCTGCGCCGAAGCCCACGTCGACTCGAAGAGCGCGCACAGGGCGACGAGCATCCCGTGCCCGGTGAGGACGACCGCCCCGGCGGAGGAGTCGTCGCTCACCGGGATCAGAGCCGTCCGCCGGTCCACGACGAGCATCCGGGTCGGCAGCGACGGCGCCGTGCGCACCTGGCCGCCCAGCTCCGCGAGCCAGTTCGCGTGCTCGACGGAGGGGCGGTTGTTGCGGACGCTGTCCAGGTACACGGTGCGCATCCGCACCCCCCGCTCCAGCAGCTGCCGGTTGAGCGGGCGGGAGGCGGCGAGGGCGGACGCGCTGAGCGTGGCGTCCGGGGAGAACGCGAGCAGTTCCTCCCGGGTCTCACGGGTCAGCGCGACCAGCCGGTCGCGGACCGCGTCGAGGCCGATGAGCTGCTCCACGCCGGGATGGTTGCTGGCGGGCCGGAGTTCCGAGTACTCGGAGATCAGCCGGGCCGCGGCCGCCCGGGATGCCTCCAACCGCTGCTGCTGGGCGGCGAGTTCGGCCTGCCCGCGGGCCATGAGGATCTCCATGCCGATGTCGGGTGAGACCGCGCGCAGTCGGCCGCTGTCGTCGGCGGACGGCTGGACCAGGGCCAGTTCGCTGAGCAGGTCCAGGGCCTCGCGTACGTCGTCCTGTGTGGACCCCACCGCGGCGGCGAGCGCCGCGACCCCCGACGTGGGCGCCATGAGCATGGCGCGGTAGACGGCCTCGGCTCTGGCGTCGAGCCCGAGTTCGGTCAACATGTGGTCCCCCAACCTCAGTGTGTGACTGTCGCGGTGATCATCTCAGAGGGGTCGCGAGCTGGACAGATGCGGCCACGTCCGCAAGCGGCCGGCCGTGTTGGCGGTTGGGCGGGGCCCGCACGGGTGACCGTAGAAGCATGTACCTCGTCCACGCCCGGCTGTGCACGATTCCCCCGGCCGAAGTCCCCGACGACCTGCGCGAGGCGGCCCGTGCGGGGCTGGCGGCGCGGGACCGGGTCGAGCACCTGGCCGTGCACCCGCAGTCCGCACACCACTTCACCCTGGGTTTCTATCTGCTGTCGGACTCCCTGGAGGAGGCCGAGCAGCGGGCGGAGGCCGTCTGCCGGCGCCTCCTGGGGGCGCGCGTGCTGCCGCCGGCACGGCTCCTGGGGGTGGGCGTACCGCTCATGCCGGTGGGGCTGATCTGAGCGGTGGCCGGCCGGCGTGTGGACGCATCCGTCCAGGGACGGTTTGGGCCAGCCGCAGGCCCTTCTGCGGCGGCGCGGGCCCGGCTTAGCTGTGTCTCACCGGAAAGGACGGCGCCACCGCGGGGCGCGGGACCGGCCGGGACCACCACAGCCGCTTGCCCGAAGGGAACCGGACACCATGAGCATCACCCGCATCGCCCAGGCCGCCGCGGTCGCAGCCCTCGCCCTGGCCCTCGCCACCCCCGCCGCGGCCGCCGCCGCCCTCGCGGCACCGGCGCAGTCCCCGGTCGTCGCGACGACGAACGACATGAGCTGGCAGTAGCAGTAGCCGGCACCGGAAGGCCGCCGGCCCGGCGGCGTGAGCCCCACCACGGCACAGCCCCCGCGTCAGTGATGCGGGGGCTGCCGCGTTAACCTCGAACGGTGGATCCGAAGACCAGAAACCGTGTCATGGCCGGTGTGCTCGTGCTGATGTTCGCCGTCGTCGCCGTGGCGGCCGCCCTGGGCCAGTAGCCCGCCCGCCGCACGCTCGGGCCGGGGCGGCGGCCGCGGCGGCGGCCGCTGCGGCACCGGATCACCAGGCGAAGGCCTCCGGGGACGGACCGGGCCCGGGGAAGATCTCGTCCAGCCCGGCCAGTACCTCCTCGGCGAGCTCCAGTTCCAGCGCGCGCAGCGCGCTCTCCAGCTGCTCCGCCGTACGCGGGCCGACGATGGGGCCCGTCACGCCGGGCCGGGTGAGCAGCCAGGCCAGCGCCGTCTCGCCGGGCTCCAGGCCGTGCTTGTCGAGCAGGTCCTCGTACGCCTGCACCTGGGCCCGTACCGAGCTGTTGGCCAGCGCGTCCGCCGACCGTCCGGAGGCGCGGCGGCCGCCCTCGGCCTCCTTCTTGACGACCCCGCCCAGCAGGCCGCCGTGCAGCGGGGACCAGGGGATGACGCCGAGGCCGTAGTCCTGGGCCGCCGGGATGACCTCCATCTCCGCGCGCCGCTCGGCGAGGTTGTAGAGGCACTGCTCGCTGACGAGTCCGACCATTCCGCGCCGGGCGGCCGTCTCGTTGGCCTGGGCGATCTTGTATCCGGGGAAGTTGGAGGAGCCCGCGTAGAGGATCTTGCCCTGCTGGATCAGTACGTCCACGGCCTGCCAGATCTCCTCGAAGGGGGTCCGGCGGTCGATGTGGTGGAACTGGTAGACGTCGATGTGGTCGGTCTGGAGCCGCTTGAGGCTGGCCTCGACGGCCCGGCGGATGTTCAGCGCCGACAGCCGGTCCTCGTTGGGCCAGGTCTCGCCCTCGCGGGACATGGAGCCGTAGACCTTGGTGGCCAGGACCGTCTTCTCGCGCCGGCTCCCGCCCTGCGCGAACCAGGTGCCGAGGATCTCCTCGGTGCGGCCCTTGTTCGCGCCCCACCCGTACACATTGGCCGTGTCCACGAAATTGAGACCGGCGTCGAGGGCGGCGTCCAGGATCCGGTGGCTGGTCGGTTCGTCTGTCTGCGGACCGAAGTTCATCGTGCCGAGGACGAGTCGGCTGACCTTGAGTCCGGTGCGTCCGAGCTGCGTGTACTTCATGGGGCACAAGCCAACTGCTTCGAGTCCACTCCAGGCAAGGGCCTGCGGGTTGGCTAGGTGGTCGCCGGCCGGTAGGGGCCGCCGATGCCCCAGGCCTGGTGGAGCACCGCCGCGAACTCGCCCGCCAGGCGGTGTTCTCCCGAGGCGTTGGGGTGGGTCCCGTCGTAGGTGTCGCGGTGGATGTCGTACGCGTCCGGGCGGGCGCCCAGCAGGATCGGTGAGGCGGCGGTGGTCAGATCGGCCACGGCCTTCGCCAGGAGCTCGTTGAAACGGGCCACCTCGGCGGCGAAGGGGGCGTCCTCCTCGGCGCGGATGTTCGGTATCACCGGCAGCAGCACCATCCGGATGCCGGGGCGGGCCTCGCGGGCGGCCGCGACGAAGCGGCGCATGGTGGCGGCGGTGTCGTCGGCGCCCGTGTAGAAGCCGAGGTCGATCAGGCCGAGGGAGACCAGCAGGACGTCGGCGCGGCCGGCGCGGGCCGCGGGGCCGATCAGCGGGGCCATGTGCTGCCAGCCCTCGCCCCAGCCGGCCAGGTGCCGGCGGGCGTCCGGCGGGAAGTCCGGGTCGGCGTAGGCGTGGCTGGTGGGCGCGTCGGCGGCGGTGTCGTACAGCTCGGTGCGCGGGCCGACGATCTCGTAGGGCCCGCCGGGGGTGGAGCACAAGTGCTGCCACATCCGGTAGCGCCAGGTCCAGTCACCGGCGCGTCCGATGGTCATGGAGTCGCCGACGAACATGAAACGCATCCGGTCATCATCGCGGATCACCCGACCCGGGCCCCTGTGATGCCGGACACGCCGGGGCCGGAGCGGGCGGGAGCGGGCGGGAGCGGGCGGGAGCAGGCGGGAGCAGGCAGGACCGGAACGGAGCGACCTGCGGCACCGGACACCACGGACCCGGCGTGATCCGACGGACACGGCCCGCGGGCTGGCAGGCTGGGGGGCATGCGCATGCTGCCGTTGACGTCCGCCTCCGCCGCCCTGGTGCTCGCCCTGCTGCTGCCGTCGTCGGCGGCGCTCGCGGCCGAGGCTCCCGGCGTGTCCTCGTTCACCATCACCGACCCGCGGATCAAGGAGTCGAGCGGACTGGCGGCCAGCCGGATCCACCCGGGCGTGTACTGGACGCACAACGACAGCGACGACGGCCCGTACGTCTACGCGGTGGACTCGGCGAGCGGCAAAACGGTGGCGCGGGTCACCCTGACGGGCGTCGGGCGTCCGCGGGACGTCGAGGCGATCTCACTGGGGCCGGACGGGCAGTTGTACGTCGGTGACATCGGGGACAACAAGGACGGCACCTGGGACCACGTGTGGATCTACCGGTTCCCGGAGCCGAAGCAGCTGGGTGATGTCACGGTCAAGGCCGCGCAGTTCACGGTGCGGTACGCGGACGGGCCGCGGAACGCGGAGGCGCTGATGGTGCATCCGGTGACGGGGCGGGTGTACATCGCGAGCAAGCACGAGCGCACGGGCGGGCTGTACGAGGGCCCGGAGCGGCTGTCGGCGGGCGGGGCGAACGTGTTCCGGCGGGTCGCGGACGTGCCGTGGGTGACGGACGGGGCGTTCTCCCCCGACGGGAGCCGGCTGGCCCTGCGGGGCTACTTCGCGGCCCGTACGTACCCGTGGAAGGACGGCCGGCCGGAGGGCGAGGGCGAGCGGGTGGACGCGCCGTGGCAGGGGCAGGCCGAGTCGGCGACGTACACGGCGGACGGCTCGGCGCTGATGTTCGGCGCGGAGGGCGAAGCCAGCCGGGTCGTCGCGGTCCCGCTGGCCGGCGCGTCCGGCGCCCCGTCGGCGTCCCCGCAACCGGGGTCACCGGCGGACGCGGCTCATTTGCCGGAGCCGCCGGGCGGCTTCGGCAAGGGAGCCGCGGTCCTGGCGGCCGCCTTGGTCATCGTCTTCGCCGCCAAGCGGCTGTTGCGCCGCCGGGGACGTGCCGATTAGCAGGCTACGAGTGGCCCAGGTCCGCCGCGGGAAGGTCCGCCGTGGGGACCGAGCCCGTGTCCGGGGACGGGCGCAGCAGGAACTCGTCCGTGGCCATCGAGTCGAGCACCGGCGGCGCCGGCCTCAGCGGCGCCGGCATGACCGCCGCCTCCGAGTGGCCACCGCACCCGTACGAGAGCGAGACCAGCCGCCCGTCGGCCGGGCTGAACTCGTTCGCGCACACGCCGAAGGCCTGCCCCAGCGAGCCGCCGATCGCGACGAGGAAGCCGCAGGAGACACAGGACGCCGGCGCCGCCTGCGCCATCGGGGTCTTCGCGCCGAAGGCCTCGTCCCAGCGGTCGGCCGCGCTGTGCAGCCCGTACCGCGAAAGGACCCGGGCCCGGCGCATGCCGAGTTCCTCGGCGACCGAGGTGATCGAGCCGCGGACCGGGACCACCGTGCGGTCGGTGACGTCCGCGTCCTCCGCCTCGACCAGTTCGGCCATCTCGGTGGAGACCACCGAGTTCGGCGGCGGGGCGTCCTCGCCCGACCAGCCCGGCTCCAGCCGCAGGTCCTCGGCGTCGGTGGGCAGCAGGTCGCCCGGGCCCATGTCGCCGGGGCGCAGCCGCTCGCTCCACGGCACCCATTCGGGGGCGAGCAGCGCGTCCTCGCCGGGGAGCAGCACCGTTTCGTCGAGCGTGACGTTCTTGGCGCGGGAGGCGCGGGTCACGGTGACGGCCCAGCGCCAGCCGCGGTAGCCGGGCTCCTTGGCCTCGAAGAAGTGCGTGACGACGCGGTCACCCTCCGCCACGGCGGAGACGTGCTCTCCCACCACACCGGGGAAAGCGGCTTCCTCGGCCGCCGCACGGGCGAGTTCTACCGCCTCGACGCACAGGCGGTCGGGGGTACGCGGGGTACGGCTTCGCGTCGTCGCAGCACTCACTGGTCTCGTTCTCTCCTACGCCGTCTCACGAGTGCGCCGTCCGTACTGTCGTCCACAACGACCCGTCGGTCCTGTCCGTACGTGGAGCGGGCGGAGCGGACCAGAGGGCCGCGTCGACGTCCGCACCCGATCGGACTCCGGGCGCACCTTTATGCGATCCATTCTGCGGGATCGCGAAGAGGCGCGCGGCCAAGAGCAACCGCCGGTGGCGCGCTACGCACGCTACCTCCTCCGAAGCCCCGGGCCCACATGCAAGGTCCGATTCGCGGAGAAGGCCGCGCGCGGAGGACGCCCGCGACGCGCCGGGAGGGGTCCGGGAGGGACCTGTGGGGCACTATGGCCAGGTGGCACCCGTACGGTCGTCCCGCGACGGCTCGGGACCGGCCAGGCGGGCCGGCCGGGCCCTGGGGCGTGCCCTGCACCTGCCCATCACCGGTACGGCGCGCGGCATCCGGCGCGCCACGCACGCGCACGGGGCCGGCGAATCGGGTCTCGGCAAGCTCATCGAACTGCACGCCATCAACGGCGCCGGCGACATGATGATCACGGTGGCGCTGGCCTCGACGGTGTTCTTCTCCGTCCCCACGGACGAGGCGCGCGGCCGGGTGGCCCTCTACCTGGCGATCACGATGGCCCCCTTCACGCTGCTGGCCCCGGTGATCGGGCCGCTCCTGGACCGGCTGCCGCACGGCCGGCGGGCCTCGATGGCGGCCGCGATGCTCGCGCGGGCGCTGCTGGCGCTGCTGATGTCGGCCGCGGTGGCCACGGGCGGCCTGGAGCTGTATCCGGCGGCGCTGGGCGTGCTGGTCTCGTCGAAGGCGTACGGGGTCGTGCGCAGCGCCGTGGTGCCGCGGCTGCTGCCGCCCGCGTTCTCGCTGGTCAAGGCGAACTCCCGGGTCACGCTGGCCGGGCTGCTGGCCACGGGCGTGGCGGCGCCGGCGGGTGCCGGGCTCCACCAGATCGGCCCGCAGTGGCCGCTGTACGGGGCCTGCGCGATCTTCGTCTGGGGCACCTTCGCGGCGTTCACGCTGCCGCACAAGGTGGACGAGGCCAAGGGCGAGGGGCGGGCCCGGCTGTCCACGCACGAGGCGCACTCGCGGCGGCCGGGGCTGCGGACGGTCAGCCGGTCGGTCCTGTGCGGCCTGCTCGCGAACGCGGCGATGCGCGGACTGTCCGGGTTCTTGATCTTCTTCCTGGCGTTCCTGTTGCGCGAGCATCCCCTGGCGGGGCAGAGCGCGGCGGTGTCGCTGGGCATCGTGGGCGTCTCGGCGGGCGTGGGCAACGCGTGCGGCACGGCGGTGGGGGCGTGGCTGCGGGCCAGGGCGCCGGAGGCGATCATCGCGGCCGTGCTCAGCCTGACCCTCGCGGTCGCGGTGCTGGCGGCGGCGTTCTTCAGCGGGCTGTTCATGGCGGTGCTGGGCGCGACGGCGGGCTTCTGCCAGGCGCTGGCGAAGCTGTCGCTGGACGCGATGATCCAGCGGGACGTGCCGGAGGCGGTCCGTACGTCCGCGTTCGCCCGTTCGGAGACGCTGCTCCAGATGGCGTGGGTGCTGGGCGGGGCGATCGGGATCGCCCTGCCGCTGCACGGGGTCCTGGGCATGTCCGTGGCGGCGGCCGTGGTCGCCGCCGGCACGACCATGGCCTACCGCGGCCTCCTCGGCGCCCCCCGCCACCACCCGGGCACTCCCCGCCCCCGCGTCGCGTAGCCCCGCCCCCCACGGCTGAATGTGCCCGCGAGTGCGCAGGCGCGGCGCCGCCGCCGGGGGCCAGCCCCCGGACCCCCGCGCCTCAAACGCCGGCGGGGCTGACATTGCCCTGCGGGCAATCCAGCCGCCCCTGGCGGCCGGCATCCGCCAAATCCACCCCCGCCGGCGCTTGAGGCGCGGGGTCTCCTTCAGCCTCGCCGGCGTTTGAGGCGCGGGGTCCGGGGCGGAGCCCCGGGAAGCCCCGGCGCAGCCCGGGGCCACTCGCGCCACGGCGCTACACCCAAACCAGCCCCGCCGGCGTTTGAGGCGCGGGGTCCGGGGCGGAGCCCCGGGAAGCCCGGGCGCAGCCCGGGGCCGCTCGCGCGGCGGCGCGGCGCCCGAGACCCCGTACAGCGGCGCAGCCCAGCGGCGCGGCGCCCGGGACCCCGTACAGCGGCGCAGCAACGCCGCACCCGGGACCCCCCGTGCAGCGGCGCAGCCCAGCGGCCCGATAGCCTTCGGCTCATGACCGCACCGCTTTTCTCGGGTAGGGCCCGCCGCAGCGTCGCGGCCCTCGGAGCCGTGTCCGCCGGCCTCCTCCTCCTCTCCGCCTGCGGCGACAAGCCGACACCGCTGGCGACCGTGACGGTCGGCACCTCGTCGGTGTCCGCCGAAGCCGCCTGCCACGAAGGCACCGAGCCGCTGTCCATGGACAAGGTCCAGGACTGTCTCACCAACCTGAAGGACGCCAAGACCGTCGAGTACGCCCGCGGCGACACGCTGCGCCTGGGCGTCGAGCCGGACGTCGTCGAGGACGGCAAGAAGTGGCAGGCGGTCCTGGACGGGCAGCCCATCACCGAGCCCTCCTCGAACACCTACCGCAGCTTCCCGGGCGCCGACGTCTTCGCGACCGGCGGCCAGGGCGAGGCCCCCGCCTCGAAGAAGCTCGCCTTCGTCCAGGTCGGCGAGGACGGCAAGCCGCTCTCCGTCTGGACCTTCAACCTGAAGCTCAAGTAACCGGGCGGCCCCGGTGCGCGCGCTCGTCGTGACCGCGGTGGCGGCGGAGGCAGACTCCGTCGCCGCCGGGCTGACCCCTCATCCGGACGCGCCCGGTCCTGAGCCGCGCACCCTCCCCGGCGGTTATCCCGTCACCCGCCGGGACCTCCCGGGCATCGCCTTCGACGTGCTCGTCGCGGGCGTCGGTCCGGCGGCGGCCGCCGCCGGGACCGCCACCGCCCTGGCCCTCGGCCCGTACGCGCTCGTCGTCTCGGCCGGCATCGGCGGCGGGTTCCAGCCCGCCGCCCCGCCCGGCTCCCTCGTCGTCGCGGACGCGATCGTCGCCGCCGATCTGGGGGCCGAAACCCCCGAGGGCTTCCTGGACGTACGGGCCCTCGGCTTCGGGCACAGCGTGCACCTGCCGCCCGCCGAGCTCGCCGCGCGTGCCGCCGAGGCCACCGGGGCGCTGCTCGCGCCCGTCCTGACCGTCTCCACCGTCACCGGCAGCACCGCCCGGGCCGCCGAACTCGCCGCCCGGCACCCGATGGCCGGGGCCGAGGCGATGGAGGGCTTCGGAGTGGCGGAGGCGGCCGCCGCGCACGGGCTGCCCGTACTGGAGATCCGCGCCGTGTCCAACGCCGTGGGCCCGCGTGACCGTGCCGCCTGGCGGATCGGGGACGCGCTCGCCGCGCTCGCCGACGGCTTCCGCACGCTGGGGCCCGTACTCGCGAACTGGGGAGAACGCCATGAGCACCGGTGAACCGCTGAAGATCGCCTACTCGCCCTGCCCGAACGACACGTTCGTCTTCGACGCCTGGGCGCACGGCCGCGTCCCGGACGCGCCCGCCCTCGACGTCACCTTCGCGGACATCGACCTCACCAACGGCATGGCCGAGCGCGGCGAGCTGGACGTGCTGAAGGTGTCGTACGCCGTGCTGCCCTGGGTGCTCGATGAGTACGCGCTGCTGCCCTGCGGCGGGGCCCTGGGCCGGGGCTTCGGCCCGCTCGTGCTCACGCGTGAGCCGGGCCTCGACCTGGCGGGCAGGACCGTCGCCGTGCCGAGCGAACGCTCCACCGCCTACCTGCTGTTCCGGCTGTGGGCGGCGGACGTGCTCCCGGCCGGGGTCGGCGAGGTGGTCGTACTGCCCTTCAACGAGATCATGCCCGCGGTGCGCGACGGCCGGGTGGACGCCGGACTGGTCATCCACGAGGCCCGGTTCACCTATCAGGACTACGGGCTGCACTGCCTGGCCGACATGGGCGAGCACTGGGAGTCCACGACCGGGCTGCCGATCCCGCTCGGCGCGATCATCGCCAGGCGTTCGCTGGGCGCCGCGACCCTGAAGACGCTGGCCGAGTCCGCCCGTACGTCGGTCCGGATGGCCTGGGATGACCCGGAGGCCTCCCGTCCGTACGTACGGGCCCACGCGCAGGAGCTGGACCCGGCCGTCGCCGACCAGCACATCGGGCTCTACGTCAACGAGTTCACCGCCGAGCTCGGCGACGACGGCTACGCGGCCGTGCGCGGGCTGTTGACGCGGGCGGCGGCGGAGGGGCTGGTACCGGCCATCGCACCCGGCGCCCTGGCCTTCCCCTAGCCCTGCCGCGCCCCTCGGACCGGCCAACATCACAGCGGGACCAGGCCCGTTGACAGTATTCTTCCTGCGCATCGCGCACCAGGACGGCAATGGGGCCGGGCCTGCGGTGGGCACCGGGGGGAGAAGGCGTGACCGGCGGGGACGAGCGGCCGCGGGTGCTGCTGGCCGACGACGACAAGGCGATCACCAGCCAGCTGGCGCCCTTGCTGGAGCGGTCCGGCTTCACCGTGGAGGTGGTTGCCGACGGCGAGGCCGCCCTGCGCGGCGCCCTGGCCGTACCGGGACCGGACCTGGTCGTGCTCGACGTGCAGATGCCCGCGATGGACGGCCGTGAGGTGCTGCGGCGCATCCGCCGGTCCGGGACCTGGGTTCCGGTCGTCCTGCTCACCGAGTTCGGGGAGTCCGCCGAGCGCGCGATGGCGCTGGAAGAGGGCGCGGACGACTACCTCAACAAGCCGTTCGATCCGTACGAGCTGACCGCCCGGCTCCGCGCGGTGCTGCGCCGCTCCCGCCGCGGGCAGCCCCCGCTGGCCGCGGCGCGGACCCTGCGCGCCGGGGAGCTCCGGATGGACCGTACGGCCCGCCGTGCCCGGCTCGGGAACCGGGAACTCGTCCTCACGCCGAAGGCGGGCGCCCTGCTGGACTACCTGGTCACCCACCCCGGCGAGCTGCTCTCCAGGGAACGGCTGCTGGAGGTCCTGTGGGGCTGGGAGACCGCCAGTACCACCCGCGCCGTGGACAACCGGATCGCCGAGCTGCGGCGGGCACTCGGGGACGATCCGGCGGCGCCGGTCTGGATCGAGACCGTCACGGGCCAGGGCTACCGCTTCGTCGCTCCGGTCGAGGGCGGGGCATGACCGGACGGATACCCGGCCGGCTGCCCGCCGCGGCCGTGCTCCTCGCCGCCGGGGCGGCGGTCGCCGTCGCCGCGCTGCTCGTGCGCGGGGTGACGGTGTACGTACGGTTCGCCGCGGTGCTCGGTGTCGTGGTGCTCGCCGCCGCGCTGGCGGCAGCGGCACTGGTCGTCGTCCTGGTGCGCCGGCGTACGGAACGGCTGCGCGCGGCGATGGCGGAGCGGGACCGGGAGCAGCACCGGCGCTTCCTGCGGCGGCTCGACCACGAACTGAAGAACCCTCTGACGGCGATCCGGATCGGGCTCGCCAATCTCTCGGCGGCCGGTCTGGACGGGCCGGCCCGGGCCACGGCGGCACGCGTGGACGAGCAGGTGCTGCGGATGGTGCGGATCACCGGGGACCTGCGCAAGCTGGCGGCCATCGAGGACCAGCCGATGGAGCGGACCCCGGTGCCGCTGGCGGAACTGCTCGAAGCGGCCGGGGAGGCCGCCTCCGAGCTGCCGGGCGGTGCGGACCGCAAGGTCACCGTGTCCGTGCCGGACGTGCCGTGGCCGCTGCCGCGGCCGCCGGGCGACGCGGATCTGCTGGAGCTGGCGTTGCACAACCTGGTGGCGAACGCGGTCAAGTACAGCGGTCCCGGGTCCTCGCTGGTGCTGCGCGCCTTCGAGGAGAGCGAGCACGTCGTGGTGGAGGTGGCCGACAGCGGCCAGGGGATCCCCGCCGACGAACTGCCGTACGTCTGGGGCGAGCTGGTGCGGGGCAGCGAGGTGCGGGACATCCCCGGGAGCGGGGTGGGGCTGGCGCTGGTCCAGGCGGTGGTCTCCCGGCACCACGGCGAATGCGAGATCCGCAGCCGTCCGGGTTCCGGCACGGTGGTCCGGATGCGGCTGCCCCTGGGGTGAAGCGCGGCCGTCCGTACCGCCACCGCCCCCGCCACTCGTACTCGTACTCGTACTCGTACCGGTACGGCATGTCGCAGATCCGGCACACGACGGCCACCCCGGTGCGACAGCCGCTTCCTATCGTTCTTTTCAACGGACTCGGTCAACAGACGTCAACAACACACGGAGTTGGTACTGCAATGCGCATCAACAAGCTGCTGCCCGCCGCCCTCGTCCCCCTGGCGCTGTCGGCCACCGTCGCCTGCGGGGTGGAGACGTCGAATTCGCCCGCGGACAAGCCGGCCGGCCAGACGCAGTCCGCGAAGCCCACGGAGGCGGGCGGCAGCGCGGCCCCCGCGAGCAGCTCCGCCCCCGCCGGCAGCTCCGCTCCCGCCGCCGGCGGCGCCCCGCTGAAGATCGACGGGACGGGCGTCGTCGGCGGTTCCACCGACTGTGCGGGGCGTGATGTGCTCGTCGACGGCCAGGCCGTGGTCGCCGATCTCACCGGCACCTGCGGAAAGCTCACCGTCAAGGGCACGGGCAACGTGGTGAACGTGGAGAAGGTCGCGGCCATCACCGTCAGCGGCACCGCCAACGTCGTGACCTGGGGCTCGGCCCCGGACGGCGGCGAGCCGAAGGTGTCGAACTCCGGAACGGGCAACACCGTCCTGCGCAAGTGACCGCGCGTGCCGGTCGGCCCCGCCGAGCCGATGCTCAGCGGGGCCGACCGGAAAACGGGTGCGGGGGCTCAGACGTCGAGCTGGTCGGCCACCGCGCGCAGCAGGCCGGCGATCTTCGTGCCGTGCACCTTGTCGGGGTAGCGGCCGCGCTCGAGCATCGGCGTGATGTTCTCCAGGAGGGTCGTGAGGTCCTGCACGATCGAGGCGAGCTCGTCGGGCTTGCGGCGCTGGGCGGCCGCCACGGACGGTGCCGGGTCCAGGACCGTCACCGAAAGTGCCTGGTCACCGCGCTGACCGGCGACGACACCGAACTCGACGCGCTGGCC
Source organism: Streptomyces sp. NPDC046303 (assembly GCF_055588085.1). Taxonomy (NCBI): domain Bacteria; kingdom Bacillati; phylum Actinomycetota; class Actinomycetes; order Kitasatosporales; family Streptomycetaceae; genus Streptomyces; species Streptomyces sp. NPDC046303. Next base: position 61,598 of record NZ_JBVJFA010000013.1, read on the forward strand.
GGGCTTGAGGGAGTCGACCCCGGCAGGGAGCACCGACGAGTGGACGAAGACGTCACCGCCGTCGTCGCGGGAGAGAAAGCCGAAGCCCTTCTCGCTGTTGAACCACTTGACCTTGCCGGTAGGCACGTCCGTCCTCTGTCCTTGTGCTCGTCGGGGTCCGGAGTGCCGTGGAACGGCTCCGGATAACAGTGCAGCGGGTCAACTGTGACCCGCCACCTCAAGGCTAATGGTCGAGGGCCCGGTGACAAGACGTTCCCCGGTCCTTCGCCGTCGGCCACCTCAGGCCAGGGAACTACCCTGGTGGGGTGACTGTTACTCCTCCTGCCGACGAAGCACGGCCCGGCGACGCCCTGGTGAAGGCCGGCGGCATCGTTTTCATCGTGGGCGCCGTGGCCACCCTCGCGACGATGGCTCCGCTGTTCCTGGACGTCGACCCGTTCCCGTCGTACGCGTGGGCCGTGTGCATGCTGATGGGCGTCGGCTTCGCGATCTCCGCGGCGGGTGTGCTCCGCTCGGCCGCGGCGCAGCGCCGGGCGGCCCGGGCCTCGCAGGCGTAGCCGGGGCGAGGGCCCACGGCCACAGCCCGCGGCCACAGCGCTAGGGGGTGGCCGGCTGCCGGGCGGCGACGTACTCCGCGAGCCACTGCGGCAGCTCGGTGAGGTCCGCGAGCACCACGTCCGCCCCCGCCGCGCGCAGTTCCGGCTCGGGGCAGGGCCCGGTCGGCACGACCACGGACAGCGCGCCGGCCGTGCGGGCGCCGCGTACGTCGCCCACGTGGTCGCCGACGTAGACCTGCGCGCCGTACTCGCGCAGCGCCCCGGCCTTGGCCTCGGCCCACAGCCAGCCGATGACGGCGTCCGGCTCGATGCCCAGGTGAGCCAGGTGCAGGCGGGCGTTGGGCTCGTGCTTGGCGGTGACGACGATCGCGCGGCCGCCGAGCGCCTGGACGGCCTCGATCGCCTCGCGGGCGCCCCGCATCGCGGGGGTCGGCTCGATCGCGTATGTGGGATAGATCTCCCGGTAGCGGTCCGACACGGCCGGGATCTCGGCCTCGGGGAACCAGTACGCCAGTTCCTCCTCGAGCGGCGGCCCCAGCCGGGTGATCGCCGCGTCGGCGTCGATGAACGTGCCCGTCTCGGCCGAGAGTGCCTGGTAGGCGGCCTTGATTCCCGGGCGCGAATCGATGAGGGTCATGTCTAGGTCGAAGCCGACGGTGAGGTCCATACCCGCCATTGTGCCGAGGCGGACCGGCACCCGGGCCGACAGCGGGCCGACAACGGGGGAACGTAGACTTAGGTTTGCCTTACAAGATCATGAAATAGGTGACATGTCTGCACCGCCCGCCCTCCGGCGTGCCCTGACGACCCGTCGTATCGGGTGGACGGCAGCCGCCTTCGCCGCGCTGATATGCGCGGTGGTCCTCTCCCTCTCCGTCGGGGCCCGTCCCGTTGCGCCCTCCACGGTGTGGGACGCCCTGGTCCACGGGGCGGGCGGCCCCGATGCCGACGTGGTGCGCAGCCTGCGCGTCCCCCGCACCCTGATCGCCCTGATGGTCGGTGCGGCCCTGGCGCTGGCCGGGACCGCGCTCCAGGGCATCACGCGCAATCCGATCGCCGACCCCGGCATCCTCGGCATCAGCCAGGGAGCCGGGGTCGCGGTCGTCTGCGCCATCGCCTTCGCGGGGGTGCACACGCTGAGCGGGTACGTGTGGTTCGCCTTCGCCGGGGCGGCGGCGGCCTCGGTCGCCGTCTACGCCATCGCCTCCGGCGGGCGCGGGGGCGCGACCCCCGTGAAACTGGCGCTGGGCGGGGCCGCGATCAACGCGCTGCTGGTGTCGGTCACCACGGGGGTGCTGACGACGAAGGCCTCGGCGCTGGACGAGTTCCGCTTCTGGCAGGTCGGCTCGGTGGCCGGACGGGACCTCCAGGTGGTCCACCAGATCTGGCCGTTCCTGCTGGTGGGCGTCGTCCTGGTGGTGTCCGTGGCCCGCGGCCTGGACGCGCTGGCACTCGGCGAGGACGTGGCCAGGGGGCTCGGGCAGAACGTGGCCGCCGTACGGATCGTCGGCGGGCTCGGGGCGACCGTGCTGACCGGGGCCGGGGTCGCGGCCGCCGGGCCGATCGCCTTCATCGGGCTGGCCGTCCCGCACATCGCGCGCGCCGTCGTGGGCGGCGACCACCGCTGGGTGCTGCCCATGGCCGCGCTGATCGGGCCGGTGATGCTGCTCGTCGCGGACGTGACGGGACGGGTCGTCGTGCCCCCGGGCGAGGTCCCCGCCGGGGTGATGACGGCGCTCATCGGGGTGCCGTTCCTGGTCACGCTGGTCCGCCGCAAGGCGGTGGCCGCGTGAGCGCCGTGCCGTTCGGATACACCCTGGTGCGGGCCGGGCGCGGCTCGTTCCTGCTGCACCGCCGGGCCGCGGCCGCGGCGCTGGGCCTGGCCGCCGTGCTGGCGGCCGTCTGCGTCGTGTACCTCTCGGTCGGCGAGTCCTTCACCGCCCCCGGCGAGGTGGTGAAGGTGCTGCTCGGGCAGCCGTCCCCGGACGAGCTGGTCGTCGGCACCCTGCGGCTGCCCCGGATGACGGCCGGGCTGCTCGTCGGCCTGGCCTTCGGCGTCGCGGGCGCGCTGATCCAGACCGTGGCCCGCAACCCGCTGGCCTCCCCCGACATCATCGGCATCAGCCAGGGTGCGGGCGCCGTCACCGTGGCGGCGCTGACCTTCGGGGTGACCTCGTACGCCGTCCTGCCGTACCTGTCGGTGCTCGGCGGTCTCGTCGCCGCCGTCCTCGTCTACCTCTTCGCGTGGCGCGGCGGCCTGCACGCGACCCGCTTCGTCCTGATCGGCATCGGCTTCGCCATCGCGCTGCGGTCGGTGACGACCCTGCTGATGACCAAGGGCGACTACCTGGTCGCCCAGCAGGCGCAGATCTGGATGACCGGCTCCCTCAACGGGCGCGGCTGGGACGTCGCCACGCCGCTGGCCTGGGTGCTGCCGGCGCTGCTGCCGGGCGTGCTGTGGGCGGCGCGGGCGCAGCGCACCGTCTCCCTCGACGACGACACCGCGACGGCGCTCGGGGTGCGGCTGGGGCGGGTCCGGCTCGGGCTCATCGCGCTGGGCGTGGTCCTGGCCTCGGTGGCGACGGGTGCGGCGGGGCCGGTGGACTTCGTGGCGCTGCTCGCGCCGCAGATCGCCCGGCGGATGACCCGTACCGCGCAGATCCCGCTGCTGTGCTCGGCATTGACGGGTGCGGTGATCGTCGTCCTGGGCGACCTCCTCGCTCGCCGGCTGCTGTCCCCGACCGAGCTCCCGGTGGGCGTGCTGACCGCCGCCGTGGGGGCCCCGTACCTGATCTGGCTGATCGTCCGCAGCCGCACCGGAGGCAAGGCATGACCGCGATGAGCCGTCTCTCGGCGAGCGCGCTGACGCTCGCGTACGAGGACCGGGTGGTCGTCGAGGACCTGGACCTGGCCGTCCCCGACGGGAAGGTGACGGTGATCGTCGGCCCGAACGCGTGCGGCAAGTCGACGACGCTGCGGGCGCTCGGGCGGCTGCTGAAGCCGCGCTCGGGTGCGGTGCTGCTGGACGGGGCCGCGCTGTCCTCGCTGCCGACGCGGCAGATCGCGCAGACCATCGGGCTGCTCCCGCAGTCCCCGGTGGCCCCGGAGGCGATCACGGTCGCCGACCTGGTGGCGCGGGGGCGGCAGCCGCACCAGCACTGGTGGCAGCAGTGGTCGGAGGCGGACGAGCGGGCCGTGGTCGACGCGATGGCCCGTACCTCGGTCTCGGACCTGGCGGACCGTTCGGTGGACGCCCTGTCGGGCGGGCAGCGCCAGCGGGTGTGGATCGCGATGGCCCTCGCCCAGGACACCGAACTGCTGCTGCTCGACGAGCCGACCACCTTTCTGGACATCGCCCACCAGGTGGAGGTCCTGGACCTGGTCCGCCGGCTCAACCGGGAGCGCGGCCGCACGGTGGTCGCCGTCCTCCACGACCTCAACCAGGCGGCGCGCTACGCCGACCACCTGGTGGCGATGAGGGCGGGCCGCGTGGTGGCCGAGGGCCCGCCGGCGTCGGTGGTCACCGCCGACCTGGTCCGCGAGGTGTTCGGCCTCGACTCGATCGTCGTCCCGGACCCGGTGACCGGCTCCCCGCTGGTGATCCCGGGAGCCCCGGCCGCGTGAGCGCAGCCTCCGCCGCGTGAGCGCAGCCCCGCCGCGTGAGCACCGGCCCCCGCCGCGCGAGCCCGGCCCCGCCGTCGGGTTCCGCCGCCGGGTTCCGCCGCCGGGTTCCGCGCCGCGGCCTCCGCTGCACACCGGACCGGCCCCGGCGAGTCGCTCAGCGGCGGCGGGCCCGCCACACCAGGTACGCGATGGAGGCCGCGGCGGCGCCCCGCAGCAGCCACGGCCACATGCCGTGCAGCGCACCGCTCAGCTGGTCCTGCGCCAGAGACTCGCCCCACTTGCCGTTCATCCGGCCCCACAGCCACACCAGCGCCCCCGCGAGGACCACGCCGGGCGGTCCGAAGACCGCCCACTTGCGCTCGGCGGGGCCCAGCACCCGCGAGGCGTACGGCAGCAGCCAGCCCACGACGAGGAGCAGCCAGTACCCGGTGACGGCACCGGCGAGGAGGACGGCCGCGGCCAGCAGCAGGAAGGCGTTCGGGCGGGGCCGGGGGCCGGCGGCGGCCTCCGGCTCCGCGGCGGGCGCCGCCTGCGCCGCCGCCTCCTTCTTCGCCCGCCGCCGCTCCCGCAGGAACCGTACGAGGCCCCGTACGCCCGATTCCCGCGGCCCGGCCTGGGCGGCCGGGTCCGGCTCCGGCTCCGGCGTGGCCGCCGCCTCGTCCGGGCCGTCCTCCGGCTCCGGGAACTCGATGCCGCCGGCGAACCCGTCGACCTGCGGCCCCGCCCCGTACGCGCCCGGGCCGACCCGCCACCACTCGGGCTCGGATCCGCCGGAGGGGCCGAGTTCGTCGAGTCCGGCCAGGTGCGGCGGCACGTTGCGCGGCTCCGCGGCCGGCGCCGCCGGCGGCTTCGCACCGCGCGGCCCCCGCTGCGCGGGCACGGCCGGGACGGGCACCACCGGCGCGGACCCCGTACCGGCGGTGGCGTGCCCGGCCAGGACCTCCTCCGGCGTGCCGAGCCGCTGCAGGATGCCGCGCACGGCGGCCGGGGTGTCCGGCTCGTAGCGGGCGCGCCGACGGTCGATCTCGTCCCGCAGCCCCGCCACCAACCGCATCCGGTCCCCGGAGGACAGCTGACGCTGTTGCGCCAAGTCCCCGACGCGGCTCAGATATTCGTAGACCAATTGGTCGCTTTCGATCCCCACGCCCGGCTCCTCCCTTACCGCCTGTCCCGAAGGTAGCGCGTGCGCCCGTGGAGCGGCCGCGGGCTCAGCGGATACCGTTGGCCGGATGGGGACCGGCCGACTGACCGGCCGACGCGACCAGGAGGCGACGACCGTGCCTGAGGCAAGCACCGCAGGGGGCTCCGCGGGAGGCGCCCCGCGCTCCCTCGCCGAGGCGCTGCGCGCCCGCGACGACGCGGCGCTCGCCGCACTGCTGCACGCCCGCCCGGACCTGCTCAGCCCGGTGCCCGGCGATGTGACGCAGCTGGCCACCCGCGCCGGGACCCGCGCCTCGGTCGTGCGGGCGCTGGAGCGGCTCGACCGGTTCGCGCTGCAGACCGCCGAGGCCCTGGCGGTGGCCCCCGACCCGTGCCCGTACCCGGTGCTGGAGTCGCTGCTGACCGGCCAGGAGGGCACCACCGGCCACGACAACGGGGCCCGCGCGGCGCTCCCCGGGGCGCTGGCCACCTTGCGGGACCAGGCCCTGGTGTGGGGTGACGACGAGCGGCTCCGTCTGGTGCGCACCGCCCGCGAGTTGCTCGCGCCCTCCGCACAGCGGCCTTCCCCGACGGGCCTCGGCCCGACCGTCGCCGAGGCCACGGCCGGGATGTCGCCGACGCGGATCCAGGAGATCGTGGCGGCCGTCGGTCTGCCCGCCACGCACGACCCGGTGTCCGCGGTCTCGGCGCTGACCGCGCTGTTCACCGACCCGCGGCGGATGTCGGCGCTGCTGGACGAGGCCCCGGCGGAGGCCCACCAGGTGCTCGGACGGCTCGTGTGGGGGCCTCCGTACGGGGAGGTCACCCCGAATCCGACGGCGCCGGTGCGCTGGCTGCGCGACCGCGGCCTGCTGCTGCCCGCCTCCCCGCGGACGGTGGTCCTGCCCCGCGAGGTGGCGCTGCACCTGCGCGGCGGCCTCGCGCACCGGGACACCGCGCCGCTGCCTCCGCCGGTGACCGCGCACCACGAGCACCGTCCACAGCTTGTGGACGCGAACGCCGCCGGGCAGGCGCTGGCCGCCCTGTCCACCGTCGAGGAGCTGGTGAAGTCCTGGGAGCACGCCGGTCCGCTGGTGCTGCGCGCGGGCGGGCTCGCCGTACGGGACCTGAAGCGGGCCGCTGCCGCCCTGGACACCACCGAGACGGCGGCGGCGTTCTGGATCGAGCTCGCCTACGCGGCCGGTCTGCTGGCCAGCGACGGGGAGGCGGACGAACGGTACGCGCCGACCCCCGCCTTCGACGACTGGTGCGAACTGCCGCCGCCCGAGCGGTGGTCGGCCCTCGCGGCGGCCTGGCTGCCGGCCACCCGGACGTCCGGTCTGGTCGGCGAGCAGGACGGCAAGGGCCGCACCCTGTCCGTGCTCGGCCCCGAGCTCGACCGCTCCGCCGCCCCCGAGGTGCGCAGACGGGTCCTGGAGCTCCTCGCCGCGCTGCCCGAAGGGGCCTCCCCCGCGCCCGAGGCCGTGCTGGACCGGCTCGCGTGGGAGCGTCCCGTCCGCGGTACGAGCGACCTGCGCGCCCGCCTCGCGCGGTGGACGCTGACCGAGGCGGAGGTCCTCGGAGTCACCGGCCGGGGTGCGCTCAGCGCGTTCGGCCGCGCCCTGCTGGAGCACCGCGACCCGGCGCCGCTGCTGGCCCCGCTGCTGCCGGAGCCGGTGGACCACGTGCTGCTGCAGGCCGATCTGACGGCGGTGGCCCCCGGCCCGCTGCGGCGGCCGCTCGGCGACACCCTGGCGGTGCTCGCGGACGTGGAGTCCAAGGGCGGGGCGACGGTGTACCGGTTCACGCCCGGGTCGGTGCGCCGGGCGCTGGACGCCGGGCACGCCGCCGCCGACCTGCACGCCTTCCTCAAGGAACACAGCCGCACGCCGGTGCCGCAGCCGCTGTCCTACCTGATCGACGACGTCGCGCGGCGGCACGGGCACCTGCGGGTCGGTGCGGCGTCCTCGTACGTGCGCTGCGACGACGACGCGATGCTCGGCGAGATCCTCGCCGACAAGCGCTCGGCGGGACTGGGTCTGCGCCGCCTCGCCGACACCGTGCTGGCCGCGCAGGCCGAACCGACCGTGCTGCTGGAGGGGTTGCGGGCGATGGGGTACGCGCCGGCCGCGGAGTCCCTGACCGGTGACGTGCTGGTCGGCCGGGCCGACGCCCGCCGCACGCCGCCGCGCTCGGCGCCCGTACCGGTGCCGGAGGGGCCGCCGGTGCCGGACGACACCCTGCTGGGGGCGGCGGTACGGGCGATCCGCGCGGGCGACCTGGCGGCCACGGCCGTGCGCAAGGAGCCCGCCGCCGCGGTGGGGGCGCCCGGCGAACTCCCCCGTACGAGCGCCGCGGAGACCCTCGCGACGGTGCAGGCGGCCGCGCTGACGGGCTCGGCGGTGTGGATCGGCTACGTGAACGCGGACGGCGCGGCCAGCCAGCGCGTCCTCGCCCCGGTCCGGGTGGAGGGCGGCTTCGTCACCGGCTACGACCACACGGCGGACGAGGTGCGGACGTACGCGCTGCACCGGATCACGGGGGTCGCGGAGCTGGCGGAGGAGCACCTGTAAAACCGCTGGCCGCAGCGGTCCGCGCCACCGCACCCTTGATCCATGCCAGACGTACAGGACGCACCCCGCGTACCGGACCGCCAGATCCGGGCCGCGCACACCGACACCACCCTCACCGTGTACCAGGCCTACGCCCCCCGCCTGGGGGTCCCGGCGGCCCGCGAGGGCCGGTTCCCGCCCGCCTGGAAGCGGGAGCGGATGACGTGGATCAAGCCGTCGTTCCTGTGGATGATGTACCGCTGCGGCTGGGCCACGAAGGCCGACCAGGAGACGGTGCTGGCGATCGACATCACCCGCTCCGGCTTCGACGAGGCGCTCCGCGGGGCCTGCCTGTCCCACTACCGGCCCGGGGTGCACGCGGACCGCGAGGCCTGGCAGCGGTCGCTGCGCGCGGCGCCGGCCCGGGTCCAGTGGGACCCGGAGCGCGACCTCCACCTGAACGCGCTGCCGCACCGCTCGCTCCAGCTGGGCCTGTCCGGGCCGGCGTCGCGCGCCTACGCCGACGAGTGGACGGTCGCCATCCGCGACGTCACCCCGCTGGCCCGGGAGATCCGCTCACTGCTCCGCTCCGGAGACGAGGCGGCGGCGCGCGCCCTTCTCCCGGTGGAAACCCCGTACGCGGCGGGCCCGTTGGCTCACCTCGGCGCGTAGTCGATCCGCGCGGCGTCGAAGGGACCGTCCGGCCCGACCGCTGCCTGGACCCGACCCGCCGGCGCCGCGATACGGCACACTGGAGGTTTGGCCGCCCGCGCCCGGGTGGACCACCCCTGCCGGAAAGGGACGTGCGTGAACGGGCCTCTCATCGTCCAGAGCGACAAGACACTCCTTCTCGAGGTCGACCACGAGCTCGCCGGAGCCGCGCGGCGTGCCATCGCGCCCTTTGCCGAGCTGGAGCGGGCTCCCGAGCACATCCACACCTACCGGATCACCCCGCTCGGGCTGTGGAACGCCCGGGCCGCCGGGCACGACGCCGAGCAGGTCGTCGACGCGCTCGTGGAGTACTCGCGCTACCCCGTTCCGCACGCGCTGCTCGTCGACGTCGCCGAGACGATGGCCCGCTACGGCCGGCTCACGCTCTCCAAGCACCCCGTGCACGGGCTCGTCCTGACCAGCACCGACCGGCCCGTGCTCGAGGAGATCCTGCGGTCCAAGCGGATCACCCCGCTGGTCGGGGCGCGGCTCGACGCCGACACCGTGGCCGTGCACCCGTCCGAGCGCGGGCAGATCAAGCAGACGCTGCTGAAGCTGGGCTGGCCCGCCGAGGACCTCGCCGGGTACGTCGACGGCGAGGCCCACCAGATCGACCTGGCCGAGGACGGCTGGGCGCTGCGCCCGTACCAGCAGCAGGCGGTCGAGGGGTTCTGGCACGGCGGTTCCGGTGTGGTCGTGCTGCCCTGCGGCGCGGGCAAGACGCTGGTGGGCGCCGGGGCCATGGCGAAGGCCAAGGCGACCACGCTGATCCTGGTCACGAACACCGTCTCGGCCCGCCAGTGGAAGCACGAGCTGGTCAAGCGGACCTCGCTGACGGAGGAGGAGATCGGCGAGTACTCCGGCACCCGCAAGGAGATCCGGCCCGTCACGATCGCCACGTACCAGGTCCTGACGACCAAGCGGAAGGGCGTCTACCCGCACCTGGAGCTGTTCGACTCCCGCGACTGGGGCCTGATCGTCTACGACGAGGTGCACCTGCTGCCCGCGCCGGTGTTCAAGTTCACCGCCGACCTGCAGGCCCGCCGGCGCCTCGGCCTGACGGCCACGCTCGTCCGCGAGGACGGGCGCGAGTCGGACGTCTTCTCGCTCATCGGGCCCAAGCGGTTCGACGCGCCGTGGAAGGAGATCGAGGCGCAGGGGTACATCGCGCCCGCCGACTGCGTGGAGGTCCGGGTGAACCTGACCGAGTCGGAGCGCCTCGCGTACGCGACCGCCGAGACCGAGGAGAAGTACCGCTTCTGCGCGACGACGGCGACGAAGCGGAAGGTCACCGAGGCGCTGGTGCGCAAGCACCAGGGCGAGCAGACGCTGGTCATCGGCCAGTACATCGACCAGCTCGACGAGCTGGGCGAGCACCTGGACGCGCCCGTCATCAAGGGCGAGACCTCCAACGCGCAGCGCGAGAAGCTCTTCGACGCGTTCCGCGAGGGCGAGATCAGCGTGCTGGTCGTGTCGAAGGTCGCGAACTTCTCGATCGACCTGCCGGAGGCGACGGTCGCCATCCAGGTGTCGGGGACCTTCGGCTCCCGCCAGGAGGAGGCCCAGCGGCTGGGACGCGTCCTGCGGCCGAAGGCGGACGGGCACGAGGCGCGGTTCTACTCGGTGGTCGCGCGCGACACCATCGACCAGGACTTCGCGGCGCACCGCCAGCGCTTCCTCGCCGAACAGGGCTACGCCTACCGGATCATGGACGCCGACGAGCTGCTGGCGAGCGACTGAGCCGAGCGGAGCGGAGCGGTCAGCGGCGTATGACGCCCGCGTCCTCGGCGTACTCGCCGAGGACGACGACGCTCACGGCGGCCGCGGCGAAGACCTTGGCGGCCCGCAGCAGGCCGCCGAAGCCGTGGCGCGGGTGGACATCGGAGGTGGCGGTGGCGCCGCGAGGGACGCCGCCCTGGACCGGGGTGAAGGTTGCGGTGCTCATGTGTCCATGGTGGGTTTCCGTGGGCGCCGCGGCATCGCCCCGGGGTCGGAACCTCCGGGCCTCCGGGGTCCTCCTTGGGGCTCATGGAACCCCCTAGTGGCTCTGCCCGAAGTCTCACACCCTGAGGTATGACACCCGTTCGGAGGACCGCCGAAATCCATTCGCGCGGCCCGGCCGCGGTGGCTACACTCTCCGCTCTTGCCGCCTCCCGCCGCCTCATCGGGGAGAGCCGCCCACCGGACGGAAACCGGTCGGCATCTGTTCCGTACCAGCAGCTGGAGGCCGTCCCGTGCCCGCGCACGCCCCCGAACCCGTATCCGGACCCGATGCCGGACCCGACCCGAGCGCCGGTCCCCTCGCACGCGAGCGCGCGCACCTCACCGCCTCCCGCGCCGCGCTCCGCGCCATGCGCGAGGACGTCGAGGCCCTCGACATCCGCGACGTCACCGCGAACTGGGTCAACGCGATCGTCCTCCAGGCCCAGATCGACGACCGGATCAAGGCCCTCGCCGACCTCGCCCACACCCCCCTCTTCTTCGGCCGCCTGAACTACCTGCACGCGCCGGGGGCGGAGCTCGCCGAGGGCGCGCAGGGGGAGCAGTTCTACATCGGCCGCCGCCACGTCCACGACGCCGACGGCGATCCGATGGTCATCGACTGGCGGGCGCCCGTCTCCCAGCCGTTCTACCGGGCCTCAAAGGCCGACCCGCAGGACATCGCGCTGCGCCGCCGGTTCGGCTACACCGGCGGCGAGCTCACGGCGTACGAGGACGAGCACCTCTCCGACCCCTCCGAAGCGGCCGCCGTCAGCAAGCTGCTCCAGCAGGAGATCGAGCGCCCGCGCGTCGGTCCCATGCGGGACATCGTCGCGACGATCCAGCCCGAGCAGGACGAGATCGTCCGCTCCGGCCTGTCCGGCTCCGTGTGCGTGCAGGGCGGCCCCGGCACCGGGAAGACGGCGGTCGGCCTGCACCGGGTGGCGTACCTGCTGTACGCGCACCGCGACCGGCTCGCCCGCACCGGCACCCTCGTCATCGGGCCGAACCGTTCCTTCCTGCACTACATCGAGCAGGTCCTGCCCGCCCTGGGCGAGTTGGAGGTCAAGCAGGCCACCGTCGACGACCTGGTGGCGCGCGACGGCCTGGAGGTACGCGGCTCGGACGCGGCCGAAACCGCGGTGGTCAAGGGCGATGCCCGGATGGCGGAGGTGCTGCGCCGCGCGCTCGTCTCGCACGTCACGCAGCCCTCCGAGGCGCTGATGGTGGTGCGCGGTTCGCGCCGATGGCGGGTGCCGGCGTACGAGATCGCCGAGATGGTCGGGGAACTGCAGGAGCGCGACATCCGCTACGGGGCGGCCCGCGAGGCGCTGCCGCAGCGGATCGCGCACGCGGTGCTCGTACGGATGGAGCAGGCGGGCGAGGCGCCGGACGACCGCGTGCAGGACGCGGTGGCACGGAACGCGGCCGTGAAGGCCGCGGTCAAGGAGATCTGGCCGCCGGTCGAACCGGCGAAGCTGGTGCTGCGGCTGCTGTCGGACCCGGATTTCCTCGCGCTGCACGCGGCGGACGTCCTGACGGCGGACGAGCAGAAGCTGCTGCTGTGGCCGAAGCCGTTCCGGAGCGTGAAGTCGGCGAAGTGGTCGGCGGCGGACCTGGTCCTGATCGACGAGGCGGCCGACCTGGTGGAGCGGACGCCGTCGCTGGGCCATGTCGTGGTCGACGAGGCGCAGGACCTGTCGCCGATGCAGTACCGGGCGGTGGGGCGGCGCTGTACGACGGGTTCGGCGACGGTGCTCGGCGACCTGGCGCAGGGCACGACCCCGTGGGCCACGCGCAGCTGGGACGAGGCGCTGGCCCACCTGGGGAAGCCGCAGGCGGTGGTGGAGGAGCTGACGGCGGGCTTCCGCGTGCCGCGCGAGGTGATCGCGTACGCGTCGCGGCTGCTGCCGTCGATCGCGCCGGGGCTGGCTCCGGTCTCCTCGGTGCGCGAGACGCCGGGGTCGCTGCGGATCTCTCCGGTCTCCGGGCCGGACGAGCTGACGGCGTCGGTACTGGCGGCCTGCCGGGGCGCGCTGGCCCACGAGGGCTCGGTCGGGCTGATCGCGGCGGACGCGCGGATCCCGCTCCTGGCGGAGGCCCTGCGGGCGGCGGGCCTCGCCTACCTCGCCCCCGGCGAGGAGACGACGGCGGAGTCCCGCCTGACCCTGGTCCCGGCCTCGTTGGCCAAGGGCCTGGAGTACGACTACGTCGTGCTGGACGAGCCCGCCGCGATCGTGGACGGCGAGCCGGACGAACGGACGGGCCTGCGCCGCCTGTACGTCTGCCTCACCCGAGCCGTCTCGGGCCTGACGGCCCTCCACGCGGCCCCCCTCCCCCCGGCCCTGACCTGACCCCGCGACCCGTCCCCCTGGGGCTCCGCCCCAGACCCCGCGCCTCAAACGCCGGCGAGGCTGAATTTGGCTGATGCCGCCGGCACACCTCAGCCAATCCAGCCCACGGCCAGGCACAACCCAGCCCCGCCGGCGTTTGAGGCGCAGGGGCTCGGGGGCGGCGCCCCCGGCAGCGGCGCCGCACCCGTCCAGCCCACAGCCAGGCACAACCCAGCCCCGCCGGCGTTTGAGGCGCAGGGGCTCGGGGGCGGCGCCCCCGGCAGCGGCGGCGCCGGTTCAGGACAGGGCGGCTCGCCACTCCGCGACGGCTTCCGCCGAGACCGGGTGGTCCCACCCGCCAGGCCGGGCCGCGCCGCCGATGTGGAAGGCGTCGAGGCCCGCCCGGCGCAGCACCGGCAGGTGCGCCAGGGCCAGGCCCCCGCCGACCAGGATCCGCGGCCCGTACCCCGGCTCCCCCCGCCGCGCGGCCTCCGCCTCGGCGATCAGCACCGGCAGGCCCTCGTCGACGCCGGCCGCCGAGCCCGCCGTCAGGTAGGTGTCCAGGCCGGGCAGGTCTGCCACCGCCTTGCGCAGGCCGTCGCGGTCCGCCGCGCGGTCGATCGCCCGGTGGAAGGTCCACCGGCAGCCGTCCAGCTCCGCCACCACCGCCTCGACCGCCGCCAGGTCGGGGGTGCCGTCCGGGTTCAGGAACCCGAGCACGAACTCCTCCGCGCCTTCCGCCCGCAGCTCCCGCGCCGCCGCCACCAGCCCGGAGACCTCGCCCGCCGCGAAGCCGTCCGTCGTGCGGATCATCACCCGGAGCGGGATGTCGACCGCCGCCCTGATCGCCGCGAAGGTCTCGCGCGGCGGCGTGAGCCCGTCCGCGGCCATGTCGGTGACCAGCTCGAGCCGGTCCGCCCCACCGGCCTGGGCCGCGATCGCGTCCTCCGCGTCGAGGGCGATCACCTCCAGGAGCGCACGGTTGCTCATTCGATCCCATCCTTCAGAAATAGGTCTAGTCCAATATCCCAGGGTACGGGGCTCCGCCCTCGCTCCACCAGCACCATCACGCCACCCCCACAATGTGCCCATGGACACAGGCACTCCGCGCACCGACGCCGCGGCCCTCCGCGCCCGCTGGCGGGCGGCCGTCACCGCCGCCGGCGCCCCCGCCGACCGGGACCCCGCCCCCTACGCCGACCGCCTGCTCGCCGCCTGGGCGGAGCCGCAGCGCCGGTACCACACCACCGCGCACCTGGCCGACGTACTGGCACGGATCGACCTCCTGGCGGGGCACGCCGCCGACCCCGCCGCCGTCGAGCTCGCCGCCTGGTTCCACGACGCCGTCTACCGCCCCGACCGCTCCGAGAACGAGGAGCGCAGCGCCGCCCTCGCCGAGCGGGCCCTGCCCGAGCTCGGCATCGACGCCGCCCGCACCGCCGAGGTGGCCCGGCTGGTCCGGCTCACCGTCACCCACGACCCCGCGCCCGGCGACACCAACGGCGAGGTGCTCTGCGACGCCGACCTCGCCGTCCTGGCCGGGGCGCCCGACGCGTACGCCGCCTACGCCGCCGCCGTGCGCGCCGAGTACGGCTTCGTGCCGGACGACGCCTTCACCGCCGGCCGCGCCGACGTGCTCCGGCAGCTGCTCGCCCTGCCGCGGCTCTTCCGCACCCCGTACGGAGCCGCCCACTGGGAGGCCCCGGCACGCGCCAACCTCGCCGCCGAGCTGGCCCGGCTCGGCCCCGGGGGAATGTGATCGCGTGCGCGACGGTTGATGACAGTCATGCCCGCAGATGCCGCACGCCGCCCCCGCATGCCCGTAGCCGTCTACGTACTCGGCCTGTCCGTGTTCGCGCTCGGCACCAGCGAGTTCATGCTCTCCGGGCTGCTGCCGCCGATCGCCGAGGACATGGGCGTCACCATCCCGCAGGCGGGCCTGCTCATCTCCGCGTTCGCGATCGGCATGGTCGTCGGGGCTCCGCTGCTGGCCGTGGCCACGCTGCGCCTCCCGCGCCGCACCACCCTCATCTCGCTCATCAGCCTCTTCGGCCTCGGGCAGGTCGCGGGCGCGCTGGCCCCCTCGTACGAGCTGCTCTTCGCCTCGCGCGTCATCTCCGCCCTCGCCTGCGCCGGATTCTGGGCCGTGGGCGCGGCCGTGGCCATCGCCATGGTCGACGAGGACCAGCGGGCCCGCGCGATGGCCGTCATGATCGGCGGCCTGTCCATCGCGAACGTCCTCGGCGTGCCCGCCGGGGCCTTCCTCGGCGAGCACCTGGGCTGGCGCTCGGCGTTCTGGTCGGTGGGCGCGGCCTCGGCGATCGCCCTCGCCGGGATCCTGGCGCTGATCCCGAAGATCCCGCTGCCCGCCGAGAAGCCCACGCTCGGCCGCGAGCTGCGCATCTACCGCGACCGCCAGGTGTGGCTGTCCATCGGCATCACGGCCCTGGCCGCGGGCGGCGTGTTCTGCGCCTTCAGCTACCTGTCGCCGCTGCTCACGGACGTGGCGGGGCTGGATTCCGGCTGGGTCCCGTGGATCCTCGGCCTCTTCGGGGTGGGCGCGCTGGTCGGCACCACCATCGGCGGCCGGGTCGCGGACGCGCACCTGTTCGGCGTGATGATCTGGGGCATCACCGCCTCGACCGTCTTCCTGGCCGCGCTCGCCCTCCTCGCGTCCGTCCAGGTCGCGGCGATCGGCCTGTCGTTCCTGCTCGGCGTCTCGGCCTTCTTCACCGCCCCCGCGCTCAACGCCCGCATGTTCAACGTGGCCGGCGCGGCCCCGACCCTGGCCGGAGCCACCACCACCGCCGCGTTCAACCTCGGCAACACCGGCGGCCCCTGGCTCGGCGGCACCGTCATCGACGCCGGTCTCGGCTTCGCCGCCACCGCCTGGGCGGGCGCGGCGATGACCCTCACCGCGATCGCCCTCACCGTGATCGCCCTGCGCCTGCACCGCCGCACCCCGCCCCCGGCCACCCGCGTGGTCGCCTCGGGAGGCACCGCCGTCCCGGCCCCCGGACGGGCGCAGGCCGCGGCCCGCGGCTGAACCGGCGCGCAGCGCTCGCTCGCCCCCGGAGGTCAGACCCTCGGCGGGCGGTGCTTCGGCCGGCGCAGACCCGCCTCGGTGAGGCGGCGGACGAGTTCCTTGCTGCCGATCTCCACCGCGCCCGCGCCGACCGCGTCCGCGTAGCGGTGCGAGGGGACGTCGTAGTGGTCCCGTTCGAAGGCGCGGGGCGGGCAGCCGATGGCCGCCGCGAACGCGTGCAGCTCCTCGTACGAGACGTCGCTGATCAGGTGCGACCACATGCGGCCGTGGCCCGGCCAGGTCGGCGGGTCGATGTAGACGGTCACCGGCGCAGGACGGGGCCGAGGCCGCCCACCGCCGCCACTCTCACGCCCGCCTCCGAGCACACCCAGTGCGGGTCGGGTCCGAGTTCCGGCTCCACGTCGAGGGCGTGCGGCTCGCCGTGCGCGCAGACCGGGCACAGCGGCCAGCGCCCGTACTTCTCCAGGAGGGCGTCCTGCACGTCCTGGGCGACGAGTCCGGCAAGGTAGCCGACCCCCTCCGGCCACTGCTCCACCCACCACCGGCGGTGCGTGACCGAGTCCTCGACGAGGGAGACGACATCGGCGTCGGCGACCTCGCCGGCGGCGAGATCGGCGAGAACAAGGGCACGGGCGACGTGCAGCGCCTGCTCCAGGGGGGTCGCGTGGTCCATGGGCCCATTGTGAACCCGTATGGGCGAAGTGGCGAAGGTCCTCTTTCCAAGGGCCACATGGCGCCTTGACGCCCCCCCGGTGCCGAAAATAAATTTCAGAGGTGAGCGAGAATCCGAAGGAAATTTTCAGACGGAGACGTGACACTGCGAGCCCGGCGGCGCCCGAGACGGAGACCGGCCCCCGGACCCGGGCAGCCTCGGCCGAAGGGGGAACCCGGGCCACGGCCCCCGCCCCGCTCACCCCGGCCCCGTCGGCCTCCGCGTTGCGGGCCCGCGTGCGCGGGCTCGCGCCCTCGATGACCCGCTCCATGCAGGCCGTCGCCGAAACCGTCGCCTCCGACCCGGCCGGCTGCTCCCGGCTCACCGTCTCCTCCCTCGCCGCGCGCACCGGCACCAGCGAGGCCACCGTCGTCCGCACCGCCCGCCTCCTGGGCTACCCCGGCTACCGCGACCTGCGGCTCGCGCTCGCCGCGCTCGCCGCGCAGCAGGAGTCCGGCGCCGCCCCCGCCGTCACCGTCGACATAGCCGTCGACGACCCGCTGGCCGACGTCGTCGCCAAACTCGCCCACGAGGAGGCGCAGACCCTCGCCGACACCGCCGCCGGACTCGACCTGACCCAGCTGGCCGCCGCCGTCTCCGCCCTCGCCACCGCCCGCCGCATCGACGTCTACGGCATCGGCGCCTCCGCCCTCGTCGGCCAGGACCTGGCCCAGAAACTGCTGCGCATCGGCCTGGTCGCGCACGCCCACAGCGACCCCCACCTCGCCGTCACCAACGCCGTTCAGCTGCGCCCCGGCGACGTGGCCGTCGCGATCACCCACTCCGGATCCACCGGCGACGTGATCGAGCCGCTCCGTACGGCCTTCGAGCGCGGCGCCACCACCGTCGCCGTCACCGGCCGTCCGAACGCCCCCGTCGCCCACTACGCCGACCTGGTCCTGGTCACCTCCGCCGCCCGCGAGACCCAGCTGCGCCCGGCCGCCATGTCCAGCCGCACCAGCCAGCTCCTCGTCGTCGACTGCCTGTTCGTCGGCGTCGCACAGCAGACGTACGAGACCGCCGCCCCCGCCCTCGCCGCCTCGTACGAGGCCCTCGCCCACCGCCACACCGCCCGCTGAACCGCGCGCTCGCCCGAACGCCTGGAGCCGACCCGTGACCGCGTACGCCGAACTCCGCGCCCAGCTGGAGACGCTGACCACCGAGGCCTTCCGCCCCGAACTCGCCGACATCGACCGGCTGTCCACCCTCGACATCGCCCGCACGATGAACGCCGAGGACGCCACCGTCCCGGCCGCCGTCGCCGCGCAGCTGCCGCGGATCGCCGACGCGATCGACGCGATCGCCGAGCGGATGGCACGCGGCGGCCGGCTGGTCTACGCGGGCGCCGGCACGGCCGGCCGGATGGGCGTCCTGGACGCCAGCGAGTGCCCGCCCACCTTCAACACCGACCCGGCGGACGTCGTCGGCCTCATCGCGGGCGGCCCCTGCGCCATGGTCCGGGCCGTCGAAGGCGCCGAGGACTCCGAGGAGCTGGCCGCCGAGGACCTCACCGCACTGCGGATCGGCCCGGACGACACCGTCATCGGCATCTCCGCCTCCGGCCGCACCCCGTACGCGATCGGCGCCGTCGCGTTCGCCCGTACGCGCGGCGCGCTCACCGTCGGGCTGTCCTGCAACGCGGGCTCCGCGCTCGCCGCGGCCGCCGACCACGGCATCGAGGTCGTCGTCGGTCCCGAACTGCTCACCGGCTCCACCCGGTTGAAGGCGGGCACGGCACAGAAGCTCGTGCTCAACCTCGTCTCGACCATCACCATGATCCGCCTGGGCAAGACCTACGGAAACCTCATGGTCGACATGCGCTCCTCGAACGAGAAGCTGCGCGCCCGCGCCCGCCGCATCGTGGCCCTGGCCACCGGCGCGCCCGACACGGAGATCGAGGCGGCGCTGACCGCCACCGGCGGCGAGGTCAAGCACGCCATCCTCGTCGTCCTCGGCGGCGTCGACGGCCCACGGGCCGCCGAGCTGCTCGCCGCCTCGCAGGGCCACCTCCGCGCGGCCCTCGCCGAGGCCCACGCCCAGACCCGCTGACCCAGACCCGCTGACCCCTCCCCCTACGGCAAGGCGACCCCCACATGTCCACTGACAAGAACCGCGCCACAGCCGCCGCGATCCTTCCTCTGGTCGGCGGCCCGGACAACATCGCTTCCATCGCGCACTGCATGACCCGGCTGCGCATCGGCCTGCTGGACCGCTCGCTGGTCGACGACGGGGCCCTGCGGGCGCTGCCCGCGGTCCTGGGCGTGGTCGAGGACGACACGTACCAGATCGTGCTGGGTCCCGGTACGGTCGCCCGCGTCACCCCGGAGTTCGAGGCGCTGGTCGAGGAAGGCCGCTCCGCCGCCGCCCCGCACCCGGTCACCGCGGACGAACTGGCCGCGCAGGGAGCGGCGTTGAAGGAAGCCCGGAAGGCACGCAACGCGACGCCCTTCAAGCTGCTCCTGCGCCGCATCGCGAACATCTTCGTCCCGCTCATCCCGGCCCTGATCGGGTGCGGCATCATCGCCGGCCTGAACGGCGTCCTGACGAACGCGGGCTGGCTGCCCGGCGTGGTCCCGGCACTGGCCGCCATCGCCTCCGGCTTCATGTCGCTGATCGCCGTCTTCGTCGGCTACAACACCGCCAAGGAGTTCGGCGGTACGCCCGTCCTCGGCGGCGCGGTCGCGGCGATCATCGTCTTCCCCGGCGTCGCGAAGATCACCGCCTTCGGACTGGAACTCAAGCCCGGCCAGGGCGGCGTACTCGGCGCGCTCGCCGCGGCCGTGCTCGCGGTGTACGTGGAGAAGTGGTGCCGTACGTGGGTCCCCGAGGCCCTGGACGTGCTCGTCACCCCCACCCTCACCGTCCTGGTCTCGGGCCTCGTCACGATCTTCGGCCTGATGTTCCTGGCGGGCGAGGCCTCCGCCGCGATCGGTACGTTCGCCAACTGGCTGCTCGCCGGCGGCGGCGCCTTCGCGGGCCTGGTCCTGGGCGGCCTGTTCCTCCCCCTCGTGATGCTGGGCCTGCACCAGGCCCTCATCCCCCTCCACACCACCCTCATCGAACAGTCCGGCTACACGGTTCTGCTGCCCATCCTCGCCATGGCGGGCGCGGGCCAGGTCGGCGCGGCCATCGCCGTCTACTACCGGCTCGCGCGCAACGCCTCGCTGCGCGCCACCATCAAGTCCGCGCTCCCGGCGGGCTTCCTGGGCGTGGGCGAACCGCTGATCTACGGGGTTTCCCTGCCCCTCGGCCGCCCCTTCGTCACCGCGTGCATCGGCGGCGCCGCCGGCGGGGCCTTCGTCGGGCTCTTCCACCAGCTCGGCGTGGCCTTCGGCTCCACCGCCATCGGCCCTTCGGGCTGGGCCCTGTTCCCGCTGCTGAACGGCACGTCGAGGCTGGGCGCCACCCTCGCCATCTACGCGGGCGGCCTGGTCGTCGGCTATGTGGTGGGCTTCCTCGCCACGTACTTCTTCGGCTTCACGCGGCAGATGCTGACGGACCTCAACACCGACCCGCAGCCGGACCCCACGACCAAGCCCACCGACCCGGCGAAGGAACCGGCCCTGGCGTGACGGGACGGGGCCCGCGCCGCCGAGGCGCCGGCGTGTGATCCCGTGCTTCCGCTCCGCGGGCGCGCAATAGGCTGCGCGGCATGGAGATACCCGCCGGGGCGGCAGCCCTCGAAGTCGTCCGCCTCGGCCCCCGCCAGGAGCACCGGTGGGGGCCGATATCCGGCGGCACCTCCGTTGCCGTGTGGACCGGCACCCAGGCCACCGACGCCCTCGCCCTGCTCGAAGCCCTGCCTCCGGGCGAGCGGGGCCGCTGCTTCGTTCCCACCTGGGGCCTCCGCGCGCACGACGCGGAGTTGAACCACCTCTACGACCTGGTCCCCTGCTTCTCCTGCAACATCGTCCTGCTCACCGGCCCGGCCGTCCCCGCGCACCTGGACCGCGGCCACGCCTTCGACGGCGAGAGCCCCGCGGCCACGGCGCTCCTGGCCCGCCTCCGCGCCGCCGAGCAGATCCCCCCGGTCGTACCGGCAGGCCGGATGCGGGATCTGTCCCATCCCGTACTCGCCCTCCCCGACGGGTGGCTGCTGCGGCCCTGGGCCGCGGACGACGCCCCCGCGCTCGTCGAGGCCTGCCTCGACCCGCAGATCCGGCACTGGAACCGGCCCGGCCTGCTCACCCTGGCCGGGGCCGAGGAGCGGATCGCCCGCTGGGAGGCCCGCCGGCAGGCCGAGCAGTCCGTGGTCTGGGCGATCGCCCTCGCCGAAGGCGCCCGCGCCGTCGGCCTGATCGGCCTCGCCGACCTCGATCTCGCGGGCGGCAGCGGCGAGTTCCTCTACTGGCTGCTGCCGGCCGGCCGCGGCAGCCGCGTCATGGTGCCCGCCGTCGGCCGCGTCACCCGCTGGGCCTTCGAAGACCTGGGCCTGCACCGCCTGCGGATCACGCACTCCGTGGCCAACCCGGCCTCCTGCGCCGTCGCCACGAAGGCGGGCTACCCCCTGGAGGGCACCCTGCGCGGCGCCCTCCTCCACGCGGACGGCTGGCACGACGAACACCTCCACGCCCGCCTGCGGACCGACCCCCCGTCGCACGAAACGGCATTCACTGTCGATCGACTCGGCTAGGCCGAACGCGCCGGCTCCACACCGTGTGTGCGACGAGAGCTACGGCGACGACGCAGGCTGCGACGCGAGTCGCGTTCCAGGTCATGGAAAAAACGGGACCCTGGGAGTCCGCCTCTACGTTCAATCGCTGAGTCGCCTCGAAGTAGGCGATCAACGGAACCAGCAGACGGAACGGAAGGCCACCGACTCCGGGCGTTCGCGCTACGTTCCCCACGAGGCCCACAGGCGCACCGAACACGAAAGCCGCTACTCCCCACACGAGGATCTGTCCGCCAGCGGGGTTCACGTCCTTGAAAACGTAGTAGGCGACTACACCGATGGCCAGCCCCAAAGACGCCAGCAATGCCGACTCGACTTTAGATCGCTGGAAATACCCCACCAGCAGCGCAAAGCAGGCCCACGGCCAGCCACTGGAGAAAGCAATACTCACGGCGGCACAAACGGGGTTATCCCATGTTCCGGCGACGGGGCCCGCCAGGCCCAGCAGCAAGCCCGTTCCGAGACACACCATGATCGGCGCAATGCGAGCACGTAAAAAGCGTGTGATTGCTCTTCCCCCCGTCCAGTGGACTGATGCTGCAGATAATACTTGCTGAAATAGGTCACCGTCACACCGCCGGGGTAGGTGGTGCGGTGGGGGGCGGGGTTGCGCCCTTTTCTATCGATCGGGCCTTTTCCAGGAGTTCCGGGTAGGGCGTCTGCGCCATGGAGCCGCGTTCCTGGGAGAGACCGTACCGCTCGATGACCTTTCGGTTCAGGGGCGGCCTGTCGGATTTGAACGTTATCCGCTCGTCCGGCGGGGACACGTCCACAATGACCACAGGCCATACAGGGCGGTCCAACCTCCACACCGTTACGCGCTGCGGGCCGCGGGTCACGTTCAGGATCTCACTGCTGTTCGACATCCCGGTCACGTACTTGTACTTCGGACTGGCCGGATCATCCTTCGTCAAGGATTCTTTGAGCGTCTTCCCCGACACCCTGGACTTCTCGTAGTCCCCGGTCAACTTCATCCTGTCTTTCCTGATCACGTACACCTCGGTCTGAGCGGTGAGAGCCTCGTACTTGTGAGGACTCGGATTCTTTATCTCCACGACCGCATCCTGGGCCACTTCCTCTCCCGGATTCAGCACGTGACCGTCCGGGCTGACGAATTCGCCGTCGTAGATCAATTCGGATTTGTCCGCCTTGTCGACCGCCTTGCTCTTCGCCGGCTCGCCACGGACCCAGTAGGCGCTGCCCAGGACGTACACGGGCACCTCGCCGGCGTTCTTCACGTACAGATGGACCGTCACGTAGAGCTTCGCCGCCCCGGCCTCCAGGTTCGACTCCTTGAACGAGGCCCCCGTCAGGATCAGCGGCGTCGTCACGTAGGGAAGATAGACCTGCGCATACGCCAGGTTCGCACCGGCCAGGAGGGTGGAAATGATCACACCGATGGCAATCTTCCTGGGAATGCGGAGACCTCTCCACGCCTCGCTCTTGAACAGCACGAACAGGGCCACCAGCGACCAGAGGCCGAGGGCTATCCCGATCACCGTGTAATTGGTGAACCTCTCCCCGATCTGCAGCACAAGGAGGGCGACACTGCAGAGGAGGGCTATCACGACTCCGATCAGGACGAGCACGCCCGAATACCGCCACCGCCGCTTGTCCCAGTAGTCGAAGGCGGCCACGATGGACAGCGCCTCCACCACGGCCACGACAAGGATGGTGAGTCCGGCGATCCGTCCGCCGTACGTCAGCGCATCGCCGCTGTCCGACAACCCGATCCGGAACAGCGGCCATGCCGTCACGGCGAGACCGGCGACCATGAACAAGCAGGTGCCTTGCCGCAACCACGCCCGGTCCGGCCAGACGGTGCTGTCCTCACCGAGATAGCTGATCTCGTATCCCGGTGCCACACCGGCACGGTCCAGGATTCTTCGGAGTTCCCTGAGGGATCGGGCCCTGCCCACGCGCTCGCCGTCCACCAGGACCTTCCGCAAGCCGCGTTCATCAGGCGCCCCCACCACTACCTTCGGCGTCTTCGCCATAACTCCAGCCTGCCGCTCGACCGCATGCGGCGCCTCTCGCGCGCCCCCTTGTGCGCCCCCTTCCGACGTGCACCCGCCGCACCACGGAGGGAAGCTGGTCGTGAGACGTGTTGGTGTCACTCGCTCCCGGAGGAGCTCCCATGCGTACCCGAATCCTCGCGTTCACCGCCGCTCTCGTCCTGGCCGCCCTCGGCGCCGCGGTCCCCGTCGCGCAGGCCGCCGTACCGGCCATCCCCGGACCGACGTGCACGGCCGCCAAGGGGACGGTGGAGTACGACTCCTCCACCGGCCAGTGGACGTGCAAAGGCGGCGAGCACGACGGTGAACTCATCACCGAGAAGTGAACTCAGCAGGCCGCCGTACGCAAGAACCGCACCAGGTCATCGGCGCTGTAGCCGAGCTTCGGACCGCGCTCGGCGGCCATCAGCAGCAGCTGGCCCACGAGTTCCGCGCCCCGGCCGTCCGTACCGTCCTGCGACCACTCCCACAGCTTCCCGACACCGAGGTCGGACATGAGCAGCCCGTGCTGCGACCGGATCTCCCGGCAGGTCTCGGCGACGGCGTCCAGCAGCCGCGCACCCGGCCGTTCGCAGCGGAGCCCGAAGTACCCGCCGACGTCCTCGGCCTCGCACCCCTCCGGCGGCCCCGCCCTCAGCCCCTCGTAGCGCGGATCGCCGAACCCGGGATGCTCCCCGACCGGGCAGTGGATCAGCGTGAACCGCTGCCTCCCCGGCGGCGGAGGCGGCATCTCCTCCCGCGCCGCAGGCCGGCGCGCCGGACCGCCACCGCCGAGCGCGGCCTCCAAAGCGCTCAGCTTCCAGCCGAGTTCGAAGGCGAACTCGGCGGCCTGGACCGCGTCCTCGCTCACACCCGCGCCCGCTCGTGCAGTACGGCGGCCAGCCGGAGCGCGGTGTCCACGTTGCAGCGCCCGAGCTCGACCAGCGGGAGGCCGTACGTACCGGCCGCGGAGACGTGGTCCACGTCCAGCGACGGGAAGACCACCCCCACCCCGTCCAGCGCGCCCTTCAGCTGCCGCACGGCCTCCTCGACCGCGAGCATGCGCTCCTTCGCCGTCATCACCATGACATGTCACCTTTTTACTCTGAGTGGTCGGGTTCTGCACTCAGCGTGGCGCCGCCCTGGCTAGCCTTCAAGCAGGCAGATACAGCAACGCGTGCCGTTGTAACAGGAGTTGCCATGCCCGCACCCAAGGACCTCGATCCCTCCTCCTCCCCCCGCGCCCTCCTCGGCGCCGAACTGCGCGTCGCCCGCGAACGCGCGGGCCTCAGCCAGGCGGAACTGGGCGAACCGCTCTTCGTGAGCGGCTCGTACATCGGCCAGATGGAAGCCGGAACCCGCCGCATCACCCTCGAACTCGCCCGGCCGATAGACGAACTGCTCAACACCGGCGGCTTCTTCGTCCGCAACTGCGCGGCGTCGGCCAAGTCCAAGTACCCCGACCACTTCGCTGAGGCCGCCGAGGCCGAGGCGGAGGCGAAGGCCATCCGCGAGTACGCGCCCCTGATCATTCCGGAGCTCCTCCAGACCGAGGCGTACGCCCGCGAGGTCTTCCTCGCATACCAACCGACAGCGATGACCGAGGTCATCGACGACCTGGTCACGAACCGGCTGGCTCGCACGGCCCTCCTCGAAGATCCAACAACACCGCTGTTCTGGGCCGTCCTCGATGAAGCGGTGTTGCGACGGGTGGTCGGCGGCCGGGCGGTGATGGCCGAGGCCATGCGCCACATCGCGACGCTGATCCGAACACGACGGATCATCGTCCAGGTGGTTCCCTTCGCCGCTGGTGCCCACGCCTCCTTGGAGGGCTCGCTCAAGTTGATGTCGTTCGAGGGCGCTCCCCCGCTGGCATATGTACAAGGCCTTGAGACCGGAATGCTGTTGGACGATCCGGCCGCCGTTGCCCGCCACTCACTGACCTACGATCTCCTCACGGCCAGCGCACTGTCGCCCACACAATCACTGGCCTTGATCGAATCCGTGGCGGAGGATTACGCACATGACGAGCGCGCCTGAGTACGACCTCTCGACAGCCACTTGGCACAAGTCCAGCTACAGCGGCGGCAGCGGCGGCGACTGCCTGGAGATGGCCACCTGGCGTAAGTCGACCTACAGCGACGGGAGTGGCGGCAGCTGCCTCGAAGTCGCCGACGGCCACCCCCACCTCGTCCCCGTCCGCGACTCCAAGCAGCCCGAAGGCCCGCACGTGGTGTTCCACGCACGGGCCTGGGCGACCTTCGTCGCGACGCTCTGACGGGTCAGATTCCGCCGGTGAACAGCAGCTGGTTCGGGCTGCCCTTGCTGACGCTGTTCAGGACGTCCTTGGTGGACTCGCTGTCGAGGAACTCGTTGATCTCCGCCGGGTCGGCGGTCGGGTGTGCCTGCTTGTAGAGGGCGGCGACGCCCGCAACGTGCGGGGCGGCCATCGACGTGCCGTCGAGGGCCACGCTGCCGCCGCCGAGCTTCGCCGAGACGATGGCCTGGCCGGGCGCGTAGAGGGACACGCACGGGCCGTAGTTGGAGAAGGAGGTCTCCTCGTCCCACTGGTTGCTCGCCGCGACGGTCAGTACGCGGGCGGCGGACGCGGGCGAGACCTGGCACGCGTCGATCGCGGAGTTGCCCGCCGCGACCACCGGCAGGACACCCGCGTCGGACAGGGCGGTCGCGGCGTTGTTGACCGCGTCCGACCTGTCCCCGCCCAGCGAGCCGTTCAGCACGGCGGGCTGCTTGGCGTTCTTCGCCACCCAGTCCAGGCCCGCGATGATCCCCGACCACGAGCCCCTGCCGTCGCAGCCCAGGACACGGACGCTGACCAGGTTCGCCTTGCGCGCCACACCGTACGTCGCGCCGGCGACCGTGCCCGCGACGTGCGTGCCGTGGCCCTGGCAGTCCTGGCCGTTGCGGCCGTCACCGATCGCGTCGAAGCCGAACGTGGCCCGGCCGCCGAAGTCGGCGTGCTTGTAGTCGATGCCGGTGTCGAGGATGTACGCGGTCACCCCGGCGCCGTTGCCCTGGGTGGTGAAGCTGAAGTCGAGCGGCAGGTTCTTCTGGTCGATCCGGTCCTGGCCCCACGAGTTCGACGGAGCACGCGACGCCCCCGCGGTCGGTACCGGCAGGGCCTGGACCGAGGCGTCCTCCTCCACCTTCTCCACACCCAGGCTGTTGCGGACGAGCGTCAGTTCCGGCGAGGTGAGCGGGACCGCGAATCCGTTCATCGCCGCCGTGTAGACGAACGACGGCTTCAGGCCCAGCTTCCTCGCGACCTTCGCCGCGTCCTGACCCTTCTGCAGGGTCACGATGTACTTGCCGGGCACCGGATTGGGGGCCGTGATCAGCGGGGCCGGGGTCGGCTCCGGGGCGGCGGCGGAGGCCGTGCCGGCCACCGCCGGGGTGACGGTGAGGAGGGCAGCGGTGGCCACACGTGCGAACAGGCGCATGGAGGGAACTTCCTGGGAGGGCGACGATCGGCATGGAGGAGCCGCCCCCGCGAGGACATCGGCCTCAGCGGGTGCGGCCTCCCGTTCCATCGGTGCCACCGGGGCCCGGCTTGAACCGCCGGCCCCGCCCGGCCGAGCGTCCGGCGCACGCGTCAACACGCCTGGTCGCACAAACTGCGGAAAGGGTTATCCCCTTGCGGCGCACCAGCCGGACCCGGACCGAACGGTCCCGGGCCTCCCCGACAAGATCACCCGTACGGTCCGCCCCCACACCGGGGAGCGCACGGCCGGTGCGCCCCCGGTGACCCCGCCACACCCGAGGGAGTCGTTGACCGGCCCCGGCGCACGTGATGGCCTCCCCCCATGCGCACCCGTCTGAGCCGAGCCCTGCCCGTGGCCGTCGCCGTCGCCGCCCTGGCCGCCGTCACCGCCCTGCCCGTCTCCGCGGCCGCGGCCGCGGCCGCCGTGCGCGAGCCCGTCCCGCACGCCGCCCCCGCCGACCACCCGACGTACATCGTCACCGTGCAGCGCGGCGTCGACCCGGCCGTCATCGCGGACGCCTTCGGCATCACGCCCGTCCACGTCTACCGCGAGGTGACGAACGGCTTCGCCGCCCGCCTCTCCCCCGAGCAGGTCGACGCCCTGCGGACGACCGCGGTCGTGGAGTCCGTCGAGGAGGACGGGGGCGCGTCCTCCTTCGGCGTCGCCGTGTGACCGCCGTCCGGCTCCCCTTCGAACCCCTGCCCGACTGCCGATCAGCGCGACCGAGGTGTTCCAGCCGCTGCGGCCGGACGATCCGCACACCGTGGCCGGCTACCGCCTCGCGTCCCGGCTCGGCGCGGGCGGAATGGGCCGCGTCTACCTGTCGCACACCGAGGGCGGCCGTCCGGTGGCCATCAAGGTGGTACGGCCGGAACTGGCCGAGGACCCGGCGTTCCGGCGGCGGTTCCGCCGGGAGGTGGAAGCGGCCCGGCGGATCCGGGGCGCGTCGAAATCCCCGCCCCCGTCGGCATCACCCTCGGCACCGAACCCCTGAAGGACTTCGCCGAGTGAAGCGCGCGGCCAGGGCCGACCTCGCCGAGGCCGCTCAGCGCCGGTACACCCGCAGCTGCGAGACCTCGTACGCGATCTCCGTCACCCCCGGGCCCGGCGATGGGTGGTAGCGGCCGGCCGACACGGACAGGTTCACGATGAGGTACGCCCACCAGGACCGGCCGACGCCCTTGTGGTCGGCGTAGACGCGGGCGCCGTTGACCCACCAGACGACCGAGGTCCTGCCGAACTCGACCTTGAGGTCGACCCAGGCGCCGGGCCGGACCGACGGGTCGCGGTGGTAGCGGTGGGCCTCGCGGACGTGGTTCGACAGCTCCAGCAGGTCCGGGTTGTCGGGGTGGTACTCGAAGACGTCGATCTCCTGGTCGCCGTCCCGCCAGGTCCAGATCGCGGGCCACGCCCCGACCTCCACCGGGAGTTTGACCCGCGCCTCCAGGACGTCGCCAGTGCGCAGCGCGAAGCCCTCCTCGCTGCCCTCGGTGGTGAGCAGGCCGGTGTCCCAGTTGCCGTCGGGACGGGGCGTCGCGCGGAAGACGCCGCTGCGGCTGTAGGCGGGGTCGGCGACGAGGTGGTCGAGCTTGTTGTCGCCCGGGTTGGTGGGGCCGCCGTCGGGATAGGCCCAGGAGCGGCCCGCGACCCACTGGGTCTCGGAGGAGAAGTCGGCGGTGAAGACGAGGGTGCGGGATCGGCGGGGCGAGGGCAGCACCGGTCCGCGGCCGCCCTCACCGCCCGGAGCGAAGCGGCGCGTCAGGCGTCGCAGCCATGCGAGCGTGTCCGTGACCATGGGCTTTTTCTGCCCCCGGGGAAGCAGGCCACACCGAATTTCTCGCACAGAGTAATCATATGAATACGGTCAGCGATCGCCGACCGGTCCGCGCGCCGCCTCGATGAAGGCGCGGATCAGCTCGGGGGACTTCACCCCGCGCTCCCGCTCCACCCCGCTGGAGACGTCCACGCCCCAGGCGCCGGTGGCCTCGACGGCCTCCCGGACGTTGCCGGGGGTGAGCCCGCCCGCGAGCAGCCAGCGCCCCCCGGGCGGGGTGAACTCCGCGGAGCCCCAGTTCCACGGCTTGCCGGAGCCCGGGTCGGGGGCGTCGAGCAGCAGCAGGTCCTCGCCCAGCTCGCCGCAGCGCGCCACGCGTTCGGCGGTGGCCCGGATCAGCGTCCGCCCCGGCGCGCGCAGTTCCTCGTAGTACTCCGGCCCCTCGTCCCCGTGGAGCTGCACGGCACGCACCCCGCTCTCCTCGGTGAGCCGCCGCACCTCGTCGAGCGGCTGCCCGCGGTACACCCCGACGGTGAGCACCCCGGCCGGCACCCGCGCGGCGAGCTCCCGCGCGGTGGCGGCGTCGACGGTACGGGGGCTGCCGGGGGCGAAGACGAACCCGACGGCCTGAGCTCCGGCGCCGACGGCCACGTCGACGTCCTGCGCGGTCCGCAGCCCGCAGATCTTGATGAACGGTTCCGTCATATCGGTAGTGAACCTCAGAATGTCCGGATGGACGACAACGGGGTGGAGATCACCATAGGCGGGCCGGACGCCGGACTCGACGAGCGGCTGAGCAAGGAACTGGACGCCTTCAACCAGGCGGCGACGCCGGGGCAGGAGCAGTCCGAGTTCACCGTACGGATCACGGACGCGGACGGGGCGCTCGTCGCCGGGCTCAGCGGCTGGAGCTGGGGCGACCGCGCCGGCATCGGGATGACCTGGGTGCGGGAGGACAGCAGGGGCGACGGCTGGGGCGGCAAGCTGCTGGCCGCGGCGGAGGCGGAGGCCCGCCGCCGGGGCTGCGCGACCATCCTGGTGTCTTCCTTCACCTTCCAGGCGCCCGCGTTCTACGCCCGGCACGGCTACGTGGAGACGGCCCGCGTCCCCGGTTTCCCGGGCGGCCACGAGGACGTGTACTTCCTGAAGCGGCTCGACTGACCGCATCAGCCTCGCATCGGCCTCGCATCGGCCTCCGACCGGCATCCGACGCCGGAACGCCCGAGGGCGGCACCCCCCGTACCGGGGAGTGCCGCCCTCGTTCGAGAACAGCCGATCAACCAGTGGCCGGAGCCGGGGCCGATCAGAAGTCCATGTCACCGCCCGGCATGCCGCCGCCCGCGGGGGCACCGGCCTTCTCGGGCTTGTCGGCGATGACGGCCTCGGTGGTGAGGAAGAGGGCCGCGATGGACGCCGCGTTCTGCAGGGCGGAACGGGTGACCTTCGCCGGGTCGATGATGCCCTCGGCGATCATGTCGACGTACTCGCCGGTCGCGGCGTTCAGGCCCCAGCCGATCTGCAGGTTGCGGACCTTCTCCACGACGACGCCACCCTCGAGACCACCATTGACGGCGATCTGCTTGAGCGGGGCCTCGAGGGCCAGGCGCACGGCGTTGGCGCCGGTCGCCTCGTCACCGGTCAGCTCGAGCTTCTCGAAGACCGCGGAGGCCTGGAGCAGGGCCACGCCGCCACCGGCGACGATGCCCTCCTCGACGGCCGCCTTCGCGTTGCGAACGGCGTCCTCGATGCGGTGCTTGCGCTCCTTGAGCTCGACCTCGGTCGCGGCGCCGGCCTTGATGACGGCCACGCCGCCGGCCAGCTTCGCGAGGCGCTCCTGGAGCTTCTCGCGGTCGTAGTCCGAGTCGGAGTTCTCGATCTCGGCGCGGATCTGGTTCACGCGACCCTGGACCTGGTCGCTGTCACCGGCACCGTCGACGATGGTGGTCTCGTCCTTGGTGATGACGACCTTGCGGGCGCGGCCGAGCAGGTCGAGACCGGCGTTCTCCAGCTTGAGGCCGACCTCCTCGGAGATGACCGTGCCACCGGTGAGGATGGCGATGTCGCCGAGCATGGCCTTGCGGCGGTCGCCGAAGCCCGGGGCCTTGACGGCGACGGACTTGAAGGTGCCGCGGATCTTGTTGACGACCAGGGTCGACAGGGCCTCGCCCTCGACGTCCTCGGCGATGATCAGCAGCGGCTTGCCGGACTGCATGACCTTCTCCAGGAGCGGCAGCAGGTCCTTGACCGAGCCGATCTTGGAGTTGACGATCAGGATGTACGGGTCGTCGAGCGACGCCTCCATACGCTCCATGTCGGTGGCGAAGTACGCCGAGATGTAGCCCTTGTCGAAGCGCATGCCCTCGGTGAGCTCGAGCTCGAGACCGAAGGTCTGCGACTCCTCGACGGTGATGACGCCTTCCTTGCCGACCTTGTCCATGGCCTCGGCGATGAGCTCGCCGATCTGGGTGTCAGCGGCGGAGATGGAGGCCGTGGAAGCGATCTGCTCCTTGGTCTCGACATCCTTCGCCTGCTCGAGCAGGGCGCCCGAGACGGCCTCGACGGCCTTCTCGATGCCACGCTTGAGGGCCATCGGGTTGGCGCCGGCCGCCACGTTGCGCAGGCCCTCGCGGACGAGCGCCTGGGCGAGCACGGTGGCGGTGGTCGTACCGTCGCCGGCGACGTCGTCCGTCTTCTTGGCGACTTCCTTGACCAGCTCGGCGCCGATCTTCTCGTACGGGTCCTCGAGCTCGATCTCCTTGGCGATGGAAACACCATCGTTGGTGATCGTGGGGGCGCCCCACTTCTTCTCAAGGACGACGTTGCGACCCTTGGGGCCAAGGGTGACCTTGACGGCGTCGGCGAGCTGGTTCATCCCACGCTCGAGACCGCGCCGGGCCTCCTCGTCGAACGCAATGATCTTGGCCATCTGAAGTGGTCCTCCCGGACAGCGGTGGATTGCTCCTGGACCGCGCCCGCGCCCGCGACGGACGGCCTGCGTGCCCGGCGGTTCCTTCCCGCCGGACCCTGCGGGCCTCACCGACCCGGTCCTCGTTCAGTAGCACTCTCACCTGGAGAGTGCTAACGCCAATGATTAGCACTCGACCCCCGCGAGTGCAAGCGGCTTGGGGGAACACCCCGGTGAACACACCGGCAACGCGCGAGGGGCCCACATCCCGTGTCCGGGATGTGGGCCCCTCATGTACGCGTGGGCGGTCGATCGCGCCAGGACTAGCCGAGTGCGAGCTTGACCATGTCCGCCTGCGGACCCTTCTGGCCCTGCGAGATCTCGAACTCGACCCGCTGACCCTCTTCAAGGGTGCGGTACCCGTCCATCTGGATGGCGCTGTAGTGGACGAACACATCCGCACCACCGTCGACCGCGATGAAGCCGTAGCCCTTCTCCGCGTTGAACCACTTGACGGTGCCCTGAGCCATGCCTAACTCCCCTATTACTGGCCCTTGCGCAGGAACGCACTTCGCGGTCCCGGGTCATCACTTGCGTCGGAACGCGTCGACCGAGGCTGAATGTATCCGCGCCAGTGCTGTCTGCAACAGGTCAATCCGACGAGAATTCTGGACACGGGGAAACATGGAAATAGAGTGAAAATCTGGCATATTCCAGGGCAACTCGGGCCCGGCATATCTCGCCAAAGCCCCATACCGCGCTTGCACATTGACCCGATGTCGACCCTCGCGCGACCCGTTCATATGCGGCGGGCAAGAGCAGCGGAGGGGACTTCCCCAACTCTACCGCGCCCAATCAAACAGAATTACCCCCTCCGCTTATTAACGGAGGGGGTAATTACGGTTGGCGCACGTCCGGTCGGTCAGCCTCCGGCGACGGCGGGAATGATCGAGACGCCCGCACCGTCCGGCGTCGCCGCCTGCAGCCCGCCCTCGAAGCGCACGTCGTCGTCGTTGACGTAGACGTTCACGAAGCGGCGCAGCTTGCCCTGGTCGTCGAGGACGCGGGCGGCGATGCCCGGGTGGTTCTTCTCCAGGGACTCGATGACCTCGGCGAGGGTCGCGCCCTCGGCGGGGACCTCGGCCTGACCGCCGGTGTAGGTGCGCAGGATGGTGGGGATGC
Organism: Streptomyces sp. NPDC046303; assembly: GCF_055588085.1. NCBI lineage: Bacteria > Bacillati > Actinomycetota > Actinomycetes > Kitasatosporales > Streptomycetaceae > Streptomyces > Streptomyces sp. NPDC046303. Next base: position 94,283 of record NZ_JBVJFA010000013.1, read on the forward strand.
GGACGTTGACGCTCATGGCGCTACTGCCTTTCCGGTAGGACAGGGGGGAGGGTCAGGCCAGGCCGGCGGCGCGGAACGCGTCCAGGCTCGGGCGGATGGTGGCGGTCTGCCCGCTGTCCGCGGCCACCGCCTCCAGGGTCTTGAGGCCGTCTCCGGTGTTCAGGACGACGGTGGTCAGCGCCGGGTCGAGCTGCCCGTTCTCGATGAGCTTCTTCGTCACGCCGACGGTCACGCCGCCCGCGGTCTCGGCGAAGATGCCCTCGGTCTGCGCGAGGATCTTGATGGCCTCGACGACCTGCTCGTCGGTGACGTCCTCGACGAAGCCGCCGGTGCGCCGCGCGATGTCCAGGACGTACGGGCCGTCCGCCGGGTTGCCGATGGCCAGGGACTTGGCGATGGTGTTCGGCTTCTGCGGGCGGACCACGTCGTGACCGGCCTTGAAGGCGGTCGACACCGGGGAGCAGCCCTCGGCCTGGGCGCCGAAGATCTTGTACGGCTTGTCCTCGACGAGGCCGAGCTTGATCAGCTCCTGCAGGCCCTTGTCGATCTTCGTCAGCTGCGAGCCGGACGCGATCGGGATGACGATCTGGTCGGGCAGCTGCCAGCCGAGCTGCTCGCAGATCTCGTACGCCAGGGTCTTGGAGCCCTCGCCGTAGTACGGGCGCAGGTTGACGTTGACGAAGCCCCAGCCCTCGCCCAGCGGGTCGCCGATGAGCTCGGAGCAGAAGCGGTTCACGTCGTCGTAGTTGCCCTCGATGCCGACGAGGTCGCCACCGTAGACACCGGCCATGACGACCTTGCCCTGCTCCAGGTCGTGCGGGATGAACACGCAGGAGCGGAATCCGGCCCGGGCGGCCGCGGCGCCGACGGCGCCGGCCAGGTTGCCGGTGGAGGAGCAGGACAGGGTGGTGAAGCCGAAGGCGCGGGCCGCCTCGACGGCGATGGCCACCACGCGGTCCTTGAAGGAGTGCGTCGGGTTGCCGGAGTCGTCCTTGACGTAGAGCTTGCCGGTGACGCCGAGCTCCTTGGCCAGGTTCTGCGCGTCCACGAGCTTGGTGAAGCCCGGGTTCAGGCTGGGCTTGGAGGCCACGTCCGCGGGGACCGGCAGCAGCGGCGCGTAACGCCAGATGTTGTTCGGGCCGGCCTCGATCGCGGCGCGCAGGGCCTCGGGGTCACCGGTGGGAAGGTCGTAGGCCACTTCCAGCGGTCCGAAACACTCGGCGCACGCGAAGATCGGGCCGAGTTCGAAGCGGGTACCGCACTCACGGCACGAGAGGCCGGTGGCAGGTCCGAGATCGACAGAGGTGGCAACAGTCTGTGCAGCCATGATGGCGAGGCCCTTTCTCCTCATCTTCCCCATGGCGCACTTCGCCATGAGACGGAATTGGCACCTTCCCTAGCCGGGGCCCCGCGGGATGCTTGTCGCATCGCGAGAACCGACTGGAGGGTTGCCGGGGCTTCAACGGGCCGTGTCCCTCTGCCCCTCTGGATGAGCGGTATGGCACCGGCACACGCGCTCTGTGGCGCGCCGGTGCGTTTGTGCGCGAGGACCCCCGGCATGCGGTGGTCCTTCGCGTTGTTCAAGACTGTAACCGAAGGCCCGGGCGGTTGAGACAGGCGTCCGAACCGCGAGATGGATCACTTTTCGGTCAATCCGACCAAGCCGCAAGGAGTGCTCAGAGTGCTGGAAGAGGTGGAGCGCTGGCTGGCCGACCGCTCCTGGTCCGCCGCCGACCGACCGCTCGACCAGCTGCTGGAGCGGAAACGGGCAGCTGGGACCACGGTCAGCGTGGTGCTGCCGGCGCTCGACGAGGAGGCGACGGTCGGCGCGATCGTCGAGGTGATCCGGCGCGAGCTGATCGAGGGACTGCCGCTTCCCCTGGTGGACGAGCTGATCGTGATCGACTCGGGCTCCAGCGACGCTACGGCGGACGTGGCGGCGAAGGCCGGTGCGCACGTGGTGCACCGCGACGACATCCTGCCGCGGATCCCGGCGCTCCCCGGCAAGGGCGAGGTGCTGTGGCGCTCCCTGCTGGCCGCCACCGGGGACGTCATCTGCTTCGTCGACGCCGATCTGCGGGACTTCTCGGCCGCCTTCGTCTCCGGGATCGTGGGGCCGCTGCTGACCGATCCGGACGTGCAGTTCGTCAAGGCCATGTACGACCGCCCGCTCGGCGACGCCCCCGGGCAGGGCGGCCGGGTCACGGAGCTGGTGGCCCGCCCGCTGCTCAACCTGCACTGGCCGCAGCTGGCCGGCTTCGTCCAGCCGCTGGGCGGCGAGTACGCCGTGCGCCGCTCCCTGCTGGAACGCCTGCCGTTCCCCGTCGGGTACGGCGTCGAGCTCGGCCTGCTGGTGGACGCGCTGCACACGGTCGGGCTGGACGCGCTGGCCCAGGTGGACGTGGGCGTACGGGTCCACCGCCACCAGGACGGGCAGGCGCTGGGCCGGATGGCCGCGGCGATCTACCGCACCGCGCAGCTGCGGCTCTCTCGGGGCCATCTGGTACGGCCGGAGCTGACGCAGTTCGAGCGGGGGCCGGACGGGTTCGTGCCGCACACGTACCCGGTGGACACCGAGGAGAGGCCGCCGATGCTGGGCATCGAGGAGTACGCCCTGCGCCGCGCGGCCTGACGGCTTCGGAAGTTTGCGCGAGGCCGGGCCGGGCTAGGTTCGCGACATGGCTGCATCTCAGGTACTCGTCGCCGCCAACCGCGGCCCGCTCTCGTACTCCCTCGACACCGACGGCACGCTCAGCGCCCGGCGCGGCGGGGGCGGCCTCGTCTCCGGGCTCTCCGCGGCCCTCGCCGAGCAGCCGGAGGCGCTGTGGATCTGCGCGGCCCTGTCGGACGCGGACCGGGAGGCGGTCCGGCGGGGGATCGCGGAGCCAGGCGTCCGGATGCTGGACATCGATCCCACGATGTACGACGACGCGTACAACGGCATCGCGAACTCGGTGCTGTGGTTCACCCACCACCACCTGTACGACGTCCCGCGCGAGCCGGTCTTCGACGCGGAGTTCCGCCGGCGCTGGGCTTCGTACACCGCGTACAACCAGGCCTTCGCGCAGGCCCTGGCCGAGGAGGCGGGGCAGGGGGCGCACGTCCTCGTGCAGGACTACCAGCTGGCGCTGGTCCCGGGTGCGCTGCGCGAGCTGCGGCCCGACCTGCGGATCGGGCACTTCACGCACACGCCGTGGGCGGCGAAGCCGTTCCTGGACATGCTCCCGGACGACGTGCGGGAGCAGCTGCTCCAGGGGATGCTCGGGGCCGACCTGCTGGGCTTCCACACCCGGGCGTGGGCGGACAGCTTCCTGGACGGCGCGGGCCGGGGGAACGTGGCCGTGTTCCCGCTGGGCGTCGACGCGGAGGAGCTGCGGGTGCTGGCCGGGCGGCCGGAGGTGAACGACAAGCTGGCGCAGCTGCGGGCGGAGGTCGGGGGCCTGAAGACGATCGTCCGGGTGGACCGGACGGAGCTGTCGAAGAACATCCTGCGGGGGCTGCTGGCGTACCGGGAGCTGCTGACGGTGCATCCCGAGTGGCGGGGGCGGGTGGTGCACCTGGCCTCGGCGTACCCGTCGCGGCAGGACCTGAAGGTGTACCGGGACTACACGGAGTCGGTGCGGGAGCTGGCGGCGGCCGTGAACGCGGAGTTCGGCACGGCGGACTGGCAGCCGGTGCTGGTGTCCGTGCAGGACGACTTCGCGCGGTCGCTGGCGGCCTATCGCATGGCGGACGTGGCGCTGGTGAATCCCGTGCGGGACGGGATGAACCTGGTGGCGAAGGAGGTGCCGGTGGTGTCGGAGGAGGGGTGCGTGCTGGTGCTGTCGCGGGGGGCGGGGGCGTACGAGGAGCTCCGGCGGGACGCGTTGACGGTGAACCCGTACGACGTCTCGGAGACGGCCGAGGCGTTGCACGCGGCGCTGTCCATGCCGGCGGACGAGCGTGCGGAACGCACGAAACGCCTGGCGGCAGCCGCCACCGCCCTGCCCCCGGCGGCCTGGTTCAGGGCCCAGCTAGCAGCCCTGCACGAAGCCTGAGCTGCGGCCGCGCCTCGATCGCCGGTGCGACTCAAAGCCCGGGGCTCCGCCCCGTACCCCGCGCCTCAAACGCCGGCGGGGCTGGATTTTGGCTGATGCCGTCCGGCGGCAGACGCATTTGAGGCGCGGGGTTTGGGGCGGAGCCCCAACAGCGGCGCCGCACCACATCCAGCCTCGCCGCACCACACCCAGCCCCGCCGGCGTTTGAGGCGCGGGGGTCCGGGGGCGGAGCCCCTGGCAGCGGCGCCGCACCCACATCCAGCCCCGCCGGCGCTTGAGGCGCGGGGGGGCCGGGGGCGGAGCCGCTGGCAGGGGAGCCGGGGTCCGGCCGCCGGGCGGAGTCAGGGGTGGAGGGTGGAGCCCAGCGCGGCGAGGAACGCGACCACCGCCGCCGGTCCGGGCAGGACCAGGTCCGCGCGGGCGGCGAGCTCCGGAACTTCCGCGGAGCCACTGCACACCAGAAGCCCCGGCAGACCCTCGGCCCTCCGCTTCTCGACCGCCGAGTACGCGGCCAGGTCGCCCAGGTCGTCGCCCGCGTACAGGACCGCCTCCGCGTCCGTCTCCGCCAGGAATTCCGTGAGGGCGACGCCCTTGTCCATCCCCGGGGGCCGCAGTTCCAGGACCGCGCGCCCCGGCTCCACCATGAGCCCGTGCCGGGCCGCCAGCTCCGCCAGGGGCTCCCGCAGCGCCGCGAAGGCCGCTTCCGGGTCCGCGGCGCGCCGCGTGTGGACGGCCAGCGCCCGGCCCTTCTCCTCGATCCACGTGCCGCGCCAGGCCCCGATCGAGTCGAGGAAGCCGGGGAGCTCGGCCCGTACCGCCGCGACTCCGGGGTGCTCGGCGGGGGCGTGCACGATCCCGGAGACCGCGTCCCAGCGTTCGGCCCCGTAGTGGCCGAGGACGACCAGGTGTTCCAGGCCGGGGACCCCCGCGAAGCCCCCGTAGCGGACGGCGACGCCCGCCGGCCGGCCGGTGATCACGGCGACGGAGGCCACCTCGGGGGCCAGCGCGGCCAGGGCGGGTACGGCCGCGGGGTGGGCCCGCGCCTGGTCCGGGTCCGGGACGATCTCGGCGAGGGTGCCGTCGAAGTCCAAGGCGACCACGGAACGGCGTGGTGCGCGGAGCAGGGCATCGAGCCCCTCGCGTCCGGCTGCGGTGACGGGCATCGGCAAGTCGTGCGGATGGCTCCCCATACGGACGACCCTAACGGCCGCGCCGGGCGACGGCTATGGCGCGGACCACCCTGCCCGTGCGCTGCCCGTGCGCCCTACCGCCGGGCCCGCTGGGCCTCGCGGATGCGGCGCAGGCGGTTCACGGTGCCCGGTGCGTGGGCCAGCGCGCGCGGGTCGTCCATCAGCGCGTTGAGCAGCTGGTAGTAGCGGACGGGGGTCATCCCCAGCCCTTCCCGTATCGCCCGTTCCTTGGCGCCGGGCCCCGGCCAGGTGCGTCCCTCGTACGCGAGCACCGCGGCCTCCGTGGCCGTCAGCCGCCCGTCGTCCGTCATACCGCCAGATTAACGCCGCCCACCGACACCGGCCGGGGCGGCCCCGCTCAGCCGGACTCGGCCGCCCGCGCCTTCGCGGCGATCTCCTCCAGCACCTTGGCGGGCTGCCCGCCCGGCTGTACGGACGTGCCGATGTGCTGCTTGATGTCCTCGCTGACGCCCGCCCAGGACTGCTTGCCCACCGGGTAGAGCCGCGAGGACGGCAGGGCGTCCAGGAACGTCTTCAGCTGCGGCGCGGTCCCGCCCGTACCGGACTGCGCGGCCCGGTAGCCGGTGGTGGTGACCGGCAGGAGGTCGTACATGCCGGTGAAGGCGGTCACGTTCTTCGCCTCGTACAGGTGGTCCAGGAACTTCCCGGCCTCCGTGCGGTGGCCGTTCTTGAAGGCCATCACCCAGTCGGCGACGCCCATCGCCGAGTGCTCGGTGCCGTCGGAGGTGGGCAGGGTGACCATGCCGAGCCTGACGCCCTTGGCGGCCGCCTGCTTGATCAGCGTCGGGTGGCCGTTGAGCATGCCGACCTCGCCCCGCGTGAAGGCGTCGAAGGCGTCCTGCCGGTTCAGCTTGCCGGGCTCGACGGGCCCGGTCAGGCCCTGGCCCACCATCTTGTCGCGGAGGAATTCCAGCGCCTTGACGTTCTCGGCGGAGTCGAGGGAGTACTGCTCCTCGTTGTCGGTGTAGCCGCCACCGCCCGACAGCATCCACATCATCGTCTCGGCCTGGGCCTCCTCGCGGCCCAGCGGCAGGGCGAAGGGGGTGGGGACGCCCGCGCCCTTGAGCTTCTTGGCGGCGGCCTCCAGCTCCGCCCAGCTCTTGGGCTGCCAGCCGTTCTTGGCGTCCTTGGCGAGGACTCCGGCGTCCGTCAGCAGCTTCTCGTTGTAGAAGAGGAGCCGGGTGCTGGCCACGAAGGGCATCCCGTACTGGACCCGCTTGACCTTGCCCGCGTCGGCGAGCGGCCCGAGGAAGTCGGCTTCGGTCTTGACGGAGAGCAGCTCGTCCGCCGCGTACAGCTTGCCCGCCTCCGCGTAGTCGGCGTACGCGCCGATCTGCGCGATGTCGGGGGCCTTGCCCGCCTTGACCATCTCGGCGACCTTGGCGTCGACCTCGGACCAGGAGTAGACGCTGACCTCGACGTCGATCCCCGGGTTGGTCTTCTCGAAGTCCTCGGCGAGCTTCTTCCAGTAGGTGGCCGACGAGTTCTGCGGATTGTCCCCGTACTCGGCCGCCACGACCCGCAGGGTCACCTCGTTGTCCCCGGTGAGTCCGCCGGCGGCGCCGCAGCCGGTCAGTGTCACGGCCGTCAGACACAGTGCGGCGCCGGACGCGGTCAGGCGCAGGTTTCGGCGGTTCACAGTTCTCGGTCCACCCCTTGTTGTACGTACGATCCACGTAAGGTCTACACCACTTTGGCCGCTGGTCCACATCCGTGACGCCGGATTTGTATGGCCACTCAACAATCCCCCTCAATGGACTAGACCTTTCCCCGTGAAGCACGCGAGACTGTCACCTGTGAAACCCGTGAAACACGTCATCGCCCTCGATGTGGGCGGCACCGGGATGAAGGCCGCCCTGGTCGCCGCCGACGGCACCCTGCTCCACGAAGCGCGCCGCGCCACCGGCCGCGAGCGGGGCCCGGACGCCGTCGTCGAGACGATCCAGGACTTCGCCGCCGAACTGCTCGCCATCGGCCGGGAGCGCTGCGGACGGGCCGCCTCCGCCGCCGGAGTCGCCGTCCCCGGCATCGTCGACGCCGAGCACGGGATCGCCGTCTACGCGGCGAACCTGGGCTGGCGCGACGTACCGATGCGCACCCTGCTCAGCGCCCGCCTCGGCGGCATCCCGGTGGCCCTCGGCCACGACGTGCGCACGGGCGGGCTCGCCGAGGGCCGCATCGGAGCGGGCCGCGGCGCCGACCGCTTCCTCTTCGTGCCGCTGGGCACCGGCATCGCCGGAGCCATCGGCATCGCCGGCCGCATCGAGGCCGGCGCCCACGGCTACGCGGGAGAGATCGGCCACATCGTGGTCCGCCCCGGCGGCCCCGCCTGCGGCTGCGGCCAGTACGGCTGCCTGGAGACCCTCGCCTCCGCCTCCGCCGTCTCCCGTGCCTGGGCCGCCGCCAGCGGCGAGCGGGACGCCGACGCGGCCGACTGCGCCAAGGCCGTCGAATCCGGCGACGAGCGCGCCCGCGGGGTGTGGCTGGCCGCCGTCGACGCCCTCGCCGACGGCCTGGTCACCGCGATCACCCTGCTGGACCCGAGCACGCTGATCATCGGTGGCGGCCTCGCCGAGGCGGGGGAAACCTTGTTCACACCACTACGGACGGCCGTCGAGGAGCGCGTGACGTTCCAGCGGCTGCCCCACATCGTTCCGGCGGCCCTCGGGGACACCGCCGGATGCCTGGGCGCAGGGCTGCTCGCCTGGGACCTACTCGCCACGGAGGTACCTGCCTGATGTCCGGAAGCGCGCACAGCACTGTTCTCTCCGGCGCCAGGGTGGTGCTGCCCACCGGAACCGTGGCCAACGGCCGTGTCATCGTCGACGGCGACCGCATCGCCGGCAGCGCCCGGGAGGGCGCGCGGGTCGTGGACCTGTCCGGGCACTGGATCGTCCCCGGCTTCGTCGACATGCACAACCACGGCGGCGGCGGCGCCTCGTTCACCTCCGGCACCGCCGAGGAGGTCCTCAAGGGCGTCCGCACCCACCGCGAGCACGGCACCACCACCCTGGTCGCCTCCACCGTCACCGGGGACCTGGACGAACTGGCCCGCCGCGCGGGGCTGCTCGCCGAGCTGACCCAGCAGGGCGAGATCGCGGGCATCCACTTCGAGGGGCCGTTCATCAACGCCTGCCGCAAGGGCGCCCACAAGGAGGAACTGCTCCGCGACCCCGACCCGGCCGAGGTCCGCAAGCTGATCGACGCCGCGCACGGCGCCGCCCGCATGTTCACCCTCGCCACCGAACTGCCGGGCGGCCTGGACTCCGTACGGCTGCTGGCCGAACACGGGGTCATCGCCGCGATCGGGCACACCGACGCCACGTACGAGCAGACGCGCGCCGCCATCGACGCGGGCGCGACCGTGGCCACCCACCTCTTCAACGCGATGCCGGGCCTCGCGCACCGCGAACCCGGCCCGATCGCCGCACTGCTGGAGGACGAGCGGATCACCGTCGAGCTCATCAACGACGGCACCCACCTGCACCCGGCGGCCCTCGAACTCGCCTTCCACCACGCGGGCGCGCACCGCGTCGCGCTGATCACCGACGCGATGGACGCGGCCGGCTTCGGCGACGGGACCTACCACCTCGGTCCGCTGGAGGTCGAGGTCAAGGACGGCGTGGCCCGGCTGGTGGAGGGCGGCTCCATCGCCGGCTCCACCCTGACCCTGGACACCGCCTTCAAGCGCTCGGTCACCGTCGACAAGCTGCCCGTGGAGTCCGTGGTCCAGGCGATCTCCGCCAACCCGGCCAAGCTGATCGGCCTCTACGACGAGATCGGCTCGCTGGAGCCCGGCAAGTACGCCGACCTCGTCGTCCTGGACGCCGCCTTCGACGTCCGGGGCGTCATGCGGCGCGGCGAATGGATCGTCAGCCCGCCCGCGCAGGCCCGCACCTGACGGCCAACCGGCTGTAGAGCACGAGCGGTCGGCCCGGAGCACTGGGCCGACCGCCTTCTCTTTGGCATGATCCCGGCAGCAACAGACCCGGGGGAGCCCAATGATCCTGACCGTCACGCTCAACACCGCGCTCGACGTCACCTACCGCGTGCCGCGGCTGCTCCCGCACGCCTCGCACCGGGTGGCCGACGTCACCGAGCGCCCCGGCGGCAAGGGCGTCAACGTGGCCCGTGTGCTGGCGGCCCTCGGCCACACGGTGACCGCGACGGGCTTCGCGGGCGGCCCGGTCGGCGCCGTCGTACGGGAACTGCTCGCGCAGTCCCCGGGCGTGGTGGACGCCCTGGTCCCCTGCGCGGGCACCACGCGGCGCACGGTGGCCGTGGTCGACGAGACCTCCGGCGACACCACGCAGTTCAACGAGCCCGGCCCGCTGATCACGGCTGCGGAGTGGTCCCTGTTCCTGGACCGGTACGAGGACCTGCTGGCGGCCGGGACCCGCGCCGTGGCCCTGTGCGGCAGCCTGCCGCCCGGCGTGCCGGTCGGCGCGTACGCGGTGCTCGTACGGGCCGCCCGCGCGGCCGGGGTGCCGGTCCTGCTGGACACCAGCGGCGAGGCCCTGCGCCGCGGGGTCGCCGCCCGCCCCGAGATCATCAAGCCGAACGCCGCCGAGCTCGCCGAGCTGACCGGATCGCGCGAGCCGCTGCCCGCCACCCGTGACGCCCGCCGCCGGGGCGCCCGCGCCGTGGTCACCTCGCTCGGCCCGGACGGCCTGCTGGCCGCCACCCCCGAGGGCGCCTGGCGGGCGGCCCCGCCGCGCGCCCTGGCCGGCAACCCCACCGGAGCCGGTGACTCCGCCGTCGCCGGCCTGCTGTCGGCCCTGGCGGAGGGCCTGGACTGGCCGGAGCGGCTGACCCGCGCGGTCGCCCTCTCGGCGGCCACGGTGCTCGCCCCGACGGCGGGAGAGTTCGAACCCCGCACCTACGAGGAGGTACGGGGGTCGGTGAAGGTCACCCGGGCCGACTAGCGGGCCCGGGGCTCAGTTCTTCTCGAGCCAGAGCTGGTCGAGGAGGACGTCGCACTGGTTGCCCGCCTCGCACGAGATCTTGATCGTGTTCGAGCCCTGCTTGAGCTCCACGATCGAGTACGTGTTGGTCCAGCCCTTGGCCCAGTCGCCCTCGGCGGCCTTGGAGAAGTTCGCCATGTTGATCGGCCGGGACTGCGGCTCGCCGTTGACCGTCAGCGTGGTCTTGGCGTCCTTGCCCGGCACGCCGTACGTCATCTTCAGCTTGTACGAGCCCGCCTTGGGCACGTCCAGCGTCCACGTCGCCGCGGCGCCGAGCGTGCTCAGGCCGCCCACGTACTGGCCGCCGGCGCTCTTCGCGCCCGGCACGGTGTTCTGCAGCATGGCGCCGCCGGTGAGGGACATGCCGGCGCCCGCGAAGTCCGCCTTCGGCAGCTGGGCCTCGGTGGGCTGCGCGGAGCTGGGGGCGGGGCTCGAAGGGTTCTGCGGGGCGGCCGACTGCTGGTTGCCGCCGCCCGCGGTGTCGCCGGACTTCTCCTTGCCCTTGCCGCCGAAGGCCAGGGCCGCGCCGATGCCGATCGCGACCGCGGCGACCACCGCGACCGCCGCGATGACCACGCCCTTGCGGCTGGAGCCGCCGCCGTGACCGCCGTGACCGCCGTGGCCGCCGGAGTGGGAGATCGCCTGCGTCTGGTGCTGCGGGGGCTGCTGCTGCGGCGGAACGCCGTAGCCGCCCGCCTGGAGTGCCTCCGGGGCCTGGTACTGCGCCTGGTAGGGCTGCTGCTGCCCCGGGCCCGGCTGGTGCGGGACGGGCCCGCGCTGGCCGCCGTACGTCCGCTCACCGACCGTCCGCACCTGGTGGTGGGAGGTACGGGGGACACCCGGCTGCGGGCCGGAATGACCGCCGCCGGCGGGACCCGGGTAGCCGTATCCACCGCCCGACGTGGGCGGGGCGGCTCCGGCCGCCTGGCCGTCCGCGTAGAGATACCCGAACGGATCGTCGTCCTCGGGCTTGTTCGCCCCACCGTGCGGGCCGTTGTTCGCGGGCGTCGTCATCGCAGGTCACTCCTTTCGACCCCCGGGAGCCTACCCCGAACAGGTGCGCCCACGAGCTTCCGACCGCCTCAGCCGGCCCGGCGGTGCGCCTTGGAGCGCGACCGCTTCTCGATGTACATCCGCTGGTCGGCGGAGCGCAGCACCTCGTCCGCCGACATGCCGCAGCTGGCCCAGCCGATGCCGAAACTGGCCCCGACACGCACCGCGCGGCCGTCGACCCGGATCGGCGGGATGATCGCGTTGCGCAGCCGGACGGCGAGATCGGCGGCGTCGGCGGCTCCGAGCCCGTCGGCGAGGACGACGAACTCGTCACCACCCAGCCGGGCGACGGTGTCACCGTCCCTGACGCCGGTCGTCAGCCGCCGGGCCACCTCGATCAGGACCGCGTCACCGGTGTGGTGCCCGAACCGGTCGTTGATCGACTTGAAGCCGTCGAGGTCGCAGAAGAGCACCGCGAGCCCCTTCGTCCCGTCGTCGACGTCGCTCGCGGGCGCCACCGTGTGCACGTGGTGGTCGTAGGGGCCGTCCGCCTGGGCGGGCACCGCCCCCGGGTACTCGAAGGAGTCGGGGGCGCCGTACCGGTCGGGGCCGGGCCCGCGGCCGGGATCGTGCCCGGCGCCGGGGCCGTCGGGCCGAAACCCGTGCTCGCCGCCACCCCCCGCCCCCACCCGCACCTCGTGCCCGTCGCGCCCCTCGTAGGCCGCGTCCAGGGCCTCGACCGCGGTGGCCCGTACGGACTGGGGTCTGCGGCACAGCCGCGCGCCCAGCCGGGACCGCAGCTCGGCGCTGTTGGGCAGGCCGGTCAGCGAGTCGTGGCTGGCCCGGTGGGCGAGCTGGAGCTCGTGGCGCTTGCGCTCCTCGATGTCCTCGACGTGGGTGAGCAGGAACCGCGGCCCGTCGGCGGCGTCGGCGACGACGGAGTTGCGCAGCGACACCCATACGTACGTGCCGTCGCGCCGGCCCAGGCGCAGCTCGGCGCGCCCGCCCTCGGCGGAGGTCCGCAGCAGGGTGCCGATGTCCTCGGGGTGGACCAGGTCGGAGAAGGAGTAGCGGCGCAGGACGGAGGCGGGCCGGCCCAGCAGCCGGCACAGCGCGTCGTTGGTCCGCAGCAGCCGGCCGTGCTGGTCCCCGCCCATCTCGGCGATGGCCATGCCGCTGGGTGCGTATTCGAAGGCCTGCCGGAAGGACTCCTCGCTGGCGCGCAGCGCCTGCTGTTCGCGTTCCAGCCGGACGAGGGCCCGCTGCATGTTCGCGCGGAGCCTCGCATTGCTGATCGCAATCGCCGCCTGGAAGGCGTACATCTGCAGCGCTTCGCGGCCCCAGGCGCCCGGCCGGCGCCCGTTGCGCGGTCTGTCCACCGAAATGACACCCAGAAGTTCCCCGCCGGACGCATACATGGGGGCGTAGAGCCGGTCCTCGGGGTGCCACTCGTCCTGGAACCGCGGTTCGGGGCCGTCCGTGTGCCACTGGGGGACGTCGTCCTCCATGAGGATCCAGCCCTCGGTGTGCGGGATGAAGCGGAGCCCGTCCCAGTTCTCACCCATCGTCAGGCGGCGTTCCCAGGAGGCGCGGGAGCCGACGCGGCCGGTGATGAGGGCCTCCGCGGCGGGGTCGCCGGCGAAGGCGGCGACGACGAGATCACCGTCCGGGCGTACGAGGTTGACACAGGCGAGTTCGTAGCCGAGGCCCACGACGATGCCGTCCACGACGGTCTGCAGAGTGTCCGCCAGGCTCCGGGCCGTATTGAGCTCGGCCACCACCCGGTGCAGCTGCCGCAGGGTCGCAAGACGGACGTACGGCTCCGACTCGGTCTCCATTGCTCGCTCTCCCCGAGACCTCGACAGCAACTCCAGGTTTGTCATCGGCGTTTCGTTGCGGTGTCCCGTCCACTGAATCACAGTGAGCTGTGCCGCAGGTACACAGGGTCAACAAATCTTGCCCTCTGTGACTCAAGTCACATGAGATGAACAAGGGCGCCTGCGAGGGCGGGCGGCGGCTGGGAGCGCTCCCCTCCCTTCCCGCGAGCAAACGATACGCCCGGGGCCTAGGACAAGGGGCGGGGACGCGACTCGGACCAGGGCCCGATGTGCGCGCCGGGAGGCGAGATTAGCGTTCGGGGCGTGCTGAAGACGACCCCTGGAACCACCCCTGTACACGCCCCGGCCGATGCCAGCCCCCATGCTGAGGGAGTGAGCAACGATGAGTTCCGGGCCGCCATGTCCCGGCTGGCGGCGGGCGTGTGCCTGATCACCGCGCAGGAGACCCCCCTGACGGCGGACGGGCCGCGCGGCGAGGACGTCGGCATGACGGCGACGGCCTTCATGTCGGTGTCCCTGGACCCGCCGCTGGTGCTGGTCAGCCTGCGCGAGGGGTCGCGCATGGACGACCTGCTGGCGGAGCAGCCGCTGTGGGCGGTCTCGCTCCTCGCCGACCACCAGCTCCAGGTCGCCGGCCGGTTCGCGATGAAGGGCCGGATCAGCGACCGGCTGCTCTTCGCCGACCTGCCGTGCGTACGCGGCGAGGCGTCCGGCGCCCCGCTGCTGAGCGGCGCCCTGGCCACCCTCGAATGCCGTACGGAGAACCGCGTCGAGGCGGGCGACCACACGCTGGTGATCGGCCGCGTCCTGACCGCCGCCCTGCCCTCCCCCGACGGGCAGCCGCTGACGTACTTCCGCGGGCGCTACCGGCACCTGGGGCAGTGAGGCGCTCGCCGGGGCCGCGCGACGCCGCCGGGGCCGGGGCCGGCCGGGCGTCAGCGCGGCGGGGGCGTCACCAGTCGCGGCCGGTGCGGCCGCGCTTGGTCTCGGCCCGCGCCTTCTTCTCGCGCAGCCGCCGCTCGTTGATCCCGCGCGGGATCTTCGTCGCCCGGCGCGGCTTCGGCGGCGGCGCCGTCGCCTCGGCCAGCAGCGAAGCCAGCCGGACCAGGGCCATCTCCCGGTTGCGGAACTGCGAGCGGTGCTCGGAGGCCCGTACGGTCACCACTCCGTCCACCAGCCGGGACGCGAGCCGCTCCAGCGCCCGCTCCTTCCACACCTCGGGCAGCGCCTTGGTCGCCGCCACGTCGAACAGCAGCTCCACGCGCGAGTCCGAGGTGTTCACGTGTTGTCCGCCGGGTCCCGAGGACCGCGAGAAACGCCAGGCGAGCTCGCCCTCGGGGAGCACGACCGAACCGCGGATGACATAGGGACCAGGCATGCCCCCTATGATCCGCGCCGGTCCGCGCCGCGTCACCTCCATTAAGCGACGTGAGCGGCTTCGGGATTTCACCCGGGAACCTGACCGCCCTCTCGTGGCGTTAGAGGGGTGAGCGGTAATTTGGCCGCCTGTACGTGCATGTCGGATGAGGAAAGGGACATTCCCATGGCTGTCAGCCTGTCCAAGGGCGGCAACGTCTCGCTCACGAAGGAGGCCCCGGGCCTCGCTGCCGTCACGGTCGGCCTCGGCTGGGACGTCCGTACGACCACCGGTGTCGACTTCGACCTCGACGCCTCGGCCATCGCGGTCAACCCGACCGGAAAGGTCGTCTCGGACGGCCACTTCGTCTTCTTCAACAACAAGTCCACCCCGGACCAGACCATCGTCCACACCGGTGACAACCGCACCGGCGAGGGCGCCGGCGACGACGAGGCCATCAACGTCAACCTCGCCGGGCTCCCCGCCGACGTCGACAAGATCGTCTTCCCGGTCTCCATCTACGACGCCGAGGCCCGCAGCCAGAACTTCGGCCAGGTCCGCAACGCGTACATCCGCGTCGTGAACCAGGCCGGCGGCGCGGAGATCGCCCGCTACGACCTCTCCGAGGACGCGGCGACCGAGACCGCCATGGTCTTCGGCGAGCTGTACCGCAACGGCGCGGAGTGGAAGTTCCGCGCGGTCGGCCAGGGCTACGCCTCCGGCCTCACCGGCATCGCGCAGGACTTCGGCGTCAACGTCTGATCGTCAACGTGAAGGCCTGACCCGACGGTCCGAGACCGGCGGATTTGCGGTGAAGCCCCCTCCCGGCCGTCCGGGGAGGGGGCTTCGCTACCGTTCGACGGGTGATCCTTCAACCGCTCGTCCCCGTGGACGGCGCCCTGCCCGGTCCGGTCCTCACCGAGATCGCCGCCCTGTACGCGACGAACCACGCGTTCTTCGAACTCAGCGGCGACTTCCCCGACCCGGACCGCATCACGGTCGAGCAGGTCGCGGCCTCGCTCGCCGACGAACTCGCCCATGACGGCGCCGAGGTCCTCCTCGCCCGCTCCGCCGGCCGCCTCGTCGGCCTGGCCGCCACCCTGACCCAGACGCCCGACCCTGCTTCCGGCGACCCTGCTTCCGGAGACCCGGCCGCCGAGGACCCGGACCCGTGGATCGGCCTGCTGCTCATTGACGCCACCGCGCACCGCGAGGGGTACGGCCGCGCCGTGGCCGGCCTGGTCGAGGACCGCTTCCGCGCCGCGGGACGGACGGGCGTACGGCTCGCCGTACTGGCCGACAACCCCAAGGCGCTCGCGTTCTGGCAGGCCCAGGGCTACCGGTTCGTACGCCGGGCCGCGGACCGCGAACGGGGCCGCGACTGCACGGTGCTGCGCAAGCCGCTGGTGCCCGAACTGCCTTAGCGGGGGCGCGCCTTCCCGTACAGCCACACGTCCCAGACCTTCTTCAGGTCGTGGCCGGTCTGCTCCTCGGCGTACGCGGTGAAGTCGGCCGTACTCGCGTTCCCGTGCCGGTGCGCGGCGGCCCAGCCCCGCACCAGGGCGGAGAACTTCTCGTCGCCGACCTCCTGGCGGATCCGGTGCAGCACCATCGCGCCGCGGTAGTACACCGGGTTCCCGGAGATGTCCTCGGGACCGGGTGGGTCGGCGGGCGGGAAGGCGTCCCAGTCGGAGCCGGCGGCCTCGTCGACCCCGGTGTCGCCGGCCAGGAACGCGTCGAACTGCTGCTGCGCCGTGGTCCCGCCGTGGTCCTCGGCCCACAGCCACTCCGCGTACGTCGCGAAGCCCTCGTTGAGCCACATGTCCTTCCAGGACTTCGGCGACACCGAGTTGCCGAACCACTGGTGGGCGAGCTCGTGCAGCACGAGATCCTCGCTGCCGGGCGCGCCGGGGAACACCGGCTTGGTCTGCGTCTCCAGGGCGTACTCGAGGGTCCCGGCGGGCAGCACGATCGCCCCGGCGGTGGTGAAGGGGTACGGACCGAACCGGCCGACCCCCCACTCGACCATCTCCGGCAGCCGCGCGAGGTACTTGGCGCTCGCCGCCGCCTCGGCGGGCGTCACCGCGTTGTACAGGGCCACACCGGAGGGGGTCCGCCCGGTCTCCACCCGGTACCTGCCGACGACGGCGGTCGCCAGATAGCTCGCCATCGGCTCCGCGCTGCGCCAGGCGAACGCGGTGCTCCCGTCGGCCTGCGGGGTCCGGGCGCGCAACTCGCCGTTCGACACGGCCTCGTAGCCCTTCGGCACCGTGATCGTGATGTCGTACGCGGCCTTGTCGCTGGGGTGGTGGTTGCCCGGGAACCAGGTCATCGACCCCACGGGCTCGCCGACGCCCACCGCGGCGCCCTCGGTGGCGATCCAGCCCTCTTTGGCACCGTCCGCGTCCGTGAGCGCCTTCGGCCGGCCGGAGTAGTCGATCTCCGTACGGAAGACCTCGCCCCGCTCCAGGTCCTCGGCCGGGCGCACGGTCAGCTCGTTGCCGGTCCGGTTGTACCGGGCCCGCTCGCCCTGGACGGTGACGCCCTCGACCTTCAGGCCGCTGAGGTCGAGGTTGAAGGAGCTGAGGCCCTGCCCGGCGCGGGCGGTGATCACCGCGGTGCCGTGCAGCTGCCCGTCCGCGGGGTCGTAGTCGAGGTCCAGCTCGTAGTGGTCGACCTGGTAGCCGCCGTTGCCCGCTTTGGGGAAGTACGGATCGCGCAGCCCCGACGCACCCGGCCGCCCCTGCACCGTGTCGCCCGTACACGCCGTGGTGAGGGCGAGCAGGGCGGCAGCGGCGGGGGCGGCCAGGCGGGTGAGCGCACGGTGTTCCACGCGGTCGATCCTAGGCGGGCCGGGCACGCGGACCGCGGATCGCGGACCGCGGATCGCGTGAGGGGCTCGACTACTTGGCGAGGGCGTCGACTCCGGCCTTGGCGTACTTCTCGTCCAGGTCGCCGCTCGGGGCGCCGGCCACGCCGATGCCGGCGATCGGGGCGCCGTTCGCCTGGACCGGGGTGCCGCCGCCGAGGAAGAGGGTGCCGGGGATGTCCTTCAGGTTCGGGGCCTGGGCGAGGCGGCCCACGAGCACCGAGGTCGGGGCGTTCCAGGACACGGCGGTGAAGGCCTTGCGCTCGGCCGACTCGTAGGACTGCGGGCCCGCGCCGTCGCCGCGCAGGGTGACGATGGTGTTGCCGTTGCGGTCCACGACCGCGACCGTCACCTTCTGGTTCTCGGCCTGCGCGGCCTGCAGCGCGGCCTGGGCGGCGCGGGTGGCGGCGTCGACGGTGAGGTGGGTCGTGGTGGTGAAGTTCTTGTCGCTCACCTCGGCCTTCTTCGCGGCGACCGCGGCCGGGGCGGAGGTGGCGGCGGGGCTGGCGCTGGCGCTGACGGCACCGAAGGCTCCGGCGCCCAGGGCGACGGCGAGGGCGGTACCGGTGAGGACGCGGGTGCGGGTGTTCATCTCTGCTCCTGGGAACGGTGACACGGTGACGGCATCGGGGCGATCGGCCCCTGCAACAAGCCTGAGCCCGAACCCGGCACCACCCCGTCCCCGTACCGGCTCTCCCCGGCCCACCGCACCGGTTGACCCGCGGGTCATCCGATCGGTCGATGCGGTACCGCTCCACGGCGGTATTGGCTGACCAGACCCCGGCCGCCCCGCCTGCACCGCCCACCTCCGAGCCGGGCGCCCTCCGGCGCGGGCGGGCTCCTCCGACCTGGCCGGGGCCCGGTTCAGCCCCGCCGGCGTTTGAGGCGCGGGGTCCGGGGCGGAGCCCCGCGGCGGCGCCGCACCCGCCCGGCACACCGCACCGCACCGCACCGCACCGCACCGCAGGAAACCTACGCCGACAATGGACCTACGTCCCCGACCCAGGAGCGCACTCCGTGAGCCCGACCCCGCGGAACAAAGACACCCGCACCCTGGCCACGGTCGCCCACACCGCGTTCTTCCTCCTGCTCGGCGCCTCCGTGGCCCGCTTCCTCCTCCGCCACCCGGGTGAGCCCCGCACCCCGTGGGTCATCGCCCTCAGCATCACCCTGGCCCTGCTGTACGTACTGGGCCCCGCCCTGGGAGGCGGAACCCCCCAGCCGCCGGGCCCCGGCACCGGCACCGGCCCCGGCACCGGCCCCGGCACCGGCACCGGAACCCCCGCCCAGCCCCCCGGCCGGCTGCTCTGGCTCGGCCTCGTCGTGTCCACCTGGGTGGTCCTCGTCGTCCTCGCGCCGAGCTTCGCCTGGTGCGCCGTACCGCTGTTCTTCACCGCCCTGCGCACCCTGCCCCCGCGCGCCGCGATCGTCCTCGTCGCCCTCCTCACCGTCTTCGTCGTCATCGCCCAGCTCAAGCTGGCCGGGTCCTTCGACCCGAACCTCCTCCTCGCCCCGCCCGCCGTGGCCGCCCTCGCCACGGCCGTCTTCGTCCACATGGAGCGCCAGGCCCAGGCCCAGCGCGCCCTGATCGACGACCTGATCCGCACCCGCCGGGAACTGGCCGCCACCGAACGCCGCGAAGGCACCCTCGCCGAACGCCAGCGCCTGTCCATGGAGATCCACGACACCCTCGCGCAGAACCTCTCCAGCCAGCAGATGCTGCTCCAGGCCGCCGACCGCACCTGGGACACCGATCCCGGCACCGCCCGCGCGCACGTCCGTACCGCCACCGGCATCGCCGCGCACGGCCTCGCCGAGGCCCGCCGCCTCGTCCACGACCTCGCCCCGGCCGAGCTCGCCGACGGCGCCGGCCTCGCCGACGCGCTGCGCGCCCTGGACGCCGGCCCGGACATCGAGGTCCGCTTCCACCTCGAGGGCACCCCGGCCCCGCTCCCCGACCGCGTCCAGTCGGCCCTGCTGCGCATCGCGCAAGGAGCCCTGGCCAACATCCGCGAGCACTCCGGAGCCCGTACGGCCGCCCTCACGCTCAGCTTCCTCGGCGACCAGGTCGTCCTGGACATCGCCGACGACGGCCACGGCTTCACCGAGCCGCGTACCGCCGCCGCGGAACGCGGCCACGGCCTGCCCGCCATGCGGGCCCGCGTCCGCCAGCTCGGCGGCGCCCTGACCATCGAATCCGCGCCGGGCGAGGGCACCGTCCTCTCCGCGGCCATCCCCCTGGAGCCGGCCCCATGACGACGATCCTGCTCTGTGACGACCACGTCGTGGTCCGCGCCGGGCTGCTGGCCCTGCTCGGCAGCGAACCCGACATCGAGGTGCTCGGCGAGGCGGGCAGCGGCGAGGAAGCCGTCGCCCTGGCCGCGAAGCTCCGCCCCGACGTGGTCCTGATGGACCTCCAGCTGGGCGAGGGCATCGACGGCGTGGAGGCGACCCGCCGCATCACTGCGACCCCCGGCCACCCGCACGTCCTCGTCCTCACCACGTACGACACGGACGCGGACATCACCCGCGCCATCGGCGCGGGCGCGACCGGCTACCTCCTCAAGGCCGAACGCCCCGAGGAGCTCTTCGCCGCGATCCACTCGGCCGCGCAGGGCCGCACCACGCTGTCCCCGCCGGTGGCCAGCCGCGTCATGGCCCACATGCGGGGCACCCGCCCCACGCTGACCGACCGCGAGCTGGACATCCTCGGCCAGCTGGCCCGCGGCCTCGGCAACCGCGACATCGCCCGCGCACTGTTCATCAGCGAGGCCACCGTCAAAACCCACCTGGGCCGCATCTACGACAAACTCGGCGTCGACACCCGCGCGGGCGCCGTCTCGGTGGCCAAGGAACAGCGCCTCCTGCCGTCCTGACCCGCCCCGGCCTGCTCCCCGACCCCTCTCCGCGGCCCGCTCCCGGCCCGTCCCCCGCCCGTCCGGCCCCGGACGATGGGTGGGAGGGGCCCCGGACCCGTGACACCATCGGATACGTGCTCGACATCGGCTACTCCCTCTCCCGGCGCTTCCCGGACCCCCCGCAGACCGACTACCGCTCGGCGGACGTCCACACCCTGCGCCACGACCTGTTCTGCGGGGACGTCTACCTCGCGGACACCGACAAGGACCGGGAAGTGTCCACAGCCTGGGGATGGGTGCCGGTACTGGACTTCGCCTGGGCCCTGTGCGACATCGTCGAGCAGCTGGACCAGGACCCGCGCGGCAACCGCTCCGCCCAGCGCCAGTACGCCGAGATCGACTTCACCGAGTCCACGGACCGGATGCTCTTCGAACGCCGCTTCGGCTGGGTCGACATCGAGGCCGACTGGATGCCCGGCGACGAGGACCCGCTGACCTTCAGCCACCGGCTGCTGCGCCGCGAGGCCCGCGACTTCCTCCACGACCTCATCGCCGACCTCGTCGACATGCACGAGGGCCTCGCCGACAACCCGGCCGTCTGGATGCTCCAGTCCCGCTTCCCCCGCGTCCCGGCATAGCCCCGCTCCCCCGGGCGGCCGCCGGCTACGGCAGGACCCGTACCCCCAGCTGCGCGGCCATCGCCGGTGCCAGATCGAACAGCTGGGCCGGGCTGATCACCGCCCCCGCCAAGCCCTCCACTCCGCGGGCCGGCGACAGCTCCACCGCGGCCCGCAGATCCACGTCCGTCATCCGCGTCCCGGAGAAGTCCGCCCCGCGCAGCACGCAGTCCCGGAACTCCACACGCTCCAGCACCGCCCCCGCGAAATCCGGCTCCACCAGGACGCACCCCTCGAAGACCACGTCCCGCAGCCGGGCCCCGCGCAGGTTCAAGTAGTCGATCTTCCCCCCGCGCACCAGCACCCGCTCCAGCACGGCCCCGTGCATCCGCACTCCGCCCAGCCGGGCGTCCACAAGTTCCACGTCCCTCAGTGACACCTCCGACAGGTCGGTGCCCACCCCCCGGACGCCCTCCAGCACCGAGTCCAGGATCCGCGCCTTCGCCAGCCCCGCCTCGTCCAGCGAGCACCGCCGCAGCGCGCAGTCCATGAACCGGGCCCCGGCGCCGTCCTGACCCCCCAGGTCCAGGTCCGCGAACTCCACCCCGTCGTAATCCCCGTCCGGTTCCAGCCCGCCCCCGTCCCACACCACCGGCTCCGGCAGCCGCACCTCCGGCCGCCGCGCCGCCTTCACCGTCTCCCGCTGCCCTCGCCGGCCGTGCTGCCCCTGCTGCCCTTGCTGCCCTTGCTGCCCTGTGCGCGCCATCGCCCCATCGTGGCGCACCCCACCGACAATCCCTTGACCTCAACCATGCTCGAGGTCAGAGGCTTACCCCATGCCTGCTGACTCGACCGCACACATGAACGCCGTCCGCCTGCACGCCTTCGGCCCCGCCGACCACCTCACCTACGAAACCGTCCCCATCCCCGTACCGGCCCCCGGCCAGGTCCGCATCGCCGTGGCCGCCGCCGGCGTCCACCTCCTCGACACCGTCCTGCGCCAAGGCATCCAGGGCCCGGCCCCCGCCCTCCCCCGCCTGCCGACGATCCCCGGCCGCGAGGTCGCCGGCACCGTCGACGCCCTCGGCCCCGGCACCGACCCCACCTGGCTCGGCCGCCAGGTCGTCGTCCACCTCGGCTTCACGCCCGGCGGCTACGCCCAGTACGCCGTCGCCGACGCCGAGCGCCTGCACACCATCCCCGAGGCACTCGACCCCGCCCAGGCCGTAGCCATGATCGGCACCGGACGCACCACACTCGGCATCCTCCAGTTCGCCGATCTCGGCCCCGGCTCCACCGCCCTGATCCCCGCCGCCGCCGGCGGCATCGGCACCCTGCTCGTCCAGTACGCCAGGAACGCCGGCGCCACCGTCGTCGCCCTGGCCGGCGGCCCGGCCAAAACCGCCCTCGCCACCGCCAACGGCGCCCACCTCGCCCTCGACTACACCGCCCCCGGCTGGGCGGACGCCGTACGCGCCCGGTACCCCGGCGGCGCGACCGTCCTCTTCGACTCCGTCGGCGGCACCACCGCCCGCACCGCCCTCGGCCTGCTCGCCCCCGGCGCCCGCCACCTCGTCTTCGGCTGGTCCCAGGGCCCGCTCACCCTCACCGACGCCGAACGCGCCGACCTCACCGCCCGCTCCATCACCACCCGCAACGTCCTCGGCCCCGCCATGCTCGAAGCCGTCGGCGCCCCCGACCCCCTCCGCGTCCTGGAAACCCGCGCCCTCACCGAAGCCGCCACCGGCCGCCTGCGCCCGGCCCTCCACCGCCTCCCCCTCGCCGAGGCCGCAGCCGCCCACCACGCCCTGGAAACCCGAGCCACCACCGGCAAGGTCGTACTAGAACCCCGCACCACCCGGCCCTAGGCCTAGGGGCTCATGTCACGTTTCCGGCGGCTGCCCTGTCCTCCCTCCAGAGACGCCCACCCGCATCCCGGAGGCCCGACATGACCGCCGCCCGCATCTCCCTCACCCCGCCCCGCACCCTGCTCAACCGCATCGGCGCCTGGTACTCCCGGCGGATCTACGGCGACGTACTCGAGCCCGCCCTCGCGATCGGCCACAACCGCAAGGTCCTGCTCACCTACGTCACACTGGAACGCTCCGTCGCCAAGTGGAACGCCCTCGAACCGGCGCTGAAGCACCTCGCCGTGATGGCCTCCGCGGCCCGCATCAACTGCTCGTGGTGCATGGACTTCGGCCACTGGGAAGGCAGCGAACTCGGCCTGCCCCTCGACAAGATCTCCCAGGTGCCGCAGTGGCGGGAACACCCCGAGGCCTTCACCGAACTCGAACAGCAGGTCATGCAGTACGCCGAGGCGATGACCGACACCGAACCCCGCGTCACCGACGAACTCGCCGGAGCGCTGCTCCGGCACCTGGGCGAGCCCGCCTTCGTCGAACTCACCGCGATCGTCGCCCTGGAGAACTGGCGCTCGCGGATGAACAGCGCCTTCGGACTGACCAGCCAGGGCTTCTCCGAAGCCTGCACGGTACCGTCGCGTACGTGATCGACGTCGCCGTCTTCGAACAGCACCGACCGATGCTCTTCGGCATCGCCTACCGGATGCTCGGCAGTGCCGCCGACGCCGAGGACCTGGTCCAGGACACCTGGCTCCGCACCAGCCAGGCGTCCGGCCGGATCACCCACCCGCGCGCCTACCTCGCCCGCACCATCACCAACCTCACCCTCAACCGCCTCAACTCGGCAGCCGTCAAACGCGAGCAGTACGTCGGCCCCTGGCTCCCCGAACCCCTCGTCACCATCCCCGACGCCACCGGAGACACCGAGCAGGCCGAGTCGGTCTCACTCGCCATGCTGGTCGTCCTCGAGAGCCTCTCACCGCTGGAGCGCGCGGTGTTCGTACTCAAAGAGGCCTTCGGCTTCTCCTACCGCGAGATCGCCGAAGCCCTCGACCGCACCGAGACCTCCGTACGCCAGGTCGGCTCCCGCGCCGCGTCCCACGTCCAGGCCCGCCGACCCCGCTACACCACGCCGGCCGACGTCAGGCGCCGGGTCACCGACGAGTTCCTCGCCGCATGCCTCGGCGGCGACCTCAACCGCATGCTGGAGCTGCTCGCCCCCGACGTCACCGCCTGGAACGACGGCGGCGGAAAGGTCAAGGCAGCCCTGCGCCCGCTCCACGGCGCCGACAACGTGGCCCGGTTCTTCGCAGGCGTACTCGCCCGGCCGATGCAGGCCCCCGACCTCCTGGCCGTCGACGTCAACGGCTGCCCCGGCCTCCTGTTCACCACGGCCGGCCGACCGGACACCGTCGCCTGCGCAGAGGTGGAAAACGACCGGATCACCGAAATCCGGGTCATCCGCAACCCCGACAAACTCCGCCACCTCGCCTGACACCGCTCCCCGCGGAGCCGCCGCCCGCTCACCCCGGACCCGGTGAACCCATCCGCCCACCGCATCAGCCCACGCCGCGCGCGCCCAGCAACTCCTCCGCCACCGCGACCTGCTCCGCCTCCAACCGGACCTCCCCGTCCTCCAGGTCCCACAGACAGTTCTGCAGCACCCGCCCCAGCGTCCACGCCCGCGCCCGGTCCCGGTCCAGCCCCATCACCTCGGTCAACAGATCGAACCGCCACCGCACCTCCTCCACCCGGAAGTGGTTGACGATCGCCGGCAACAGCTCGAACCCCGGATCACCGGACAGCGGCTTCGGATCGATCGCCAACCATTCCTCCCGGCCCCCCGCCAGCACGTTGTCGTAGTGCAGGTCCCAGTGCAGCAGCCGGTCCCCCGCCTCCCCCGCGACCTCGCCCACGGCCCCCGCGCAGACCTCCAGCAACCGCCGCTCCCGCGCATCCGCCACCTGCCCCAGCACACCCGGCACCTCCTCCAGCATCCCGGCGGCCAACGCGTCCAGCCCGCGCATCCCGGCCGGCGCCGCGACCGCCGTCAGCCGTGCCAGCAACTCACCGACGACCTGCACGGCACCCCGCGCATCCCGCTCCGCCAACGCCGACAAATGCCGTCCCTCATCGAGCCGTTCCAGCAGCAGCGAGCCGGTTTCCGCGTCGTGCTCCAGCAGCCGTACGGCGCCCTCTCCCGCCCAGGCACGCAGCGCAGCCGGCTCCCCCGCGCTCTCCTCGTCCACCTGCGGCAGCTTCAGCACCGCCGCGCTCCCGTCGGCCCGCACCACCGGCACCACCAGCGCCGTCACCCCGTGCATCACCGGCCCCGTACGCCGCAACTCCCACTGCTCCAGGAAACGCGCCGCACGCCCCGGCAGGGCGGCGATGAACTTCCGCCCCGCATCACCGTTCCAGTCGATCTGCGCCCGGACGAAACCCTCCGGAACCTCCACGATGTCCACCACGCCCCCGACCCTACGACCGGCCCGGCTGCCCGCACCCCCTACGGCCCCGCCACCCCTCCCACACCCACCATCCGGCCTCGAATCCCTCCCCGAACCACGACAACCAGTCCCTGGACGCGCCACCGGAACGGCGTGTACCAACTGCCCCATGACGATCAACGGCGGCATCTCCTTCTGGCACGCGACCGCCCCCACCGCCCCCACCACCCCGCCCCGCACACCCCTCACCGCCGACGCCACGGCCGACGTCGTCATCGTGGGCGGGGGCTACACCGGCCTGTGGACCGCCTACTACCTGAAGACCGCCGCCCCCGACCTCCGCATCACCGTCCTGGAACAGAAGTCCTGCGGCTACGGAGCCTCCGGCCGCAACGGCGGCTGGCTCTACCACGGCATCGCCGGCCGCGACCGCTACGCCGCACTCCACGGCCACCAGGCCGCCCAACGCCTCCAGCACGCCATGAACGACACGGTCACCGAGGTCATCGACGTAGCGGCCAAGGAAGGCATCGACGCCGACATCCACCGCGGCGGAGTCCTCGAAGTGGCCCGCACGCCCGCCCAACTCACCCGCCTGAAGGCCTTCCACGCCGCCGAACTCGCCTTCGGCGAGACCGACCGCCAATTCCACGACGCCACCGCCACCCGCGCCCGCATCGACATCGCCGACGCCGTCGGATCCAGCTGGAGCCCGCACGGCGCCCGGATCCACCCGCTGAAGCTGGCCAGGGGCCTGGCCGCGGCCTGCGAACGACTGGGCGTCGTGATCCACGAATCCACCCCCGTCACCGAGGTCACCCCCCGCACGGCCGCCACCCCCTACGGCACCGTCCGCGCCCCGTACGTACTGCGCTGCACGGAGGGCTTCACCGCCGCCCTCAAGGGCCACAAGCGCGCGTGGCTCCCCATGAACTCCTCGATGATCGTCACCGCCCCGCTCCCGGATGCGACGTGGGACCGGCTGGGCTGGTCCGACTCCGCCGTGCTCGGGGACATGGCCCACGCCTACATGTACGCCCAGCGCACCGCGGACGGCCGCATCGCGATCGGCGGCCGCGGGGTCCCGTACCGCTTCGGCTCGCGTGCGGCCGCCGCCGAGAACACCGGACGCACCGAGCCGGCCACCATCGACTCCCTGCGCGACCTGCTCGTCTCCTTCTTCCCGATCCTCACCGGTACGGAGATCACCCACGCCTGGTCGGGCGTCCTCGGCGTGCCGCGCGACTGGTGCGCCACCGTCACCCTGGACGCGGCCACGGGCCTGGGCTGGGCGGGCGGCTACGTCGGCTCCGGCGTCGCGACCGCCAACCTCGCGGGCCGCACCCTGCGCGACCTGGTCCTCGGTGACACCACGGCGCTGACCGCGCTGCCCTGGGTCAACCACCGCGTGCGCCGCTGGGAGCCGGAACCCTTCCGCTGGCTCGGCGTCCAGGCCCTGTACGCCGCCTACCGCCGGGCCGACCGCCACGAGACGACCAGCCACACCCCGACGACGACCCCCCTGGCCCGCCTGGCCGACCGCATCTCGGGCCGCCACTGACCTACGCCGGAAGGCCCCGGGTGATCACCCGGGGCCTTCCGTTCCTGTCCGCATTCCCTTGACCAGAAGACCTCTGACCTGGGATGGAGCCGCCTGTCGGAATCGAACCGACGACCTTTGTATTACAAGTACAGTGCTCTACCAACTGAGCTAAGGCGGCACGACACCCACCCGCAAACGCACCGCGCGTGGAGCCGCCATCACTCTACACAGCGCCCGATTCCCCGAGCCATCACATGGGCCGGCCCCCGGTCCGGCCGGCTTCGGCAATCGTTGCCCACCGGGTACTGACAGGAGCCGCCGCGGCCGGTAGCGTCGGGCGGAGTCCGTTCCCTGGACTAGACCTTCCACTCGGATCGTCCGGCACGTTCCTGCCGGTAGAAGGGATTCATCACCCATGGCTTCTGTCACTTTCGACAAGGCGACCCGTCTGTACCCCGGCGGCGACAAGCCCGCCGTCGACCAGCTGGAGCTGGAGATCGAGGACGGCGAGTTCCTCGTCCTCGTCGGCCCCTCCGGCTGCGGCAAGTCCACCTCCCTGCGCATGCTCGCGGGACTGGAGGACGTCAACGGCGGTGCCATCCGCATCGGTGACCGCGACGTCACGCACCTGCCGCCCAAGGACCGGGACATCGCGATGGTGTTCCAGAACTACGCGCTCTACCCGCACATGTCCGTCGCCGACAACATGGGCTTCGCGCTCAAGATCGCCGGCGAGGACAAGGCCACCATCCGCAAGAAGGTGGAGGACGCGGCGAAGATGCTGGACCTGACCCAGTACCTCGACCGCAAGCCGAAGGCGCTCTCCGGCGGTCAGCGCCAGCGCGTGGCCATGGGCCGGGCCATCGTGCGCAAGCCGCAGGTGTTCCTCATGGACGAGCCGCTGTCGAACCTCGACGCCAAGCTCCGCGTGTCCACCCGTACGCAGATCGCGGCGCTCCAGCGCGACCTGGGCATCACGACCGTCTACGTCACGCACGACCAGGTCGAGGCGATGACCATGGGCGACCGGGTGGCCGTGCTCAAGGACGGGCTGCTGCAGCAGGTCGACACCCCGCGCAACATGTACGACCGCCCGGCGAACCTGTTCGTCGCGGGCTTCATCGGCTCCCCGGCCATGAACCTGGTCGAGGTCCCGATCGCCGACGGCGGGGTGAAGTTCGGCGACAGCGTGGTGCCGGTTTCGCGCGAGGCGCTGTCGGCCGCGGCCGACGCGGGTGACCGCACCGTCACGGTGGGCGTGCGTCCGGAGCACTTCGACATCGCCGAGAGCGGCGGTCTGACGATCGTCGTGAACGTGGTCGAGGAGCTCGGTGCGGACGGGTACGTGTACGGGTCGGCCTCGTCGGCCGAGGGTTCGCAGGACCTCGTGGTCCGGGTGAACGGCCGCCAGGTGCCGGAGAAGGGCTCGAGCATGCACGTCGTGCCGCGGGCCGGCGAGATCCACGTGTTCTCGACATCCTCCGGTGCGCGGCTCTCCGACTAGTCGGCGGCGGCAGGGTGTTGGAGGGGCGTCCCCGTGGGGGGGCGCCCCTTCGTCGTGCAAGAACCCCGGCAGAGCGGGCCATTCGGCCCCACTCGTCAACCTCTGATTCGAAAAGCCACGTCGAACCATCCCCCGACCGGGTGACTAAATGTCTCCAAATCTTCACCGAGCGCTACTCTCGCCCTCGTGACCCACACTGCCCGCCGTATCGGCCGTTCCCTCGCCCTGGTCCTGCCCGTCGTCCTGGTCCTGTCCGGGACCCTCGCGGTCACCATGGTCCCTTGGGCGGACACGTCCTCCTCCCAGATCCTGACCGCGTCCGCCGAGGACGTCTCCGTCGCCGCCAAGCCGCGGCCCGCGCCGCACGAAGTGCTGCGGGACACGCTCGTCGGCGAGATCCAGCAGGGCAAGGAACCGGGAGACGTGCTCACGCACCTCCAGCAGGAGGTGGACAAGCGGCCCTCGCTGGCGGCCCACTGCGTGGGGATCGCCCGGGCGCTGGGCCGGGCGGCGGTGGACGCGTACGGTCCGACGAAGGCGCAGTCCTTCGCCCGCCCGGTGTGCGACACCTCGTACGCGTCGGGTGTCGCCTCCATGGGTTGAGGCGCGCAGCGTCCCTACCCTGGCCGCATGACCGACACCCCCCGATCCGACTCCGCCGCCCCTCCCGCTCCTTCCGCTTCTCCCGTCCCTCCCGCAGCCGCGTTCCCCGCCGCCCCCACCCAGGCCGTCGTCCTGGCGGGTGGCCAGGGCTCGCGGCTGCGTCCGTATACGGACGACCGTCCGAAGCCGATGGTGGAGATCCCGGGAACGGGTGTGCCGATCATCGGGCACCAGTTGGCCTGGCTGGCGTCGGAGGGGGTGACGGATGCCGTGGTGTCGTGCGGGCATCTGGCAGGGGTGCTCCAGGAGTGGCTGGAGAAGGCGGAGTTGCCGCTGCGGGTGACGACGGTGGTGGAGGAAGTGCCGCTGGGGCGGGGCGGTGGTCTGAAGTACGCGGCGCGTCATCTGCCGAGCCCCGAGGGGTCCTGGTACGCGACGAACGGTGACATCTGGACGCGGTTCTCGCTGCGGGAGATGGCGGCGTTCCACGCGGAGCGGGGTGCGGTGGCGACACTGGCGCTGGCCCGTCCGCGGATTCCGTGGGGGGTGGTGGAGACGAACGAGTTCGGGCAGGTGCTGGACTTCATCGAGGCTCCGCCGTCGCCGTATCCGGTCAATGCGGGTGTCTACGTGTTCGGGCCCGAATTCGTGTCGCTGCTGCCGGATTTGGGGGATCACGAGCGGACGACGTTCCCCCGGCTGGCGCGGGAGCGGCGGCTGGCGGGCTTTCCGCTGCCTCAGGGGGCCTACTGGCGGGCGATCGACACGGCCAAGGACCTGACCGAGGCGGCAAGGGAGTTGGCGGCGCAGACGGCGTCCTGAGCCTTTTCGTACACCTGTTGCGGCCCGGCGCCCCCGGCTGTCGGCGAGCACCCTGCCCGACGCCGCGGTGCAGGGCCTGGCCCTCTGGGGCCGGCCCCCGATCGGACAAACGCTCCTCGAAGGAGACCTCGGCCCCGCCGCCTGACCGGCCGGCGGACGGGCCCACCACCCGCCCGGTCACAGCGGGAGCGCCCGGGGCGCGCGGAGGGCCCGGCACGCGGTGCGTGCCGGGCCCTCCGTTGTCGGCCGGTTCAGCCGAGGAGGCCTCCGACGAGGCCGGGCTGCCTGGTCGGCGCGGTGCTGCCTCCGGTGGTGGTCCCGGAGGAGGTCGGGGACTTCTGCGGGGCGGACTGGCGGGGGGTGCTGCGGGGGGTCTGCTTGCTGGTGGTGCCCTTGGTGGCGGTGGGTGATTCGGAGCCGGTGCCGGCGGTTTCGCGGGCGGGGCCGCCGGAGGCGCCCTTGCCGGACTTCGCGGCGGGCTCGGAGGCGCTCGCCGAGGGCTGGGCGGACGTGGCGGGCTGCTGTGCGGGCTGCTGCTGCCTGGCCGGTTCCTTGGGGAGGGGGCGGCCGGGGAGGTAGTTGCTCGGGGCCTGTCCCGGCCCGGGGACGGTGACGACGGTGGTGGAGCGGACGGCGCCGCCGAGGAGGGAGCCGACGAGCAGGGTGAGGCCGCAGATGACGCCGGCCATGAGGGCTCCGCGGCGCAGGACGCGCCGACGCAGGCGCCAGATCTCGGAGCGGGGTCCGAGGGTGCGCCAGGCTTCGCCGGCGAGGCGTCCGTCGAGGGAGTAGACGGGGGCGCCGGCGATGATCAGCGGGCTCCAGGCGGCGAGGTAGATGATGTCGGGCGCGTCGTAGGCGGGGACCGTCTTCCAGCTGACCGTCATCAGGAGCGCTGCGGAGAGCAGGGCTCCGAAGCAGGCGGCGAACCGCTGCCAGAGGCCGAAGACGGTCAGGACGCCGACGATGACCTGGAGGAAGGCGACGCTGAGGCCCGCGCCGACGGGGTGGGCCAGGGCGAAGTCGCGCAGTGGTTCGGCGAGGGCCCAGGGGTGGAGGGTGTGCAGCCAGGTGACCATGGAGCCGCGTTCGCCGCCGTCGAAGTAGACGGGGTCGCACAGCTTGCCCATGCCGGCGTAGATGGAGATGAAGCCGAGGAAGACGCGGAGCGGGAGGAGGACGACCCCGAGGTTCATCCGGCGGCCGGGGTAGTAGGAGGCCTGTCCGCGGGTGTCGGTGCCGTTGCGCCGGGAGTCGGCGCCGGAGTCGGGCGAACCGCCGCCGTGGGCGGGGCCGTGGGGCAGGTCGCGTACGGCGGCGAGGGGGCGGGTCTCGTCCGGGTCGCCGTAGGTGCGCTGGCCGATGACGGTGGGGGTGGCGAGGGTGTCGTCGGCGAGGTCGTGGGCCAGGTCGATGCGCGGGATGACCTGGGTGGCGCCGCCGTCGTATGCGTCGTTGCCGCGGCCGGCCTCGCGCACGGCCTGGAGGAGTCCGCCCATGGCCGCTCCGTCGCCGGGGGCGGACTTGCCGCTCCAGACGACGGGGGCTCTGCGGCGGGTGGCTCCGGCCGCGGCGACCACGGCGCCGCCGAGGACGGGGGCGCGGCCGGGGGCGTTCGCGGGCTTGGAACGCGCGCTCGGGCTCGGTGCGAGCCGCACGCGGAAGCTGGCGTGGTTGACGATGACCTGTGCGGGGTCGCACGGCACCTTGACCATGCTCAGCGCGGGCTGGTCGTCGAACCCTGACGTTCTGGTGTCCACACTCATCTAACCGAGTGATCAGTGTTTAGGACACTGCCTTGACAGCAGGGATCTGTCCGAGACCCGTCAAGATCAAGCCACCCCGCCCGAAACGGGCGGGGTGACAGCCTCACGTGTCACGTTCCGTGAGCCAAGTGGATCAAGCGGACCGTGCGGACGGTGGGAACCGCGCGGTCCGTGCGGATCCCGTGGGATCAGATGCGGCCGCGGTCCGCGCGGCGGCGCGCGGCCTCGTAGAGCACGACGCCGGCGGCGACACCGGCGTTGAGGGATTCGGCGCCGCCCGGCATGGGGATGCGGACGAGGTAGTCGCAGTTCTCGCCGACGAGGCGGCCGAGGCCCTTGCCCTCGGAGCCGACGACGATGACGACCGGACCGGCGAGCGCGTCGAGGTCGCTGACCGTGTGCTGGCCCTCGGCGGCGAGGCCGACGATGGCGATGCCGGCCTTCTTGTACTCCTGCAGGGCGCGGGTCAGGTTGGTGACGCGGGAGACCGGGGTGCGGGCGGCGGTGCCGGCCGAGGTCTTCCAGGCACCGGCGGTCATGCCGGCGGCGCGGCGCTCGGGAATGACCACGCCGTGGCCGCCGAAGGCGGAGACGGAGCGGACGATCGCGCCGAGGTTGCGCGGGTCGGTGACTCCGTCGAGGGCGACGATCAGCGGGTCGTCGCCGTTGTCGTACGCGGCGGCGGTGAGGTCCTCGGGGTGCGCGTACTCGTACGGCGGGACCTGGAGGACCAGGCCCTGGTGGTTGAGCCCGTTGGTCATGCGGTCGAGCTCGGGGCGCGGGGCTTCCATCAGGTTGATGTTGCCGCGCTCGGACGCGAGCTGGAGGGCCTCGCGGACGCGCTCGTCGTTGTCGATGAACTGCTGGACGTACAGGGTGGTGGCGGGTACGCCGTCACGCAGCGCCTCGAAGACCGGGTTGCGCCCGACGACCATCTCGCTGGTGCCCTTGGGGCCGCCGCGGCGGGGGGCCGGGCGGCGCTTGGCGGCCTGCCGGGCCATGGCGTTGGCGATGCGGTTCGCCTTGTGCTTCTTGCGGTCCTCGGCCTTGGGCGTGGGGCCCTTGCCCTCCAGGCCCTTGCGCCGCTGGCCACCGCTGCCGACCGTCGCGCCCTTCTTGTTGGACGTGCGGCGGTTCCTGCGCTGGCTGTTCCCGGCCATGACTTCTACCTGTTTTCGTTGATGCTGCGGTATGTACGTATGAAGAGTGTGCCGCCCGGGGCGCCGGGCGGCACACCAAGCTCTGCTGCGCGGGCGGCGGGGCTCAGCGGGGGCCGAGCGTCCAGCGCGGGCCCGTCGGGCTGTCCTCGATGACCAGGCCGGACTGCTGGAGCTGGTCGCGGATGGCGTCGGCGGTCGCCCAGTCCTTGCGGGCCCGGGCGGACTCGCGCTGTTCCAGGACGAGCCGGACGAGGGTGTCGACGGCGCCGTGCAGGTCTTCGCCGCGGTCCGTCTCCTGCGCCCAGTGCGGGTCGAGCGGGTCCAGGCCGAGGACGCCGAGCATGGCCCGTACCTCCGACAGGCGCGCGATGGCCGCGTCCTTGTCGTCGGCGGCGAGCGCGCTGTTGCCCTGGCGGACGGTGGTGTGGACGATGGCGAGCGCCTGCGGGACCCCGAGGTCGTCGTCCATGGCCTCGGCGAAGGCGGGCGGGACCTCGGCGGCCGGTTCGACGGGCGAGCCGGCCTTCTCGATGACGCGCTGGTAGAAGCCCTCGATGCGCGCGAAGGCGGACTCCGCCTCGCGCAGCGCCTCCTCGCTGTACTCGATCATCGACCGGTAGTGCGGGGTGCCGAGGTAGTAGCGCAGGACGATCGGGCGCCACT
Organism: Streptomyces sp. NPDC046303; assembly: GCF_055588085.1. Lineage (NCBI taxonomy): Bacteria > Bacillati > Actinomycetota > Actinomycetes > Kitasatosporales > Streptomycetaceae > Streptomyces > Streptomyces sp. NPDC046303. The sequence goes on from NZ_JBVJFA010000013.1 coordinate 127,403, forward strand.
GCTTGACCATCTCGGAGACGAGGACCGAGTTCCCGAGGGACTTGGACATCTTCTCGCCGGACATGGTGACCCAGGCGTTGTGGACCCAGAAGTTCGCGAACTCGTCGCCGAAGGCCTTGGCCTGGGCGATCTCGTTCTCGTGGTGCGGGAAGATCAGGTCCAGGCCGCCGCCGTGGATGTCGAAGGCCTCGCCGAGGTACTTGTGCGCCATGGCGGAGCACTCCAGGTGCCAGCCGGGGCGGCCGCGGCCCCAGGGGGTCTCCCAGGAGGGCTCGCCGGGCTTGGCCGACTTCCACATGGCGAAGTCGCGGGGGTCGCGCTTGCCGGTCTCGCCGGTGGACTCGGGCTGGCGGATGTTGTCGAGTTCCTGGCGGGACAGCGAGAGGTAGCCCGGGTAGGACTTCACGTCGAAGTAGACGTTGCCCTCGGACTCGTAGGCGTGGCCCCGCTCGATGAGGCCGCGCATCATCTCGACCATCTCGGTGACGTGGCCGGTGGCGCGGGGCTCGTAGGTGGGCGGCAGGCAGCCGAGCGCGGTGTAGCCGTCGTTGAAGGCGCGCTCGTTCTCGTAGCCGATGGACCACCAGGGGCGGCGCTGTTCGGCGGACTTCGAGATGATCTTGTCGTCGATGTCCGTGACGTTGCGGATGAAGGTGACCTCGTAGCCCCGGTACGCGAACCAGCGGCGCATCATGTCGAAGTTGAGACCCGACCGGATGTGCCCGATGTGCGGGGCCGCCTGCACCGTGGCGCCACAGAGGTAGATCGAGACGCAGCCCGCGGTGAGCGGGGTGAAGTCACGGATCTGCCGGGCGCTGGTGTCGTACAGGCGAATAGTCACGGCATCCAGGGTAGTGCGCCTGTAGCAGTGCCCCGCGACCCTTTGGGGACGCGGGGGCCTCTTTGTTGCGGAAGAAGTGCCTTCGTACGTCGCACTAGGCGGGATTCGTCCGGTACACGAGGGCCGTCGCGATGGCGGCGAGCCCTTCGGCGCGGCCGGTGAGACCCAGTCCGTCGGTGGTGGTGCCGGAGACGGAGACGGGGGCGCCCGCTGCGGCGGCGAGCGCCTTCTGCGCCTCTTCGCGCCGCTTGCCGATCTTGGGGCGTACGCCGATCACCTGGATGGCGATGTTGCCGATCTCGTAGCCCTCGGCGCGGACGATCCGGGCGGCCTCCGCCAGGAGGGTGACGCCGGCGGCTCCGGACCACTCGGGGCGGGAGGTGCCGAAGTGCGCGCCGAGGTCGCCGGCGCCGGCGGCGGAGAACAGCGCGTCGCAGGCGGCGTGCGCGGCGACGTCGCCGTCGGAGTGTCCGGCGAGGCCGTCCTCGCCCTCCCACAGCAGGCCGGCGCACCACAGCTCGCGTCCGGCCTCGAAGGCGTGCACGTCGGTGCCGATGCCGACGAGCGGGACGAGGGGCGCCGGGCGGGGACTAGTAGGCATCGGTGGCCCTCCTGCGGGCGAGTACGGCCTCGGCCAGGACCAGGTCGAGGGGGCGGGTGACCTTGAAGGCCTCTTCGTGGCCGGGGACCACGACGACGGTGACGCCGAGGCGCTCGACCATGCCGGCGTCGTCGGTGGCTCCCTCGCCGGCCACGGCGATCTCCTCGTGGGCGCGCACGAGGGTGGCGCGGTCGAAGCCCTGGGGGGTCTGCACGGCGCGCAGCCGGGCCCGCTCGGGGGTGGCCACGACGGGCTCGGGCTCGCCGGGCCTGCCGGGCTCGACCTCCTTGACGGTGTCGGCCAGCGGCAGGGCGGGCACGACGGCCGCGGCGCCGTCGCGGACGGCTTCGACGACGGAGTCGACGGTGTCGACGGGGACCAGCGGGCGGGCCGCGTCGTGGATGAGGACGGAGGTGATGTCCTGCGGCAGCGCCTGGAGGCCGGCGCGTACGGATTCCTGGCGGGTCCGGCCGCCGGGCACGACCACGATCTCGGTGCGGTCGGGCAGCGCGTGCTCGTTCAGGAGGAGGCGTACGCCGTCGGCTCCGTCGGGCGGGGCGACGACGACCACGAGGGAGACCGCGCGGGAGCGGGCCATGGCGCGGACGGCGTGGATGAGCATCGGGGTGCCGCCGAGGGCCCGCAGGGCCTTGGGGGCGCCGGGCCCGAGGCGTACGCCGCGGCCGGCTGCCGGGATCACCGCGGCGGTGCGGTGGGGGCGCGTTTCGTCAGACATCAGTAGGTAGCTCCGAGCCAGGTTTGTGACTTCGGCCGACATGGGTATGGCCTGAAGCGTGCCGGGTGCGACGCCCTCGCCCCTTCCGTGACGACCGGTCGAGCAGGCTGCCCGGACCCGGCACGCCAGTGAGGATCACAAGGTATGGGTACAGACATGCCGCAGCGCCCGGCAACAGGCCCCTCGTGGAGGAGAGGCCTTGTCAGCGGGCACCGCGGCACAACTGTGTACACATTGTTCAGATGAACACTGTTTGCTGTACGGGGTCTCGCGTCAGGACGCGAGCACCTCGTCGAGGAGGGCCTCGGCCTTGTCCTCGTTCGTGTTCTCGGCGAGCGCGAGTTCGCTCACCAGAATCTGGCGCGCCTTGGCGAGCATGCGCTTCTCACCCGCGGAAAGCCCGCGCTCACGCTCACGACGCCACAGGTCACGCACCACTTCGGCGACCTTGATGACATCGCCAGAAGCGAGCTTCTCCAGATTTGCCTTGTAGCGCCGGGACCAGTTCGTCGGCTCTTCTGCATACGGTGCGCGGAGCACCTCGAAGACCCGGTCCAGCCCGTCCTGGCCGACTACGTCGCGAACACCGACGAACTCCGCATTGTCCGCAGGCACACGAACCGTCAGGTCGCCCTGGGCGACCTTGAGCACCAAGTAGGTCTTGTCCACGCCTTTGATCTGACGAGTCTCAATGGCCTCGATCAGCGCGGCCCCGTGATGGGGATAGACCACGGTGTCGCCAACCTTGAACGTCATGTGACAGGTACCCCTTCCGTGGCTATCCAGGGTAACACGAGAACTGACTGTTATGAATGGCGTTTTCGCAGGTCAGGGCACATCTCGGGGCTTGACAACAGCGACAGGAACGTGCTGCGGAGGGCTTCCGGAAGGGGGTATTCGCAGGTCGGGGGCGCTGTGCGGACCGGGCGAAAGGGCCACGCTACACCTGTCCGGCACCCCCGTCAGCGTGACGTACGTCCCGTTTTGCCGGTTTCGGTGTCGTGAAACCGAACTACTCCGTTCGACTGGCGGCCGCCCCGCGCGGAGCGGTTCCGGCCCAATCCCGAATTGATCACGCGGTGGTGTTCCCGGGAATCCCGGAATTGATCACGGGACCCCGGCCAGGCGATATGCGGGCGCCGCATGATCGGGACGCGGAATACAAGATCGCGGGAGATGGGGGCGGCGCCCGGCAGGGCGGCCGCCGCCGTGCGGAGGGTCGGGTGCGGGGGCAGGGCGGCGGCTCGGTAACCTAAGGCCCGCTGACACACCCTTAGAGCGGCTTTCCCTCGGCCGTTCCCAAGGGAGCCCACCCTCCCGTTCCGTACGTCCAAGGAGTTGCCGCCGCCGTGAGCCGCAGCCTTCGACGCGGCGCCCTCGCCGCCACTGCCGTCGTGTTCTCGATCGCCTCGCTGGCCGCATGCGGTGCGGGCAACGACGCGCAGACCCTCCAGATCAAGCCGGACAACGCCGCCGTCACCAAGGGCGAGATCAAGATCCAGAACGCACTGGTGATCAGCCAGGGCACGAAGGAGAAGAAGGGCCCCGCCGCCGTGTCGGCGACGGTCTTCAACGCGGGCACCAAGGACCAGACGCTTGACGGCATCACCCTCCCGGGTGGCAAGGGCAAGGTCGTGCTGAAGGCGGCCACCGGGACGGGCAAGGTCATCGTGCCGGCCGGCGGCTCCGTGGTGCTCGGCGGCAAGGGCAACCCGTCCGCCGTGATCGAGAACGGCGCCGAGGCGGGCAAGGACGGCGACGCCCAGAAGGTCGTCTTCCAGCTGAGCAGCACCGGCGACGTCGCGCTGGAGGCCTTCGTGGTCCCGGCCACCGGCATGTACGCGGGCTTCGGCCCGAGCGCGGCCCCGGCCGCCGGCCCCGTCCCGTCGGGCAGCCCGGCCGGTACCCCGTCCGGTACCCCCTCGGGCACGCCGTCGGGCACCGCTTCGGGCGCCCCGGCCGGCACCCCCTCGGGCACGCCGTCCGGCACCGCGTCGGGTTCCGCCTCGCACAGCGCGGGCCACTGAGCGCGTAGCGCACGTACGGGAAGGGCCCCGGTCGCACCTGCGGCCGGGGCCCTTCCCGTACATCCGTTCACATCCGTGTGCGCCCGTTCGGTCTACGGCTCGAACTTGTAGCCGAGGCCGCGCACCGTGACCAGGTAGCGCGGCGCGCCCGGGTCCGGCTCGATCTTGGCGCGCAGGCGCTTGACGTGGACGTCAAGAGTCTTGGTGTCACCGACGTAGTCGGCGCCCCAGACGCGGTCGATCAGCTGCATGCGGGTCAGGACGCGGCCCGCGTTGCGCAGCAGCATCTCGAGCAGGTCGAACTCCTTCAGCGGGAGGTCCACCTTCCCGCCGGCGACGGTGACCACGTGGCGGTCGACGTCCATCCGTACGGGGCCCGCCTCCAGGGCCGCCGGGGTGACCTCTTCCGGCTCGCCGCGGCGGCGCAGGACCGCGCGGATGCGGGCGACCAGCTCCCGCGAGGAGAAGGGCTTCGTGACGTAGTCATCGGCTCCTATCTCCAGCCCGACGACCTTGTCGATCTCGCTGTCCTTGGCCGTCACCATGATCACGGGGACGTTGGAGCGGCCGCGCAGCTGCCTGCAGACCTCCGTGCCGGGCAGGCCGGGGAGCATCAGGTCGAGCAGGACGAGGTCGGCGCCGTTGCGCTCGAACTCGTCCAGCCCGTCGGGTCCGGTCGCCGCGATGGCGACCTCGAAACCCTCCTTGCGCAGCATGTAGGACAGGGCGTCGCTGAATGATTCCTCATCCTCGACGACGAGCACTCGGGTCACGGAAGGACCTCCGGGGCAGGAATGGCTGTTGCTGAGTCAGGCAGGGGTGGGGCGTGTGCGGGGGTCTTCGCGGGGCCCGGCGCGGCTGCTTCGGGGAGTCGCAGGGTGAACGTGGAGCCCTGGCCCTCCGAGCTCCACACCGACACCTCCCCGCCGTGCGAGGCGGCCACGTGCTTCACGATCGCAAGGCCCAGGCCCGTGCCTCCCGTGGCGCGGGAGCGGGCCGGGTCCACGCGGTAGAAGCGCTCGAAAATGCGCTCGCGGTCCTTCTCCGGGATGCCGATGCCCTGGTCGGTCACGGCGATCTCGATCAAGTCTCCCCCGGGTGCCGCGACCCTGCGCCCGGCTATGCCGACGCGGGTGCGGGCGGGGCTGTAGTTGACGGCGTTCTCGACCAGGTTCCCGAGGGCTGCCGCGAGCTGTCCGCGGTGGCCCCAGACGCGCAGGTCGGCGGTGCCGCCCGCGGCCATGGTGATCTGCTTGGAGGAGGCCGTGTGGCGGCAGCGGTCGATCGCCTCGGCGACCAGGGTGTCCACGCGGACGGGCTCGGCGTCCTCGAGCGGGTCGTCGTTCTGCACCCGGGAGAGGTCGATGAGCTCCTGCACGAGGTTGATCAGGCGGGTGGCCTCGATCTGCATGCGGCCGGCGAAGCGGCTGACCGCCTCGGGGTCGTCCGAGGCGTCCATGACGGCCTCCGACAGCAGGGAGATCGCGCCGACGGGGGTCTTCAGCTCGTGGGACACGTTGGCGACGAAGTCGCGGCGTACGGCCTCGATGCGGCGGGCCTCGGTGAGGTCCTCGACCAGGAGGAGCACCAGGCGGGAGCCGAGCGGGGCGACGCGCGCGGAGACGGCGAGGGCCTCGCCGCGGCCGGTGCCGCGCCGGGGCAGGTCCAGCTCGACCTGGCGTATCTCCCCGTCGCGGCGGGTGTCGCGCGCCATGTGGAGCATCGGTTCGACGGCGAGTTTGCCGCCGCGGACCAGTCCGAGGGCGTACGCCGCCGAGCTGGCCTTGACCACCGCGTCGCCCTCGTCGAGTACGACGGCGGAGGAGCGGAGCACGGAGAGGACGGTGTCCACGCCGGGCGGGAGCACCGCATTGATGTCGGGGCGCATGGAGCTCCGGGTGGGGCGGGCCTGGTCGCGCTCGCTCCAGCGGAACGCCAGCATCGCGATCACACCGGTGCAAAGACCGGCGATCGCTGCAGCTGCGGCGACCGCCGCGTTCACGTCCATGCGTCCAGGTTAAGCAGGCACGACGACACTTCCACAGCCGTTCGGGTGCCACCTCGAACAGTCGTCGCCCAGAGTTCACCCTGGGGACGGGGTTGATTCATTTGTGATGCCGGAGTCGGACGCGTTGGCGGCTCACCGTGTCAACGTGGGGCCAGTGGCCGCCCTGGCCGGCCCCCGCAGTAGTGCAGTAGGTCAAGAGAGGGACACCAGACATGCGTGACGCGTACCACGAGGAACTGGACTCGATCGGAGAGGGCCTGGTCGAGATGGCCCGGCTCGTCGGTTCCGCGATCGGGCGGGCCACGACGTCCATGCTCGACGCCGACCTGAAGCTCGCCGAGAGTGTCATCGCCGCCGACCAGAAGGTCGACGACCTCCAGCACGACCTTGAGGCGCGGGCGATCGCGCTGCTGGCCCGGCAGCAGCCGGTCGCCACCGACCTGCGCATCGTCGTCACCTCGCTGCGGATGAGCGCGGACCTGGAGCGCAGCGGCGACCTGGCCCAGCACGTGGCGAAGCTCGCCCGGCTGCGGTTCCCGGACACCGCCGTGCCGCGGGACCTGCACGCCACCATCCTGGAGATGGGGCAGCTGGCGCAGCGCCTGATGGCGAAGGCCGCCGAGGTCATCATCACCAAGGACGTCGACCTGGCCCTGCAGCTGGAGCACGACGACGACGAAATGGACCAGCTGCACCGCACGCTGTTCCAGCACCTGATGGACGACCGCTGGAAGCACGGCATCGAGACGGCCGTGGACGTGACGCTGCTGGGTCGCTACTACGAGCGCTTCGCGGACCACGCGGTGTCGGTGGCCAAGCGCGTGGTGTACCTGGTGACGGGCGAGCACGCGGACGAGCTCCAGCCGCCGACCCCGGTCGAGGGCGTCTGAACCCGGGCGCGAGCCCCCATGCGCCGTTGACGCGCCGGTGTGGCTGGGCATGAATGGGGCGAAGGCGGTCCGTCGTACGGCGGCCCGTACGCCGCCTGCGCGAGGAGGAACCATGCCCGATTCCCCCGTTCCCATCACTCCGGATCAGGAGCAGCCGCCCCGGCCGGAGCCGCTGCGCCTCCCGCTGCTCGCAGCCTGCGGCTGCGGCTCTGGCTGCGGCTGCGGCTGCCAGTCCGGCGCCCCGTGCCAGTGCGGCGGCTGACCCGGCCGACCCGGCACACCGCACGCCAGGAAGAGCCCCGTCCGTTTTCCGGACGGGGCTCTTCTGGCTTCGCGCCTCTGGCTTCGCGCCTCTGGCTTCGCGCCTCTGGCTTCGCACCTCTGGCTTCTCGCCCCGGCCTCTGTACGGGTTGCCCGCCCGGCAAGTCCGTGACGTGCGGGCCGCTGCCGATCAGTTGGAGGTCGCCGGGCCAGGTCAGTCCTCGAGGAAGTAGCCGCTCACATCGGCGATCACGTCCACAGTGCCCGAGTGGTTGTAGATGGTCACCGCGTCGGCCCACTTGTTCAGGCCGCAGTAGTTCAGCGAGGGCAGCCCGCTGGTCACCGCGTTCGGGACAGTCTGCCCGGCGGTGAAGTTGAGGTTCGAATACTCCGGCCACATGCCCTGGTAGCGGTCGCAGCCCGAGGTGGGGTACGCCGACAGGTGGCTGGCGGCCGTGCCACCGGTCGCGGTGACGTTCATGGTCACGCCGGTAACCCCGAACGGCGGGATGCCGAACTTCCACGAGTTGGGCTGGATGTCCAGCTCCTTGTGCTCGCCGAGCCGCGTGCCCGGCGCCGTCCGGGTGTCCAGTACCCGGGTGGGGCCGGTCGGGACGAACTTCGAGCCGGTGGCGGAGTAGTAGCCGCTGATGTCGGCGATCAGGTCGACCGACCCGGCGTTGTTGTAGAGCTCGACCTTGCCGTCTGCCCCGACCGGGACGGTGACCTGGTTGGGGACCGTCTGCCCGGCGGTGAAGTTCAGGTTGGAGACGGTCGGCCGCGCGATGCCGTGCGGGTACGCGATGACGTGGCTGTCAGTCGTCGGTTTGGTGGCCGTCACGTTCAGGGTCACCGCCTTGGCGCCGGGGTGGGTCTTGGCGACGTCCAGGGTGATCGTCCCGCCCGTGCCGACCGGTCCGAACGGCCTGGTCGGGGTGCTCGGGTTGAGCCAGGGGTTACGGGTGTCCATCAGCCGCTTCGGGCTGACGGCCGTGAAGCGCTGCCCGGTGTCCCCGGCCAGGTAGTAGCCGCTGATGTCGGCGATCAGGTCGACCGACCCGGCGTTGTTGTACAGGTCGACCGTGCCGTCTGCCCCGACCGGGACGGTGACCTGGTTGGGGACCGTCTGCCCGGCGGTGAAGTTCAGGTTCGAGGCGGTCGGCCGCGCGATGCCGTGCGGGTACGCGATGACGTGACTGTCAGTCGTCGGATTGGTGGCCGTCACGTTCAAGACGACTGCGGTGACCCCCTGGGCCGGCACGCCGGCCCGTCCCGCGATCCTGACGTTGGCCGACTGGCCGCCACCGACCTTGGCGGCCGGGGCGCCGGTGCCGTTACGGGTGTCCAGCAGCCGCGTGGGCATCACGGGCACGAAGGTGCCGGGGGTGCCGACGGTGACCGGCTGGGTGCCCGAGCGGCCGAAGTAGTCGAAGGACATCGGCAGCGGGGTGGGGTCGTAGCCGGGGCTGGTGGCCTTCAGCTCGGCCTTCAGTACGGTTTCCCGCTCCCGGGGCGCGCCGGACAGCTGCAGGAACACACCGGTGCAGTTGGTGGTGCAGGCCGGGATCGCCAGCGTCAGCGCGCCGTCCGGGGTGACCGTCCAGTGGCGTACGGTCCAGTCCCTGCCCACCTCGGTGGCTTCGTAGTTGGTGCGGACCAACAGCATCCGGGCCAGCTGCTGCGGGGAGTACCCCGAGGCCGCCACCGACTCGGCGGCGAGTGTCAGCTGCAAGTCCGTACCGATCCAGGTCTTGCCGCTGTCGGAGCTCTTGAAGTTGATCCAGCAGGCCGGGCCGGCGTCCTCACCGCCCGGCACCATCACCGGCTTCTCCTTCGGATCGAACAGCGAGCTGCCGAAACCCCAGCCGTTCGTACAGAAGGTCCAGAGCTTGGTCGGACCGTCGTCGGCCAGTGCGCTCTGGAGCGGCAGCAGGCCGGCGAGCAGCAGCGCCCCGGCCGTCGCGGCCAGGGCGTGGCTGGTCTTGCGCATGTGAATTCCCCCCGGAAAAACAGGATCGGCACCATGACTCCGATCCAGAGAACCCTGACCTGCGCCATGCGCACAGGTCAGGGCTTGATCGCTCTTCTTACTTCTTCTTGCCCTGGTTCTTGACGGCCTCGATGGCGGCCGCGGCCGCGTCCGGGTCGAGGTAGGTGCCGCCCGGCTTGACCGGCTTGAAGTCGGCGTCGAGCTCGTAGGCGAGCGGGATGCCGGTCGGGATGTTCAGGCCCGCGATGTCGGCGTCGGAGATGCCGTCCAGGTGCTTGACCAGGGCGCGCAGGGAGTTGCCGTGCGCGGCGACCAGCACCGTGTGCCCGTCCAGCAGGTCCGGGACGATCGAGTCGTACCAGTACGGGAGCATGCGGACGACGACGTCCTTGAGGCACTCCGTGCGCGGCCGCAGCTCCGGCGGGATCGAGGCGTAGCGCGGGTCCTCGGACTGGGAGAACTCCGTACCGTCCTCGAGGGCCGGCGGCGGGGTGTCGTACGAGCGGCGCCACAGCATGAACTGCTCCTCGCCGAACTCGGCGAGGGTCTGGGCCTTGTCCTTGCCCTGGAGGGCGCCGTAGTGGCGCTCGTTCAGGCGCCAGGAGCGGTGCACGGGGATCCAGTGACGGTCGGCGGCCTCGAGCGCCAGCTGCGCGGTGCGGATCGCGCGCTTCTGGAGCGAGGTGTGCACGACGTCGGGGAGCAGGCCGGCGTCCTTGAGCAGCTCACCGCCGCGGACCGCCTCCTTCTCGCCCTTCTCGTTGAGATTGACGTCCACCCAGCCGGTGAACAGGTTCTTCGCGTTCCACTCGCTCTCGCCGTGGCGGAGGAGGATCAGCTTGTACGGTGCGTCGGCCATGCGTACGAGCCTAATGGACGGCCCGGGGCGCTCGCGCGCGGTGTCCACGGCCGCCGATTGACGCCGGACGTCAATTGGGTGGCGCGGGCGGACCCCCCACTCGTAATGTGCGGCGAGCCATAGAGACGCTTACGCTTCCGGGGGGATTCCTCATGTCCGCTGCCAGGTTGAGACGGGCCGCCCGGGAGAGCGTGTCGGGGCTGCCGCCCGCGTTCTGGTGGCTGTGGACGAGCACGCTGGTGAACCGGCTCGGGGCCTTCGTCGCGACGTTCATGACCTTGTACCTGACCCTGGACCGGGGCTACTCGGCCTCCTTCGCGGGACTTGTGGTCGCCCTGCACGGGCTCGGCGGGGTGGTCTCCTCGCTGGCCGCCGGGGTGATGACCGACCGGCTCGGGCGCCGGCCCACGCTGATGGCGGCGAACCTCGCGACCGCGTTCTCGGTCGCGCTCCTCGGCTTCATGGAGCATCCGGCGGCGATCGCGGCCGTCGCGATGCTGGTGGGCGTGGCCTCCAACGCCTCACGGCCCGCCGTGCAGGCGATGATGGCCGACATCGTCCGCCCCGAGGACCGGGTACGGGCCTTCGCGCTGAACTACTGGGCCATCAACCTCGGCTTCGCGATCTCCTCGACGGCCGCCGGTTTCATCGCCGAGCACAGCTACCTGGCCGGATTCCTCGGCGAGGCGGCGCTGACGCTGGTGTGCGCGCTGCTCGTCTTCGTGAAGCTGCCCGAGTCCCGGCCCGAGAAGGGCGACGCGGCCGCGGCGGCGGACGAGGCGGAGGTCGGGCTCGGCACGGTGCTGCGCGACGGGCGCTTCATGGCGGTGGTCGGGCTGTCGTTCCTGATCTCGCTGATCTTCATGCAGGGGTCGTTCGGGCTGCCGCTCGCGATGGGGACCGCGGGCTTCTCCACCGGGGACTACGGACTGGTCGTCGCCGTGAACGGCGTGATGATCGTGGTGCTGCAGATCCCGGTCACGCGGTTCATCGAGCACCGCGACCCGCAGAAGCTGCTCATCGTCTCGGCGCTGCTGGCCGGGTACGGGTTCGGGCTGACGGCGTTCGGCGGCTCGATCGGGGTCCTGGCGCTGACGGTCTGCGTGTGGACCCTCGGCGAGATCGTCAACTCGCCGACCCAGATGAGCCTGGTCGCGCGGCTCTCCCCGCTGCACGCGCGCGGCCGCTACCAGGGCATGTACACGATGTCCTGGGCGGTGGCCTCGCTGATCGCGCCGCTGCTGGCGGGCGGGGTGATCGACCGGTTCGGCGCGGGCTGGCTGTGGGCGGCGACGGCTGCCCTGGGGACCGTCGCCGGCCTCGGGTACTGGCTGCTGATGCGCACCCTTCCGGCGGAGGCCGGGACGGTGGCCGAACCGGTGGCAGGGACGGGGGCCGGGACGGGGGCCGAGCCGGTGGCCGGGACGGGGGCCGTTGCCGCCGAGGTCAGGCCGACGGCTGCGTCAGGTGCTTGAACGCGTCCAGGTTGCGGGTCGGTTCGCCGCGGGAGACGCGCCATTCGTACTCGCGGCGGATCGCCCCGGCGAAACCGAGCTCCAGCAGCGTGTTGAAGGCCCCGTCCGCCGCCTCGAGCACCGTGCCGAGCAGCCGGTCCAGCTCCTCCGGTTCGACCACCGAGAGCGGTAGCCGGCCGGTCAGGTAGATGTCGCCGAGGCGGTCCACCGCGTAGCTCAGCCCGTACAGCTTGAGGTTGCGCTCCAGCAGCCAGCGGTGGACGCCGGCCTCGTTCTCGTCGGGGTGGCGGATCACGAAGGCGTTGACCGACAGCGCATGCCGGCCGAGCCGGAACGAGCAGGTGGTGCTCAGCTTGCGGGTGCCGGGGAGCTGGACGACGTACGAGCCCGGCTCGGGGCTCTCCCAGCTCAGCCCGGCGCCGGTGAGCGCGGCCTCGATGATCTCGGCGGTGTCAGCCATGGTGGGAGCGTACGCGACGGCGGTGATCATGCATGGCCGCGGTGTACACGTCCGCCGTGCCGCTCGCGGCCGTGTCCCATCCGAAGAACTGCGCGTGCCGGGCCGCCTCGGCGCCCATCCGTTCCGCGAGCCAGGGGTCGTCCACGAAACGCCGCAGCTCACGCGCGTAGTCCACCGGATCGTGGCCGGGTACGAGGATGCCGGTGGTCCCGTCGTTGACGGCGACGGGCAGGCCGCCGACTTCGGCGGCGAGCACGGGCGTGCCGGTGGCCTGCGCCTCTATGGCGACGAGCCCGAAGGACTCGCTGTACGAGGGCATGACCAGGACGGACGCGGCGCGGAACCAGTCGGCGAGGCTGTCCTGCCCGACCGGCGGGTGGAAGTGCACGAGATCGGCGATGCCGAGCTTCGCGGCGAGCTTCTGCAGGCCCTCCGGCTTGGCGAGGCCGCTGCCGCTGGGACCGCCGACGACGGGCACGAAGAGGCGGCGGCGCAGCGAAGGGTCCCGGTCGACGAGCTCGGCGACGGCGCGCAGCAGGATGTCGGGGGCCTTCAGCGGCTGGATCCGGCCGGCGAAGAGCGGGATGACGGCGTCCTGCGGCAGGCCGAGGCGGGCGCGGGCGGCGGCCCGGCCGTCGCCGACGGTGAAGCGTTCGAGGTTCACGCCGGGGTGGACGACGGCGACCTTGCCGGCGTCGGCCTCGTAGTGGCGGACGAGTTCGTCGGCTTCCTCGGCGGTGTTCGCGATGAGCCGGTCCGCGGCGGCCACGATCTGGGTCTCGCCGATGACGCGGGCGGCGGGCTCGGGCGTGTCGCCCTCGGCCAGCGCGGCGTTCTTGACCTTGGCCATGGTGTGCATGGCGTGCACGAGCGGGACGCCCCAGCGTTCGGCGGCGAGCCAGCCGACGTGGCCGGAGAGCCAGTAGTGGGAGTGGACGAGGTCGTAGTAGCCGGGGCGGTGGCCCGCCCAGGCCTGCATCACGCCGTGGGTGAAGGCGCACAGCTGGGCCGGGAGCTCTTCCTTGGCGAGGCCTTCGTACGGGCCCGCGTCCACGTGGCGTACGAGGACCCCGGGGGCCAGCTCGACCACGGGCGGCAGGCCGCCGGCGGTGGCCCGGGTGAAGATCTCCACCTCGATGTTGATCGCGGCGAGGCGTTTGGCCAGCTCCACGATGTAGACGTTCATGCCGCCGGCGTCGCCGGTGCCGGGCTGGTGCAGCGGCGACGTGTGCACGCTGAGCATGGCCACGCGGCGGGGCTTGCGGTGGTGGCCGACGGCCGGCAGGCGCAGTCGCGGCGGCTCGTGCCGGGTGGCGCGGGCGGCGGCGAGGCGGCCGCTGAGGCTGCCGCCGAGGCGGGACACGTACTGGCTCAAGGGAGCAGTTCCTCTCGCTCGACGACACTCGGACCGGACGGCACGGGGACACGGGGACGGCGGCACGGCGGCGGCGGGCGGCCGCCGGGCATGCCGACAGGGGCGCGCCGGGCGCCCTGCAAGGAGTGCAACCCGGATGGCCGCCCCCCGCATTCCGGGGTGGCCGGATTTCCGCGACTTTTCTCGGCCGGGGCGCGGCCGGATCCGCGCGGGGACCGGGCGGGGACCCCGGCGGGTCCCGGTGTGGACTCGGGCGGGATCCCGGCGGAGGGACTCGGCGGAGGCCGGTTTTTCATCCGGCGAGGGGGCTCCGCTTACTCTCGGCTCATGGCCTCCCGCACCACTCCGACCCCGAGCCGCGCCCCCGGCCGCCCCGTGGGCTCGGTGACGCGCGGGACGACCAACCCGAACCGGTTGCGCCGGATGGACCGCTGGATCGCCGCCGCGCACGGAGCGGCCCTGCGGCGCGCCGAGGCTCCGGTGGCGGTGGACCTCGGGTACGGGGCCGCGCCCTGGACGGCGGTCGAGCTGCTGGCGCGGCTGCGCGAGGCGGCTCCCCGGGTGCGGGTGGTCGGCATCGAGATCGAGCCCGCGCGGGTGGCGGGGGCGAAGCCGTACGAGCGCGAGGGGCTCGGCTTCCGGCACGGCGGCTTCGAGGTGCCGCTCGACGGCGGGGACCGCCCGGCGCTGATCCGGGCGGCGAACGTCCTGCGCCAGTACGACGAGGAGCAGGTCGCGGCAGTGTGGGAGCGGCTGTGCGCACGGCTGGCCCCGGGCGGGCTGCTGGTGGAGGGGACCTGCGACGAGATCGGGCGGCGGCACGTGTGGGTGGCGCTGGGGCCGGAGGGGCCGCGCACGGTGACCTTCGCGACCCGGCTGGGCTCCCTGGAGCGCCCCTCGGACCTGGCGGAGCGGCTGCCGAAGGCGCTGATCCACCGCAACGTGCCGGGCGAGCCCGTGCACGCGTTCCTGCGCGACTTCGACCGGGCGTGGGCGGCAGCGGCCCCGTACGCCTCGTACGGGGCGCGGCAGCGCTGGATCCGGACGGCGCGGGCGCTGTCGGGCGACTGGCCGCTGGCGGACGGGCCGGTGCGGTGGCGGCAGGGGGAACTCACCGTGCGCTGGGAGGCGTTGCGCCCGACGGGGTGAAAGCGGTGCGCGGGGGAACCGGTGATACGGATCGCCCGTTGAGCCGTCAGGGGTGGGGTCCGTTGGGGCGGACAAGATCGGGGCGGCATCCACAAGGGTGTCGGAATTCACCGGCTCGTGGCACCATCCCGAAAGCAGAGACAAGTTACTGATGAATAGTCAGATCTGATGCAGGATGATGCGGGGTCTGACTCTGGGTGCCTGGGGGGACCATGGGGGCCGAACGGCGACGGCGACGGCGGGGCGTGAGCGGGCTCGGGCTGCTGTGCGCGATGGCGATACTGACGGCGCCGGGGCTGGCGACGGGTATGGCGTACGCGGCGCCCGTCGCCCCTGCGACGCCCGCGGCTCCTGGGGCTCCCGCGACTCCCGCGACTCCTTCTCCTGCGCCGGGTGCGAAGTCCCTGGAGCAGGTCCGCAAGGACATCGAAGAGCTCTACCGGCAGGCGGGCACCGCCACGGACGCGTACAACCAGGCCGAGGCCGAGGCCAAGGCCCAGTCGGACAAGATCGTCGAGATCGCGAACCTGGTCGTCGCGGGCCAGGAGCGGATTTCCGCCCTGAAGAGCCGGGCGGGCGCCGCCGCCCGCGCCCAGTACCGCTCGGGCGGGCTGCCGCCGAGCGCGAAGCTGGCGCTGAGCGAGGATCCGAACCAGTTCCTGGACGGGGCGAACCGGCTGCGCCAGGGCGAGAAGGCCGCCTCGGACATGCTGACCGAACTGGACCGCACCCAGAACGACTTGAAGCGGTACGCGCAGGAGGCGAGCGACCAGTGGGCGTTGCTCGAGGCCAACCGGATCAAGCAGGAGAACGCGAAGAAGCAGATCGAGGAGAAGATCAAGGCGGCGGAGGAGCTGGAAAACAAGCTGGAGGCCGAGGAGAAGGCCCGGCTGATCCAGCTGGAGCAGGAAGCCCAGTACAAGGCGCAGACGGCGTGGCTGTCCACGGGCGCGATGAAGGACGTCAACGGCGTGGCGACGGACGCCGGGAAGCGGGCCGTGCAGTACGCCACGGCCCAGATGGGCAAGCCCTACGTCTGGGGCGCCGAGGGCCCGGGCGCCTTCGACTGCTCCGGCCTGACCTCCCAGGCCTGGCTGTCGGCGGGTCTGCGGATCCCGCGCACCTCGCAGGAGCAGCTGCGGCTGCCGAAGGTCGCGCTCAAGGACATGCGCCCGGGCGACCTGATCATCTACTTCGACGACGCGAGCCACGTCGGCATGTACGTCGGCGACGGCGCGATGGTCCACGCCCCCCGCCCGGGCCGCAACGTCACGATCGCGGGCGCCGGCTCCATGCCGATCAAGGCAGTGGTCCGCCCCGACGCATAGCCCCTGCGGGGGGGGCGGGGCCGGAAACCGGAGGGAGCGGGAAAGGGCGCCGCAGGCAACCCGAAGGGGGCCTCCGACGTCTCGAAGGGCGGGACGGAACGCGGCCCCGCGTGACCTTTGTCATCCAGTGAGGCCGATTTTCCCCCGCGATAACGGCATATGACGGAGGCCCTGGCCCACCTCGGCATTCCGCCCGCCGTGCCGGGCCGCTAGGGTCGGCGCACGAGCGCACCCTCGGGGGGAGGGAAGGAACCGGAGACGATGCCCGTACCCGTACCGCGGCAGAGGGACACCCCGGCCACGGAGAACGGTCAGGCTGTTCTGACCGCCACTGCCCCACCCCTGGCGTCGGCGACGCCGCAGGCGACCACGCAGGCGACCACGCAGGCGACCACGCACACGACCCCGCTGACCCTCCTGGTCATCGAGGACGACCCGGCAGGCGGCCTCACCGTCCCGGAGATCCTCGACACCGACGGCCACCGCATCCGGCTCCGCACCGCCCGCAACCTCACCGAGGCCGAACGGCTGCTCACCCCCGACGTCCACTGCATCCTGCTCGACCTGGCCCTCCCCGACTCGGGCCCCCGCACCGCGGCCGCCGCCACCACCGCCGTGGACCAGCTGGCCAACCTGCGCCAGGTACTGCGCATCGCCCCCCGCCACGCCGTCCTCGTCCTCACCGCCGAGGCGGACGCCGAGCGCGCCGCCGAGGCCGTCCGCGTCGGCGCCCAGGACTTCCTCTTCCGCGACGAGCTGGACGGCCGGCTGCTGAGCCGCGCCATCCGGTACGCGGTGGAGAGAAAACGGGCCGACATCGCCCAGTACAAGCTTGCAGAATCGAAACTGCGCGCCCAGGAGAACGCCCGCCTCGAACGCGGACTGCTCCCCAACCCCCTCCTGGAGGGTTCCGACCTCCGCTTCGCCGCCCGCTACCGCCCCGGCCGCAGCCGGGCCCTGCTCGGCGGCGATTTCTACGACACCGTCCGCACCCCCGACGGCACCGTCCACGCCATGATCGGCGACGTCTGCGGCCACGGCCCCGACGAAGCGGCCCTCGGCGTGGAGCTCCGCATCGCCTGGCGCGCCCTGACCCTGGCCGGCCTGTGTGGCGACGACCTGCTGTCCACGCTCCAGCAGGTCCTGGAGGTGGAACGTCCCTGCGAGGAGATCTTCGCGACGCTCTGCACGGTGGACATCGCCCCGGACGGCCGCCGCGCCGGCCTGTGCCTGGCCGGCCACCCCGCACCGCTGATCTCCAGGCCGGGCCGCGCCGCGCGACTGCTCCCGTACGAGAACAGCGGCCCGGCGCTCGGACTGCTGCCCAAGGCCCGCTGGCCCCGGCGCCAGGTCGAGCTGGGCGGCACCTGGAGCCTGATGCTCTACACCGACGGGCTGATCGAGGGCCGGATCGGCGAGGGCAAGGAGCGCCTGGGGCAGGACGGCATGGTCGAGATGATCAACCGCCACCTGGCCGAAGGCCTGACCGGCGAAAACCTGCTGGAAGCCTCCGTCACCGAAGCCCGCCGCCTCAACGGCGGCGAGCTCACGGACGACGTGGCCGTGGTCCTGCTCTCCCGCGGCGCCCCCTGACGGGCTACCGCCGACCGCCTACCGCCTACCACCTACCACCTGCTGCGCCCGGCTAGCGTCCGCCGTTGTACGGGCCGTACGGCCCGTCGCTGCTGCTGCCGCCCCTGCGCCGCCCGCCGCCCGAGACCTGCTTGAGCGCGGGGCGCACGTCGACGAAGAACACGATGGTGGCGACCAGCCCGGCGATCTGCAGGAACAGCATCCCGAGGAAGAAGTCCACGAGGACGGTAATCCCGAGGATGACCAGCCAGAACGTCTTGGTCTGCTTGTCGGCCGCCCGGTACGCGTCCTCGCGCGCGAGCAGCGCGAACACGAAGGCCACGACGGCGAGCACCAGCATGGCGAGCCCCAGCATCGGGAGCACGCCTTGATTGAACTCGTCCATCAACATCGCTTCGACCGCCTTCTCACGCTCTTGCCCCGCACGGCTGACGAGTTGCCGCCCGCTTCCACGCTACCGGCACCGCCGCTCTCACGAATGACAACGGGCCGGACACCCTCAAGGTGCCCGGCCCGCCCGCGCTCATGCGCTTCAGCCTTCGTCGCCCACCGTGGCGGGGGCCTTCTTGGCCGTGCTCTTGCGCGCGGTGGTCTTCTTCGCCGCGGGCTTCTCCCCGGAGTCGGACGCCTCGGCGGCGGCCGGCTCGGCGGCGGCCGGCTCGGCCTCGGGCTTCGGCTCGACGGCCACGGCGATCTCGACGATCTCCTCGGAGACCTCGCCCCGCCACGCCCGGACGGCCTGCTCGCCGTGCTCGGCGACCTTGTCGTACGTCTCCTTGGCGCGGACCGCGTACTCCGCGGCCACGCCGACGCCGCGCAGCGCCAGGTCCTGCGCGGTCTCCCCGAGCTTCTTCGGGTCGATCGCGCCGAGCACCTCGGCGACCTTGGCGGTGACCGCCTCCTGCGCCTCCTTGGCCGCCGCAGCGGCCTTCTCCTGCACGACCTTGGGGTCGGTGTTCTTCACGGCCTCGATGCGCGCCGGGGCTTCGGCACGCAGCTGCTCGATGATCCCCGGCACCTTCTTGGCCTGCTGAACGGCCAGGTCGGCGGTGCCGGCGGCGAAGTAGAGGGGGGTCGGGTCGGTGAGGGTCTTCTTCAGGTCATCGGCGATGGCCATGTGCTGGTCCTCCCGGATCAAGTTCAGTTCGTTGACGACGGCTTCTCGCCGGCGGGCGCGTCGGGTGCACCGGTTACGTCCGGTCCACCGGCTGCATCGGGCACGTCGGGCGCATCGAGCGCGTTCTCCTTGCGGAACGACTCGTAGATCTGGAGCAGCACCTGCTTCTGCCGCTCGTTGATGGACGGGTCGGCGAGGATGACGGCCCGCGTCTCCACCTCGTCCCGGTCCCGCTCATCCAGGATTCCGGCCTGCACGTACAGCGTCTCCGCGGAGATCCGCAGCGCCTTGGCCAGCTGCTGGAGGATGTCCGCGCTCGGCTTGCGCAGCCCGCGCTCGATCTGGCTCAGGTACGGATTCGACACCCCCGCCGCCTCGGCCAGCTGCCGCAGCGAAAGCTGGGCCTGCCGACGCTGCTCACGGAGGTACTCGCCGAGGTTTCCGACGTTGAGCGATGCCATGCCCCGATCCTGCCCCACTCTGCTAACTATTGCAAGCGCCTGCTTGCAACATCTCCCACCGATGACCTTCGGCTCCCTCGTCGAAGCGGAGCCCGGGGCGGGTCCAGAGGGTGAGGTCGCTGCTGGTGGCGACCGCCAGGGTCAGCCCGGAGGGAGAGAAACCGGCTGCGCGGAGTTCTGAGTACTCGGAGTGGAAGATGTGCCACCACGTTTCTCCCGCCGGGCCTTTGCGGGATCCGCCGTCCGCCGAGAGGATGACCCGGTCGTGGGGCCACTCGGGGCTGACGACATCCAGGGTCCAGCCGTCCGGAGTGGTGCTGTGCAGGCCGCCGCCGAAGAGCCCCGCGATGCGCACCGGCGTGCCCTCGATGGGGCCGAGGCCGGGGCAGGTGAGCTCCGGGGACGCGTCCGGCGTGCTGGTGTCCGGGTCCGGGTCGCGGTTACGGGCGACCCGCTCGCCGGTGACGGCGTCGAAGAGTCCGTGGCCCGCGCCGGACACGACCATGACGAGGTCGTGCCCGCTGCCGGGATGGACGGCGAAGCCCACGCCGAGCAGACCGCCGATGGGGATCCTGTGGTCCGGCACCCGCTGCCACGGCCGCGGGGCCGGCATGACGGGGGCGGCGATGTAGCGCTCGCGCAGCTTCTGCTGGTACTCCGTGATCAACTCGTCTCCTCGGGGGTGTCGGGCACGGGGCGGCTGTCAGAGCACCGTGCCATGCTGGTGTGGTGACCTTGGAGGACCTGGTACGGCTGCGCCGCGCCCGGGACGTGATGGACCGCGACTACGCGCTGCCGCTCGACGTCCCGGCGCTGGCCAAGGTCGCCCTCATGTCGTCCGGGCACTTTTCGCGCAGCTTCCGCGCCGCCTACGGCGAAACCCCGTACTCCTACCTGATGACCCGCCGCGTCGAGCGGGCGAAGGCGCTGCTGCGGCGCGGCGACATGAGCGTGACCGACGTCTGCTTCGCGGTCGGCTGCACCTCGCTCGGGTCGTTCAGCTCGCGCTTCACCGAGCTGGTCGGTGAGACCCCGAGCGCCTACCGGGCCCGCCCCCACGAGGCGGGCGCCCCCATCCCGGCGTGCGTCGCCAAGGTGCTCACCCGACCGGTCAGGAACAGGGCGGGGAAGGACGGGCCGTCGGTCAGCATCGGAGAAGCGGGTTCCGCTGCCGTCTCGTAGCGTCGAGGGCATGGACATCAAGCTTTCGACCTGCTTCCTCGCCGTCGACGACCACGACAAGGCCCTCGCCTTCTACCGCGACGCCCTCGGGCTGGAGGTGCGCAACGACGTCGGCTTCGAGGGGATGCGCTGGGTGACCGTCGGCTCCCCGTCGCAGCCGGACGTGGAGATCGTCCTCGAGCCGCCGCTCGCCGATCCCAACGCCTCCCCCGCCGACCGGCAGGCGATGGCCGAACTGCTGGCCAAGGGCCAGCTGCGCGGCGTGATCTTCTCGACGGACGACGTGGACGCCACCTTCGAACGGATCCGGGCGGCGGGCGGCGAAGTCCTCCAGGAGCCGGTCGACCAGCCCTACGGCGTCCGCGACTGCGCCTTCCGCGACCCCTCCGGCAACATGCTCCGCTTCAACCAGCCCCGCAAGCGGTAAGCCCGGCGGGGCCGAGCTCAGCGCGCGGCGATCACCACCGTCGCGTACAGCTCCTCCGAGGTGGCCACCCGGGTCTCCAGGCCCGCCGCGGCCAGGGCCGACGCGGTCGACGGGCACTGGCGCTCGCTCGTCTCGATCAGCAGGTGCCCGCCCGGGGCGAGCCAGGCCCGGGCCTCCGCCGCCACCCGGCGGTGGACGTCCAGGCCGTCCGTGCCGCCGTCCAGGGACACCAGCGGCTCGTGGTCCCGGGCCTCGGAGGGCATGAAGCCGATCTCCTCCGTCGGCACGTACGGGGCGTTGACCACCAGCACGTCCACCCGCCCCCGCAGCGACGCCGGGAGCGGGGCGTACAGGTCGCCCTCCCACACGGTGCCGCCGTACGGGGCCACGTTGCGCCGCGCGTACGCGAGCGCCGCCGGGTCGACGTCCGCCGCGTGCAGTTCCACCCCGCCCGGCACCCGCGCCGCGACCGCCGCGCCCAGGGCGCCGACCCCGCAGCACAGGTCCAGCACCACCGCGGCGGGCCGGGCCAGCGCCACCGCCTGCGCCACCAGGAACTCGCTGCGCCTGCGCGGTACGAAGGCCCCCGCGCCCACGTCCACGCGCAGCCCGCAGAACTCCGCCCAGCCCACCACGTGTTCCAGCGGTTCGCCGCCGGCCCGGCGGGCCAGCAGCTGCGCCAGGTGGCCCTCGTCCCGCGCGGCGGCGCGCAGCAGGTCCGCCTCCTCCTCCGCGAAGACGCAGCCCGCCGCGCGCAGTTGTTCCACCAGGTTCGTCAAATGGCTCATTCCTCGGTTCTCTTGCACACCGGTGCAAGTGTGCACGTCAGAAGACGTCCGGGCACCACGGCCGGCGCGCCGTACGGAACACCGCGTCGGCCAGCGCCAGCGCGCCCGGCCGCAGCTCGGCCACCCGCCCCAGCGCACCCAGCCGCACCGCGGATTCGTCGCCGAGGTACAGGGAGCCCAGCGCGGACACGTCCAGCCGCAGGTCCGCCGGGTCTCCGGTGCGCTCGCACGCGCCGGTCCCCGCGTCGAGCCGGTAGCGGCCGTCCGCGAGCCCCGCCGCGTCCGCGACCTCGAGTACGAGCACTCCCGGTACGGCGTACGTCCGCGCGCGCAGCGCCCGTACGACGTCCAGCAGCCGCACCCACAGGAAGTCCGCCGAGGTCAGCGGCCGGGCGGACCGCGGGTCGGGCAGGAGCTGCGTGACGAGGTCGTCGGGGGCCCGGCCGCCGGTGCGGACCTTCAGCACCCAGTCGATGGAGCACAGGAAGTGCCACAGCGCCCGCTCCGCGTCCGGCGTGACCGCGATCAGGTCCTTGACCTGAACGGTGTTCAGCGGAACCTTCGCATCCGTCCAGTGGTCGTCGGCGGTGTAGACGGCCAGCCCGGCCACCTCGCCCGCCGCCGTCCGGTACACGGCGTGGAACTTCTCCCGGTACGGGCTGTGCGACATCTCCTCCAGGCCGGTCGCCAGGCTCCACCAGCGCTCGTCCCGGTTCACCGCCCCGGGCGTCATCGCGCGCAGCCGCTCGTGCAGCCGCGGCCCCGCCTCCCGGACCGCGGCCGCGTCCACGAGCTCGATCCGGCCGCCGTCCGCGGGCCCCGACCAGCGCCGGTCGAGTCCGGTGCGCGGTACGTCGATCTCCCATTCCGAGATCGAGGCGGCGGGCCCGTACCCGTACCGCCCGTAGATCGGGTATTCGGCGGAGATCAGGGTGGACAGCACGTCCCCGCGGGCGCGGGCGGCGGCGAGTTCCGCGGCCATCATCCGGGTCAGCAGGCCCTGGCGGCGGTGCGTGGGCAGCACGGTGACGTTCGAGACGGCGCTGGCCGCGACGGCAGCCCCGCCCGGGACGGTCAGCCGCTGGTCGAAGGAGCGGAAGGTCGCCACGCAGCGGCCGGTCCCGGCGTCGAAGGCTCCCTGGGTCCGGGCGAGGTCGGTGCACTTGGCGCGCTGGGCGACGTCGGACTCCGTCACCCGGGCCGGGGTCAGGAACCCCGCCCTCATGGTCTGCATCCACTCGGCGAGTTCGGACGCGGCGATCGGCCGCACATCAGCACTCATGACAGGCCACGCTAATCGCCCGTCCGCCACGCGTCGCCCGGTTTTCCGGCGGCCCCGCGGCCCGGGGTGCGGCTCAGGCCAGCAGGTCGTCCACCTGCGCCTCGCCCTCCCGGTACCGGCGGGTGATCTCCGCGCTGCACTCGTCCACGGTGCGCTGGAGCTGCTGGCGGCGCCGCGAGACCTGCTGCTCGTAGCGGACCAGCTTGCCCATCCCTTCGTAGAGTTCGCCGTCCGTGCGCGCGGCCAGGTCCGAGAGCTCCACGTCGGCCAGCATCTCGGCCGCCAGCAGCCGGTACTCCTCGCTGTGCGGGGTGCCGAGCGTGACGTGCCGGGCGGAGGCGCTGCGGCTGGAGGGCGCGTCGGCGAGGATCTCGGACAGCCGGTCCACCACCGGCGCCTCGGGGTCGGTGCGCCGGGCCAGCTCGGCCCGCAGGATGTCGATGCGGCCCTGCAGCAGGCGGCGTACGTAGCTCAGGTCGGCCTCGTCGCGCTGCGCGTCACGGCGCAGCGTGCGCAGTTCCGGCAGTCCGAGGGCGCTGGTCGGCGCACCGGCCGGGGCCGCGCTGTCGGAGGTGCGCTGCGCGGGCGGTCGTACCGCGGCAGCGACGGCGGGCAGAGACGACGTGGCAGCGGGTGATGCAGGTACGGAGGTACCAGAAGTATTCATACGAACGAGTCCGTCCCCTCGACCGGTGCGGCGCACCCGCACCGCCTGCGTGCATGGTGCCACTCTCCGTGGCCCCGATGCAGTCCCACTCCACCCGATCGGCCCCGGACGGGTGCACGCCTGGTACACAGGTGGTATGCGAGCTGTGGTGCAGAGGGTGGACGGCGCGAGCGTCGTCGTGGACGGCGAGACCGTGGGCGAGATCGTCGGCGAGGGGCTGTGCGTGCTGGTCGGGGTGACCCACGACGACACTCCGGAGAAGGCGGCGGTGCTGGCCCGCAAGCTGTGGTCGGTGCGGATCCTGGAGGCGGAGAAGTCCTGCAGCGACGTGAACGCCCCGCTGCTGGTGATCTCCCAGTTCACGCTCTACGGAGACGCCCGCAAGGGCCGCCGCCCCACCTGGAACGCGGCCGCGCCCGGACCGGTGGCCGAGCCGCTGGTCGACGAGGTCGTGGCGCAGCTGCGGGCGCTGGGTGCGACGGTGGAGACGGGCCGCTTCGGGGCGGACATGCGGGTCTCGCTGACCAACCACGGGCCGTTCACCATCGTCATCGACGTCTAGACCGTCCGGACGGCCTGGACTGTCCGGACCGTCCGGACACCGTGGCCGCGCGTCACGGCGCTACGACGACCTCCTGCGCGGCGGCCGTCTTGCCGACCAGCAGCGGCGCGTCCACCGGGACGTTCCGCTTGACCAGCGCGAGCGCGATCGGGCCCAGCTCGTGGTGGCGGACGGCCGTGGTCACGAAGCCCAGCTGCCGGCCCTCCTCCCCGTCGGCGGCGAGCCGGACGGGCGCGCCGTGCGCCGGGAGGACCACCTCGGAGCCGTCCAGGTGCAGGAAGACCAGCCGGCGCGGCGGCTTCCCCAGGTTGTGGACGCGGGCCACCGTCTCCTGGCCGCGGTAGCAGCCCTTCTGCAGGTGCACGGCGGTGCCGATCCAGCCGAGCTCGTGCGGGATGGTGCGGTGGTCGGTCTCCAGGCCGAGCCGCGGCCGGTGCGCCTCGACGCGCAGGGCCTCGTAGGCCAGCAGGCCGGCGGCGGGGCCGTGGGTGGCGGCGAAGGCCTCCAGTCCGGTGCGCGGCAGGAAGACGTCGCGGCCGTGCGGGGTCTCCCGTACGACGTACTCCTCGGCGACCTCGGCGATGGAGCCGGCCGGCAGGTGCACGACCGCGAACTCCTCGGTGCGGTCGGCGACTTCGACGCGGTAGAAGAACTTCATGGACTCCAGGTAGGCGATCAGCTCGCCCTGGGTGCCCGGCTCCACGTGCGCCCACGTGGTCTCGCCGTCGTCGACGAGGTACAGGGCGTGCTCGATGTGGCCGTTGGCGGAGAGGATCAGCGCCTCGGTGGCCTGCCCGGCCGGCAGCTCGGTGACGTGCTGGGTGAGCAGCAGGTGCAGCCAGCTCAGCCGTTCCGGTCCGGTCACGGTGACGACCCCGCGGTGCGAGAGGTCGACGAAGCCGCGGCCGTCCGCGAGGGCGCGCTGTTCGCCGTACAGCTCGCCGTAGTGGGCGGCGACGCCCTCGTCGGGGCCTTCGGCCTGCACGGCGCCGGGGAGATGGAGCAAGGGGCTGCTGGTCATGGGACCAAGCGTACGACTCGGCTACGCGCGCCCGGCACGGTGTGTGGCGGCGCACTTCTTGCACAGGCCGAAGATCGCGAAGTGCTTCATGTCGGTCTCGAAACCGAAGGTGTCGCGGAGCTTGGCGGTGAACTCGGAGGCGATGTCCACATCGGCCTCGATGACGTCGTTGCAGTCGCGGCAGACCAGGTGGATGTGGTGGTGCCGGTCGGCGAGGTGGTACGTGGGCGCGCCGTGCCCGAGGTGGGCGTGCGAGACGAGCTTCAGCTCCTCCAGCAGCTCCAGCGTGCGGTAGACGGTGGAGATGTTGACGCCGGAGGCGGTCTTGCGGACTTCGGCGAGGATCTCGTCCGGGCTGGCGTGCTCCAGGGCGTCGACTGCCTCCAGCACGAGCTGGCGCTGCGGTGTCAGGCGGTATCCGCGCTGGCGCAGGTCGGTCTTCCAGTCGACGCCTTCGGCGCGCCCGGCGTCGCCCTCGGCCCTCTCGGTGCTCACCACCCGGCCAGTGTAAGCGCGGGAAGGGGACCGCAGGGCTGCCCGCGGTCCCCTTCCCGTCTGCCTGGTGTCAGCGGAAGAAGGCGATGCCGTCGTCCGGCATGTCCGGGAGGTTGCGCGCCATCTCGGCGACCTCTTCGGGGGTGACGACCTTCTTGAGCTGGGCCGACATGTACGGGCGCAGCTCCACCTCCGGAGTGGCCTTCTCACCGACCCACATCAGGTCGCTCTTCACGTAGCCGTAGAGCCGCTTGCCGCCGCTGTACGGGCCGGAGGCCGCGGTGCGCGCGACGGCGTCGGTGGCCAGGTCGATCTGGGGCTTCTGGTCGGCGAGCTCGCCGTACCAGACCTCGACGACGCCCTGGTCGCGGACCATGACGATCTCGACCTTGCGGTCCTTGTCGATGCGCCAGTAACCCGACTCGGACTCCAGCGGCCGCACCTTGTTGCCCTCGGCGTCGAGGACCCAGGTGTGGGAGGTGTAGTGCAGGAAGTCCCGGCCGTCGTGGCTGAACGCGACCTCCTGGCCGAAGTTGCACTTCTCCTCGCCCGGGAAGTCGAAGACTCCCGCCCCCTCCCAGTTGCCGAGGAGGAAGGCGAGAGGGACGAGGCCGGGGTTCAGGTCGGACGGGATCTGGATCATGGATGGCTGCTCAGGCGATCTGTGGGAGGGGTTCCGGGGCGGTCGGCGGGGCGGACGCTCAGCGCTGACCCTGGTACAGCTTCTTGACGGCCAGGACGGTGAAGGCCATGACGCCGACGCAGACCAGGACCAGCAGGGAGGTGAAGACTGCCTCAAGCACGGGGTGCTCCTCGGAGGATTCGTTTGGGTCCCCACGGACGGAGTCCGGGGAGGGTAGGGCCGGACCCCAAGCCTACTGGCCCGGGGACCGGCCCACTCTGTGAGGTCGGCGGAACCGGCCCTCAGCCGAGCAGCTGGCTCTGGAGGATCACCGTCTGGTGGAAGGGGATGATCGGCAGCCCGCCCTTGCGGGACTGGACGATCACTCCCTGGACGTCACCCATCTGCAGGCAGCCGAAGCGGACCTGCTCGTCCCCGAAGGGCTTGGCCTCCTCGTAGAGGCTGAAATCGCTGGAGCTGAGGGTGCCCGACCCGGCGAAGCCGGAGCTGCCGGCGGTGCTGAACTGCTCCGTCTTGACCTTGCTCCACGACAAGTCGACCGAAAGCGAGTCGGCGCCGGTCAGCCGGGTGTTGATGCCGCAGCCGCGGAAGGTGTCGACGAAGCTGGAGGAGTGGAAGCGCAGCAGGTAGACGCGGGTCCGCGTGCCGTCGGGCATGGTCCAGGACCGGCCGGTGATCTGACGCAGCCCCTCGTACTCGAAACCCTCCTTGAGCTTCGGCCGGTCGTCGGGGGCGTACTCCTCCAGGAAGGCGTCCGGCTCCACCTTCCCGTCCTTGTCGGCCTTGACGACGCCGTCGGGCCGGGACCCCTCGGGGGCGGGGAGCAGCAGGCCGCTCAGGGCGGCGTAGTGCGTGCCGTCCGGGTTGTCCGTGGCGCCGGGCAGCGGGGCTCCGGCCGGCAGCTCGGGCTTGGCCAGCTCCGGGTAGGTCCAGCGGCCGTCGGGCAGCGTGGACAGCCCGGGGATCTTGGTCCGCTCCGGCTGGACGACTCCGTACGCGGTGCCGGCGCCGACGGCGGCGAAAACGAGGACGGCGGCGGTCCACCGCAGCGCGGCGAAGAGCTTCCGGCGGTCCTTCGGCGCGGCCGGCACCGGCTCGGGGGCCGGCTCGGCCACGAGTTCCGGCGCGGGGGCGGGCTCGGCCATGAGGTCCCGCCCCGCATCGGGTGCGGCGTCGGTGGTGTTCTGCTCGGTCACACGGACTCCCCGGGGGACTTCAGGTGGTTCAGCTGCTTCGTGAACAGATCGACGGCGGTCTTCACATCGAACCGGGGCCGGGGACCGTACGAACGGAAGCTCACCAGCACGTCGCCCTCGGCGGCCACACAGTCGAGGGATTCGATC
Organism: Streptomyces sp. NPDC046303; assembly: GCF_055588085.1. Lineage (NCBI taxonomy): Bacteria > Bacillati > Actinomycetota > Actinomycetes > Kitasatosporales > Streptomycetaceae > Streptomyces > Streptomyces sp. NPDC046303. Next base: position 154,984 of record NZ_JBVJFA010000013.1, read on the forward strand.
GTCTCGGGCTTCGACGCGCCGGACCGTTCCTCGACGATGTCCAGCAGCACGCACTTGGCCTGCGGGAACCCTTCGACGGCGGGCGCCTGGTTCTTCTTCTCGCCCAGCGCCACGAGGACGTCGAGGAGCTTCTTGTTGAGGTCCGCGAACTTGACGAGTGCCTGCGGGTCCGCCTGCATGAGCTCGATCTCGATGACCGGGCCGGCGTAAGAGAGGGTGTAGCTGCGGCCGGCCACGCCCTTGAGCTTCAGCTCGGCCACGGCCTTGTCCCGCTCAGCGCGCTCGGCGGCGGACAGCCCCGTACGGGAGTCCTTCACGGCCTGGACCGCGCGCTCGCCCGACACGTAGAAGTCGTTGCCCTCGTCGTCCAGGTCGGGACCCAGCTCGTAGCTCGCGGGGACCGGCAGCAGCTTGCCCGTGAGCTCGTTGGGCGGCACGGTCGGCACCGGGGTCGCCGAGGCGGTCGGCCGGGGGCCTTCCGGTACCCAGTAGCGCGTCGGGGAGGTCCGGTCGGCCTGGTCGATCCTGCCGGCGGCCCAGAACCCGGCGCCCGCGAGGACGGCCAGGCAGAGCCCGCCCGCGACGAGGGCCACCGTCCTGCGGTTCACCCTGCGCGGCGGGCGCGCGGAGACCGGTGCGTCCTTCTCCAGTGCCGGACCGGTCACGGGGTCGTTCTGCTGCTCGGTCACAGCCGCTCCATCTGTCGCTTGGCCAGATCGGTGATCTCGCCCTGGGTGACGTCACCCCGGTTGTTCGTGAGCTCGACGTCCATGACGATGTCCCCGCGCCGCACGATGGCCCGGGCTTGGCGCAGCGGGTGGTACCCCGCCTTCGTCTGCGGCTTGTAGATCCAGGCGCGGCCGTAGCCGTCCGGTACGCCGGGCAGCGCGAAGCCGTCGTTGCCCGCGCGCTTCTCCTCGGCCTGGTACGAAGACTGCCCCTCCTGGTATTCCTGGGCCGAGTGCTGGTCCTGGAACTGGAGCAGCCGGATCTCGATGAAGTCGTGCTCGCCCTGCTGCCAGCCCGCCGTGGCGATCCGTCGCACGTCCTGGGCGATGGCGTCGAAGCCGCGGTCGGGGGACTCGTAGTAGTCCGCCGCGAACGTGCCCACCGACTCGTAACCGGAGTAGCCGTCCTTCGCGCCGCCCGGGGCCTCCAGCAGCTTCTTGGCGAGGTCCTCCTCCGCCTTGTCCCACCGGTTGGCGTTGATGGAGCGACGGCTGGTCGCCTCGTTCGGCGCGACGGGCATCGGCATGGCCAGCTTCTGCTGGGCCAGCGGCGGCAGCGGGGTCGGTTCGCGGTGGTACTGGACCGCGTAGCCGGTGATCGTGCCGGCGAGGACGCCGAGGACGGCCGCGCCCGCGATCAGGAGGGTGGTGCGGCCGCGGCGGCGGCGCGGGGCGGGAGCAGCCTCGGAGGGCTCGACGGCCAGGTCCGGCGTGTCCGATTCCGGGCTGGTCTCCTCCTCTTTCCGCTGCTCAGGGATGGTCTGTTCGTGTTCCAAAGGGAGTCCCCCCACAGGACTGGAGGCGCGGGCTGATTACCCGCGCGTACCCATGACCCGCACCGGAGGGGAGCAGTTGTATGAATGCTTATTACATTCTTATCTCGCCGGGTTTCAGTCCTCGGGACGCCGTTTTCCGTCCAGTTCGTCCCACCACTCGTCGGACTTCGGGTCTCCCGAGGGGTCGTCCCACCAGCGGTCGTCCGGGCCGCGCCGGTTCGCGATCACCGCGGCGACCGGCGGGATGACCATGGCGACGAGGCACAGCGCCACGGCGGCCTCGACCGACCACAGGCGCACGAAGGACCAGGCGGAGACGAAGAGGAAAAGGCATCCGCCCATGAGGAGGAGGTACACGCGTCGGCGCCTCGCGTACATGCCTCCAGCGTAAGGACGTAACAGCAAACGGGTGAAGTGGCCACGCGCCCCGTGATGACGCCGTGCGCAGTGCGTTGCCGTACTGCCAGGAGTCCCTGGCGAGAAGCCACTCGACCGGAGAAACCGACTATGTTCATGCACACGCTGAGGCGCCGGATGTCAGCCCTGGGGGCCGTCCTCGCACTGAGCATCGCCCTGCCGCTCACCGGGGCCACCCCGGCATACGCCCAGCCGCAGCTCAGTGTCACAAAGACGCATGTGGGGGATTTCGTTCGCGGCGGGCAGGGGACCTACCACTTCAGGTTCGCCAACACCGGGGACGCGACCACCGGCACAGTGCGCGCCACGGACCAGTATCCGCAGGGACTCACCTTCGCATCGATCAACAACGTCGATGTCACCAACGGCGTCACCATTGACTGTCCAGGGATCCTCGACAATCCGACAGTCCTCGTCTGCGACATGACCTTCCCCGCCAATAGCTCCATCCAGTTCGACATCACCTTGGATGTCGCGCCTGACGCTCCCTGCGGCATCGTCACCAACACGGTCACCATCAGCGAGCCCGAGGAAGGAATCCTGACCTCGGCGAGCGACCCCACCCGCATCACCGGCGATACCTGCCCCAACGGCAACGGCAACGGCAACGGCGGAGGCTCTATCCTCCCCGTCAACCTCAACGGGGTCCTCACGCTCTTCAACAACATCAGCACGAACAACAACCTGCACAGCCCCGAGGCGACCAACACCACCCACCAGAACCTCGGGATCAACGCGCCCTGACAGCAGACGGCGCGAAGGGCCGCACCCCGTTCCAGTGGCGTCCAACCCCCGGGGGTGCGGCCCTTCGGCCGGTCTGTCAGGCGATCACATGTGCGGTGATCAGACCGCGATCGCCACGTCCGTCACGCCGCCGGCCTCGGCGACCACGACCTTGCGGTCCGCCGTGCCGCCCGGGACGAGCGCGCGCAGCGTCCAGGAGCCGGTGGCCGCGTAGAAGCGGAACTGGCCGGTCGCCGAGGTCGGGACCTCGGCGGTGAACTCGCCGGTCGAGTCCAGCAGGCGGACGTAGCCGGACACCGGCTCGCCGCCCTTCGTGATCTGACCCTGGATCGCGGTCTCACCGGGCTTGAGCGTCGCGAGGTCGGGCCCGCCGATCTGTGCTCCACACATGTCTCTGTCCTGTCCTAGAGAGAAGTTCTGGTTCCTACGGGCGGCCTACGAGGCCCTGCGTGCCCGGCAGGGTTACTTGTTGGGGCCGAGCTCGATCGGCACGCCGACCAGCGAGCCGTACTCGGTCCACGACCCGTCGTAGTTCTTGACGTTCTCCTGGCCCAGGAGCTCGTGCAGCACGAACCACGTGAGCGCGGAGCGCTCACCGATGCGGCAGTAGGCGATGGTGTCCTTCGCCAGGTCGACCTGCTCCTCCTGGTAGAGGGCGGTCAGCTCCTCGTCGGACTTGAAGGTGCCGTCGTCGTTGGCGTTCTTCGACCACGGGATGTTGCGGGCGCTCGGCACGTGGCCGGGGCGCTGCGACTGCTCCTGCGGGAGGTGCGCCGGGGCGAGCAGCTTGCCGGAGAACTCGTCGGGCGAGCGCACGTCGACCAGGTTCAGGGAGCCGATCGCGGCCACGACGTCGTCGCGGAAGGCGCGGATCGAGGTGTCCTGCGGCTTGGCCTTGTACTGGGTGGCCGGGCGGTTCGGGACGTCCTTGCCGTCGACCAGGTCGCGGGAGTCGAGCTCCCACTTCTTGCGGCCGCCGTCGAGGAGCTTGACGTCCTGGTGGCCGTAGAGCTTGAAGTACCAGTAGGCGTAGGACGCGAACCAGTTGTTGTTGCCGCCGTAGAGGACGACGGTGTCGTCGTTGGAGATGCCCTTGGCGGAGAGGAGCTTCTCGAAGCCCTCCTGGTCCACGAAGTCGCGGCGGACCGGGTCCTGGAGGTCGGACTTCCAGTCGATCCGGATGGCGTTGGTGATGTGGTTCTTGTCGTAGGCGGACGTGTCCTCGTCCACCTCGACGATGACGACGTTGGCGTCGTTCAGGTGGGCCTCGACCCAGTCGGCGTCTACGAGGACGTCGCTGCGGCTCATGGTGTCTCCTCCGGGGCAGTGTGCGGCGGGGCTGTGCTGAGGTGCTGGCGGTGCTGAGGTGCTGAAGGTGCTGGCTGTGCTGCGCACCGGCCGGTTTGCGGCGGTGCGGGCGTGCGTACGTCCGGGTGCGCTCGCGGATCCGGTCCGGCGCGAGGATGGCGTCAGGGGATCAGGAGGCAGGTGCGGTCACGCGGGAAGGGCCGTCGTCCGGCGCTGGTGGAGCGGATGCGCTCACACGTCACATGGATCGACAGAGCATGGCGGCGACGCGACACAGGTCTACTGCCCGCCGCTTCGTGAGGTCCGCCTGCTGATGCTTCATAGCCATGGATCGTAGGGACGAAACGGCCGCCCTGTCACCGGTGTGTCATATTCCGAGACAGGATCGTCCGAATACTGGGATCGATGCTCTCCGGGCGGCCGCCGCGCCGCCCTCCGGAGCCCTCTCGGGGGCCCGTCCTTCTGCGGATCGGACCCTGCCGTCTCACGATCCGGCCAGCACCACGTCCGTGCCGCCCAGCGTCAGGTGCACACCGGCCTCGTCCGAGGTCAGGGCGGAGAGGTGCAGCCCGGCGGGCAGTCCGCCTTCGAGGTTGCGGTCGAAGTCGGTCTTGTTGCGGACCAGCTTCTCGACGCCGGGGATGCCCTCGCCCGGCACCTCGTCGGCGCGCACCCGGACGATCTTGCCGCCCTTGCCGTCCTTCGCGTCCTCGAGGGTGATGGTCGACACGACGCTGCGCTCCAGCGTCTTGCCGAAGACGTTCACCGCCGCGGTCACCCGGACCTTGCCCGGCGCCCCGCCGTAGGAGAGGGTCGCGCCGGTCTGCGATGCCGCGGTGAGGTCCGCGTACGTGATGAGGCCGGTACCCTCGGCCCGCTCCGCGGTGCCGCCGCTGTAATCCCCGTTCAGCTTCACGCCGCGGAAGGTGGCGTCGAGCTCGGAGAGCCGCGTCTTGCGGCCGTCCGCGGCCACTTCGACGCCCCGGAGCCGGAGGTCGACCCGGTCCAGATCATGGCTGAGCGCCTGGGTCAGGAACGGGAACCCGGAGATCTCCACCTCGGAGGTGCCGGCCAGTCCCTGCCGGGCCTGGATCCGGTCGGCCAGCCGGTTCTCGGCGTAGCTCACCGTCCACCGGTCGACCCCCACGAACAGGGCGCCCAGAACCACCCCGATGATCACGACGGCGCGCAGCAAACGCACGTGCCCTCCCCCTCCTAGTCGGTACGTGCGTTCTAGTGGACCATGCCCCGTGTCGGGCAGGGATCAGCTCACCACCCGGCCGATCAGGTACACGGCGGGCGCGGCGGCCGCGAGCGGCAGGGCGACACCGGCCGTCATGTGGACGAACTTCGACGGGTAGTCGTATGCCGCCACGCGCAGCCCGATCAGCGCGCACACCCCGGCCGTGAGGCCGAGCAGCGCCCCGCCGCCCACCCCGGTTCCGGCCAGCGGGCCGATTGCGATGCCCGCACCGGCGGCCGCGGCCAGCGAGACGCCGACCGAGGGCGCGGGCGGCAGCGGCAGCGCGCGGGCGAACACGGCGACCGCGACGGCGGCCGCGCCGACGGTGACGGCAGCGGTGTCCGCGGCCAGGTGGCCGGCGCAGGCGATCGCGAGGGCGGCGGAGGCCACCGAGGCCATCAGGCCGTACATCCGCTCGTCGGGATCGGCGTGACTGCGCAGCTGGAGGACGAGGGTGAGCAGCACCCAGGCTCCGAGGGTGCCGATGATCGCGCCGGGGCCGTACGCCTCGTCCACCGCGAGGACCGCCGCGTCGGCGACGAGGGCTCCGGCGAAGGCCACGGCGATGCCCTGCCGGGCGGGCCACATACCGTTGAGGCGGAACCAGCCGGCCGCGGTGAGCCCCTGGAGGGCGATCAGCGGCAGGAGCAGGGCGTACGGGCCGATGGCAGCGGCGACGGCCAGCAGCACGCCGAGGACGGCGGTCAGTATGGCCGGCTGCGGTCCGGGGTCGATGATCGGCGACAGGCCCTCCGCGCGGGCCTTGGCCGGGTCCACGGCGCGCAGGGTGTTGCCGCCGAGGGTGGGCGGGGAGTACTCCGGCGCCTCGCCGGCGGCTCCCGGCGGCGCGGGCAGTACGGGAGGTGCGGGAGGTACGGGCGCCTCGGCCGCCAGGGGCGCCACTGGCGGCAGGTACGCCGTCTGCTCGGCCGCGGGCTCCGCGGCGACGGGCGGCAGGTACGCCGTCTGCTCGGCCGCGGGCTCCGCGGCCTGGGGCGGCAGGTAGGCGGTGGTCTCGGCCCAGTCCGGGGCGGGCGCGGGGGCGGGGACGGCGGCCGGGGCCTCGTCGCGGAACCAGCCCTCGGGCACGGCCGGCTGCTGCGCGGGGCCCGCACCGGCGCCGGCACCGGGGTACGGCGGCAGGTACGCGGTCTGCTCGGCCGCCGGGGCCGGGGAGTGCGCCTGAGCCTGGGCCTGGGCCTGGGCCGACCAGTCCTGGGCCGGAGCCGGCGCCGGAACCTCGTCCCGGAACCAGCCCTCCGGCGCGACCGGCGCGGCCGGCCCGGCGGCCGGGGCCTCGTCGCGGAACCAGCCCTCCGGCGCGGCCGGCTGCCCCGGCACCCCGCCCAGCGGCGGATGCACCGGCTGGTACCCGGTGTCCCAGGTGTCGGACTGCCAGGTCTGCGTCCCGTACGGGTCCTGCTCCTGGTACTGCTGCTGCCGGTGCTGCTGCTGAAGGTGCTGCTGCTGCAGTTCGTACTGCTGCTGTTCGTACTGCTGCTGCTCGTACCGCTGCTGTTCCTCAGGCGTGCTCATCGGCTCCCGCTCACCCGCCCGCGAACGGCGGGAGCACCTCGACGGTGCCCCCCTCGCTCAGCAGGACGGAATCGTGCGGGCGCTTGCCCACAGGCTCGTCATTCACCAGGAAGGAGCAGCGCAGCAGGACCCGGGTCAGTTCCCCGGGGTGGCGTTCCCGCACGGCGTCGAGCGCCTCGGCCAGGGTGCGCGCCGAGTACGGCTCCTCCGCCGTCTCGGCCGCGGCCTTGGCCGCCGCCCAGTAGCGGATGGTTCCGTTTGCCACTGCAGCTCCTATCGTCGGCTCTCTACCGTCGGCCTCCATGATGACCCCTCCGCGCGCCCGCACCGCCGTGCCTCCGCGCGCCCCCGGGTGCGCCCCGGGGACCGGCGGTGGCGCCCGGCGGGCCGCTATCCGGTGAAACCGGGGCATAATCCCCCAGCTCCCCCCGCTGCCGCCGGAAGAAGCCCTCAGGTCAGGGGCGTGGCAGGAACCACAGAAGAGGACGCCGCGAGACCTCGGCCCGGAAAGCACCGGTGGGCTATTCTGCTGGCGAGAGGATCCGGGCAACGTTGCCCCCGGGTCCTTTTGTGCTTTCAGCACGTTGAACGACCCGAGAACAGTGGTATCCATCCGGGCCTCAGGGCGCGGGGCCCGTATGGAGACCAGCAGAGTCACCCGAGTCACCGTACGAAGCAGTACCGCGCACGTCCTCGACGGGACCGAGGAGGAACCGACGTGATGGACCAGCGATCCGTGCAGAACCGCCCGACCCGGGCAGGTGGTCTGGCATGAGCTCTCTCCTGCTGCTGACCAACGCCCTGCAGCCGTCCACCGAGGTACTGCCCGCCCTCGGTCTGCTGCTGCACAACGTCCGGGTGGCGCCCGCCGAGGGCCCGGCCCTGGTGGACACCCCGGGCGCCGACGTCATCCTGGTGGACGGCCGCCGCGACCTGCCCCAGGTGCGGTCGCTGTGCCAGCTGCTCCGCTCCACCGGTCCGGGCTGCCCGCTGATCCTGGTCGTGACCGAGGGCGGCCTCGCGGCCGTCACCGCCGACTGGGGCATCGACGACGTGCTCCTGGACACCGCCGGCCCCGCCGAGGTCGAGGCACGGCTGCGGCTGGCCACCGGCCGCCAGCAGCTGGGCTCGGACGACTCCCCCATGGAGATCCGCAACGGCGACCTGTCGGTGGACGAGGCGACGTACTCGGCGAAGCTGAAGGGCCGGGTCCTGGACCTCACCTTCAAGGAGTTCGAGCTGCTCAAGTACCTCGCGCAGCACCCGGGCCGGGTCTTCACGCGGGCGCAGCTGCTCCAGGAGGTGTGGGGCTACGACTACTTCGGCGGCACCCGGACGGTCGACGTGCACGTACGGCGGCTGCGCGCGAAGCTCGGCCCCGAGCACGAGTCGCTGATCGGCACGGTCCGCAACGTCGGCTACCGCTTCGTCACCCCCGAGAAGGTCGAGCGGGCGGCCGCCGAGGCCGCGGCCCAGGCGGCGGCGAAGGTGGCGGCCCAGGCCGCGGCACAGACGGGTGCACAGGCCGGAGCACAGGCCACTTCCTGAGGGTTTCGGGCGGGCCGGGGGCCGTCACCCGGTCGGCCGAACACCCTGTGAGCATCCACTCCGCAGGACGCCCTGCCCAGAGGCAGGTCACCCCGCGTAGACTTCCGCGCGTGGCCAAGGTGACGCGGGATGACGTGGCGCGACTTGCGGGTACCTCTACCGCCGTCGTGAGCTACGTCATCAACAACGGACCCCGGCCGGTTGCCCCGGCCACGCGCGAGCGTGTACTCGCCGCGATCAAGGAGCTGGGCTACCGCCCGGACCGGGTCGCGCAGGCGATGGCCTCGCGGCGCACCGACCTCATAGGCATGATCGTCCCCGACGCCCGGCAGCCGTTCTTCGCGGAGATGGCGCACGCGGTCGAACAGGCCGCGGCCGAGCGCGGAAAGATGGTGCTCGTCGGGAACTCCGACTACCGCGACGAGCGCGAGGTCCACTACCTGCGGGCCTTCCTCGGGATGCGGGTCTCTGGCCTGATCCTGGTCAGCCAGGGCATGAGCGAACGCGCGGCGTCCGAGATCGAGGCCTGGGACGCGCGGGTCGTACTGCTGCACGAGCGGCCGGAGGCGATCGACGACGTCGCCGTCATCACGGACGACATCGGCGGCGCCCAGATGGCGACCCGGCACCTGCTGGAACACGGCCACGCGTACGTCGCCTGCATCGGCGGGGTCGAGAACACCCCGTCGGTCGGCGACCCGGTGGCCGACCACGTCGAGGGCTGGCGCCGGGCGATGCTGGAGTCCGGCCGTTCGGTGGAGGGCCGGCTCTTCGAGGCCCCGTACAACCGGTACGACGCGTACCGGGTGGCCCTCGAGGTCCTGTCCGGCCCGGACCGGCCGCCGGCGATCTTCTGCGCCACGGACGACCAGGCCATCGGTGTGCTCCGGGCGGCGCGGGAGCTCCGTATCGACGTGCCCGGAGAACTGGCCGTGGCGGGCTTCGACGACGTCAAGGAGGCGGCGCTCACGGATCCGCCGCTGACCACGATCGCCTCGGACCGCCCGGCGATGGCCCGCGCGGCGGTGGATCTCGTCCTGGACGACGGCCTGCGTGTGGCCGGCTCCCGCCGCGAACGCCTGAAGCAGTTCCCGTCGGCCCTGGTCATCCGCCGCTCCTGCGGCTGCCGCTAGCCTCCGGCGGTCGGCGGGGTCTCCCGGGCTCCGCCCCGGCCCATGGGACTGGGCTCCGCCCTTGCCCGCGGCCCGGCTCCCTGGGGCTCCGCCCCAGACCCCGCGCCTCAAACGCCGGCGGGGCTGAACAGTGCCCCGGCCCAGGCAAATCCAGCCTCACCGGCGTTTGAGGCGCGGGGTACGGGGCGGAGCCCCGGAGACAGGGCCGGGCTGGGCCTTATATCGGGCATACGCGGTTCTGTCGGGCTTCTCAGGTCAGGCTCAGGAAGCTCTCATGATCCGCGGACAGAGTCATGGCCATGACCGAGAGCTCCCGCCGCGAAGGCGAGTACCCGCAAGAGCACCGCCCGACCCCGGCCGGGGCGGCCTACCCGCCGCCGCCCTCGTACCCGCCGGGCTGGCACGAGGCGCACCAGCCTCCCGTCCTCCGCGGGGAGACCGTCCCGGCCCCCGCACGCCACCGCGCGAAGAAGCCCGTCGCGCTGATCGCCGCCGTGGCCCTGGCCGCGGCGGTCGTCGGCGGCGGTACCGCAGCCGCCGTCCAGCAGCTGATGGGCGCGCCCGGCACCACCGGCACCGGCAGTGTCAACGGCACCAGCGTCTCCCAGTCCAGCACCGGCACGGTCTCCGGCGTGGCCGAGCAGAACAGCCCCTCCGTGGTCCGCATCGACACCCGTACCGGCTCCGGCCAGGGCACCGGCTCCGGCATCGTCATCACCGCCGACGGCGAGATCGTCACCAACAACCACGTCGTCAGCGGCGCCTCCGCAATCCAGGTGACGATGAGCGACGGCACGAAGTACACCGCCCAGATCGTCGGCACCGACCCCGACAAGGACCTGGCCCTGATCAAGCTCCAGGGGGCGAAGGGGCTCAGGGCCGCCACGCTCGGTGACTCCGACAGGCTGAAGGTCGGCGAGCAGGTCGTCGCCATCGGCTCCCCCGACCGCCTCACCGGCACGGTCACCAGCGGGATCGTCTCCGCACTCGACCGCGAGGTGAACGTCGCGAAGCCGGAGCAGCAGCAGTCCCCGCGGCAGGACAGCGGCGGCTGGCCGTTCTCGTACGGCGGTCAGCAGTTCAACGGGAACACCGGCTCGGACACGGCCTCGTACAAGGCCATCCAGACGGACGCCTCCCTCAACCCGGGCAATTCGGGCGGCGCCCTCTTCACCATGAACGGCGAGGTCGTCGGCATGCCCTCGGCGATCTACTCCCCCAACAGCGGGGGCGCCGCCGGCAGCGTCGGCCTCGGCTTCGCCATCCCCGTCAACACCATCAAGGCCGACCTGGACTCCCTCCGCAAGGGCGGCCCCGGAGGCGCGGGCTCCGCCGACGGCAGCGGCAGCGGCAGCGGCAGCGGCAGCGGCGCCAACGGCTTCGGCACCTCGTACTAGCCCGTCGTACCGGCCCGTCGTACCGGCCCGTCGTACCGGCCCGTCGTGCGAGGCTGGGAGACACCCGCCCGCACCGCACACCACCCTGGGGGACCCTCCCGTGCATGCCACCGAAGGCGACCAGCACCGCATCCTCGTCGTCGACGACGAGCCGGCCGTCCGCGAGGCCCTGCGCCGCAGCCTCGCCTTCGAGGGGTACGCCGTCCAGACCGCCGTCGACGGGATCGACGCCCTCGACAAGGCCGCCTCGTACGCCCCCGACCTGCTCGTCCTCGACATCCAGATGCCCCGGATGGACGGCCTGACGGCCGCCCGCCGGCTGCGCGCCGCGGGCAGTGTCACCCCGATCCTGATGCTCACCGCCCGCGATACCGTCGGCGACCGCGTCACCGGCCTCGACGCGGGAGCCGACGACTACCTCGTCAAGCCGTTCGAGCTCGACGAGCTGTTCGCCCGTGTCCGCGCCCTGCTGCGCCGCAGCTCCTACGCCGCCCCGCAGGCGGGCGAGGAGCGCGTCGAGGACGCGCTGGCCTTCGGCGACCTGCGCATGGACCTGGCCACCCGCGAGGTCACGCGGGCCGGGCGCCCGGTGGAGCTGACCCGTACCGAGTTCACGCTGCTGGAGATGTTCCTGGCGCACCCCCGCCAGGTCCTGACCCGCGAGCAGATCCTCAAGACCGTCTGGGGCTTCGACTTCGAGCCCAGCTCCAACTCCCTGGACGTGTACGTGATGTACCTGCGCCGCAAGACGGAGGCGGGCGGCGAGCCCCGCCTCGTCCACACCGTGCGCGGGGTGGGCTACGTACTGCGCGCCGGCGAAAGCGGTCCCGAGTGAGCCGAGTGAACCGAGTGAGCCCGACCGCCAGATTCCGCGCCCTGCCCCTGCGCTCGCGCCTCGCGCTGCTGGTCACGGTGGCGGTGGCGCTCGCGGTGGCCGCCGTGGCGGCGGTGTCCTGGGTGATGGTGCGCACCCAGCTGCGCGACCAGTTGGACAGCTCGCTGCGCGCCACCAACGCGGAGGCGCAGGCCAACCAGGTGTTCCGGTCGATCGGCTGCGTGTCGGTGTCCGGCAACGCCCTGCCGGAGCGGCCCGCCAACAACCTCAGCGCCCAGGTGCAGATCGTCCTGCCGGACGGCGGTCACTGCTGGGTCGACGGCCGCAGCACCCTGCGCGTCAGCGGCACCGACCTGGAGGTCGCCCAGCGGCGGCGCGGGGCCGCCCTCTACGACGCGACCACCTCCGAGGGGGTCGCGGTGCGGGTCTACACCCAGCCCGCCCTGCTGGACGGGCGGGCCGCCGCGCTGACGGTGGCCAAACCGCTCGCCGACATCGACAAGCCGCTGTCGACCCTGGCCTGGGTGCTGCTCCTGGTCTGCGGCATCGGGGTCGTCGGCGCGGGCGCGGCCGGCCTGTGGGTGGCCCGTACGGGGCTGCGGCCGGTCGACGAACTGACCGGCGCCGTCGAGCACATCGCCCGGACCGAGGACCTGACCGTCCGCATCCCCGACGAGGGCGACGACGAGATCGCCCGCCTGTCACGGTCCTTCAACTCCATGACGGCCGCCCTCGCCTCCTCCCAGGAGCGGCAGGCCCAGCTGATCGCCGACGCCGGGCACGAGCTGCGCACCCCGCTGACCTCGCTGCGCACGAACATCGAGCTGCTGGCCCGCAGCGAGGACACCGGCCGGGCCATCCCGCCCGAGGACCGCAAGGATCTGCTGGCCTCGGTCAAGGCGCAGATGACGGAGCTCGCCGCGCTGATCGGCGACCTCCAGGAGCTGTCGCGTCCCGACGCCGTCTCCCCCGGCCCGCTCCAGGTGGTGGCCCTGCACGAGATCGCCGGGGCCGCGCTGTCCCGGGCCCGGCTGCGCGGTCCGGAGCTGCACTTCAGCTCCTCCCTGGCGCCCTGGTACGTACGGGGTGAGGCGGCCGCGCTGGAGCGGGCGGTGGTCAACGTCCTGGACAACGCGGTGAAGTTCAGCCCGCCGGGCGGCGCGGTGGAGGTGACGCTGCGGGCCGGTGAGCTGCGCGTACGGGACCACGGGCCGGGCATCCCCGACGATGACCTGCCGCACGTCTTCGAGCGGTTCTGGCGCTCCCCCTCGGCCCGCGCCCTGCCCGGCAGCGGCCTGGGCCTGTCGATTGTGGCCCGTACGGTGGCACGCGCGGGCGGGAGCGCCGAGCTGCGGGCGGCGTCCGACGGCGGCCGGGGCACGGAGGCGGTGCTCCGCATCCCGGGAGCCCCGTCCCCGCCGCCGCCGGGGCCCTCAGTTGTGCCGGATCAGTGAGGGGACGAGACCGGAGCGGGTGTGGGGGAAGTCCATCGGGACGATCCCGAGCCCGGTCCGGCCGGCCATCTCGGCGCCGTCGACGAAGGCGTGCACCTGCGGGTTGAGACGGTCGGAGTTCCAGCGCGGCGGCATGTACGCCGAGGTGCTGGTGTAGTTCACGAAGAGCTTGCCGGGCTGCTGGACGGCTTTGCGGAAGTGGTTCTCGATCTTGCCGCGCTTGGCGAAGGGCTCGGCGTTCCAGTCGTCCTGGATGTCGAAGACGGTGCCGTCGCCGTAGCGCAGGCCGGGCAGTCCGCCGTTGTCGGCGAGCAGGACCACCTTGCCGCGGGCCTGGCCGAGGGTGGGCAGGGTGTCGGCGATGCGGAACAGCGGGCGCCAGCCCCGGTGGTCCAGGTAGTCGTCGAAGACGGCGCGGAAGGTGGCGTCGCTGTCGGTGGAGTACTCCTGCTTGAGCCGCATCAGGACGGTCTCGGAGGGGCGCGCGGCGAGGAAGTTCCAGCAGGCGGCGAGCACGTCGCCGAACATCAGGTTCTGGTAGAAGGACCCGTGGTGGATGGCGAACGAGCCGCCCGTCACCCGGCAGCGGACATCGAGGAAGCGGATGCCGGAGTCGAGTTGTTCGGTGATCGAGGTGTTCTGGCAGGCGACGTAGAGCCCGCCGTGGCGGGCGCCGGAGTCGTGGGTGCCGGGGATGGTCATCCGCTGGAGGGGCGTCGAGTCGCCGAGGCCCGCCATCCAGTCCTGGGTGCCGAGTGCCGAGGCTGCGGCGGGTGGTGTTCCCAGCCCGACGGCGGCGCCCGCAGCCAGTGCTCCGACCAGAAACGCCCGCCGGTCCAGTCCCGTGCCCGCGCCCGTGCCCGCGCCCGTGCCCATGCCCATGCCCGCCCCTTTGCCGACCCAGTGGTGGGACCGGATTATGGCGTGCGGAACCAGCCTTTACTACCCGTCGGTAGAGGTGAAGTTCCCGGCAACACCCTTTTGGCGCCGCCCAGTTGGGACCTGGCCCGCTATCCGTCCAGCAGCTCCGCCATCGCGCGCAGCCCCTGCGCGATCGCCCGCCCGTCGGGCGTGTGCTCCGGGTCGGTCAGGTGCTGGACCATCACCCCGGTGAGCAGCGCGATGTGCACCGACCCGAGGGCCCGTACGTCCTCCTCGGTGACCGCGTCCTCGGACACCCCGCGCAGCTGCGCCGCCACCATGCGCCGGGACCGGCGCTGGCCCTCGGCCAGGGCCGCGAGCAGTTCGGGCGAGGACTGCGCGTGCACGAAGGCCTCGATGTTGGCGATCCACAGCCAGCGCATGTCGCCGAAGTCCCGGATCTTGCGGTCCCAGGTGTCGGCGTAGCGCTCCACGGCGGTGTCGCCCTGGCCGGCGAGCCGGCCGGCGCCCGCGGCCCACTCGTCCATCGCGGCGAAGAGCGCCTGGTTGAGCAGCGCCTCGCGCGAGCCGAAGTGGTAGCCGATCGCGGCCATGCTGACCTTCGACGCCGTGGCGATGTCGCGCACGGTCGTGCGGAAGTAGCCCTTCTCCTCCAGGCAGCGGCGCGCTCCGGCCAGCAGGTCCTCGCGATTTCCCATGGCGGGATCGTAGCCGCGCACCCTTTTTGGGCGGACGCCCAAGACAAATGTATTGCGCGCTTGCCCAAATCCTGTCAGGCTTCAGCCACCGGAAGACCGAAGAACGGGAGACCGCCATGCAGCGCCACGAGCTGAAGATCGACGACCGCACCCTCTCCTACCTGGACTTCGGAGGCACCGGCCGCCCGCTGCTCGCCCTGCACGGCGGCCTCTCCGAAGCGGCCTCCTACGCCGGCCTGGCCGCCGCGCTCCGCGACGAGTGGCGGGTCATCGCCCCCGACCAGCGCGGACACGGCGACTCCGACCGCACCCCCGCGTACGACCGCGCGGGATACGTGGGCGACGCCGCGGCCCTGCTGGACCACCTGGACCTCGGCGGCCCCGTGCCCGTCCTCGGCTTCTCCCTCGGCGGCACCAACGCCTACCACCTGGCCGCCGCCCGCCCCGACCTGGTCTCCGCACTGATCAACGTCGACTCCCCGGTGGAGGTCGTCCGCAGGGACGGCCCGGACTTCTGGGACTTCCTCCACCACCTCCCGTACACCGCGCCGACCCGCGAGGAACTCATCGCCGCCCTCGGGCCGATGGGCCCGACCTACGCCCCCGCGCTGCGGCCCGAGGGCAGCGGCTGGCGGCTGCCGTTCCACCCGCAGGACACCCTGGCCACCGTGGCGGCGGCGTACGGCGACCGCTGGGACGTCTGGCTCGCCAGCGACTGCCCGGCCCTGCTGATCCACGGCCTGCGCAGCGAGGCCCTGCCCCAGGAGCAGGCCGACGCGATGGTCGCCCGCCGGCCCGGGACCTCGTACGCCGCCCTGGACACCGAGCACTTCGTGCCCTTCCAGGACCCGGAGGGCTTCGCGAAGGCCGTCGGCGCCTTCCTCGCGACGCTCTGAGGACCTCCGTACGCGCCGGAGGGGCGGCGGGCCGTCGGGCCCACCGCCCCTCCGGGCGTGCTCTACGCGGGTGTTACGCGTGCTACGGGTGTTACTTGATGACGGTGATCCGGTCCGCCGCCGGCGGGACGATCGGGTTCGCCGCCGTCGACTTGCCGAGGTAGGCGTTGAAGCAGTCCAGGTCGGGCGCGCCGACCAGCTTGTTCTTGTGCTCCTTCAGGACGGTGAAGCCGTCACCGCCGCCCGCGAGGAACTCGTTCATCGCGACCCGGTAGGTCTTGGCGGGGTCGATCGCCGCGCCGTTCAGCTTCACCGAGTCCACGACGATGCGGTCCGCACCGGTCTTGGTCATGTCGAGGGTGTACGTGAAGCCCTTCGACACCTGGAGGATCTTCGGGTTCACACCGTTGACCGGGCCGCTGACCTGCTGCTGGAGCGCGGTGATCAGCTGCGCGCCGGTGAGGTCCACGATGTTCATCATGTTGTTGAACGGCTGGACCGTGTAGGACTCGCCGTACGTCACGACCCCGTCGCCCTCGGCCCCGGAGGCCTTGTAGGCGAGGTCGGCACGGATGCCGCCCGGGTTCATGAGGGCCAGCTGCGCGCCGCCCTTGTCGGCCGGGGCGAGCGCCTCGAGCTGCGCGTCGGCGATGAGGTCGCCGAGCGGCTTCTCCGGCGCCTCGGAGCCGCGGCCCGGGATGTCGGCGGAGATGAAGCCCTGGGGGCGGTTCGCGATCGGGGCGGCGAGGGCGTTCCAGCGCTGGATCAGCTCGGTCATGTCCCCGGCCTTGGGCAGGTCACGGGTGACGACCTTGTTGACCGGCTTGGGCGAGCTGACCGGCGTACGGACGATGTCCTTGGTCTGCCGGTCGTAGGTCAGCGTGGTGTCCGTGTACAGCCGGCCGTAGGAGGCGGCCGAGGTCACCATGCGCGGGTTGCCCGCCGGGTCGGGGATGTTGCACGCGTACGCCTGGTGCGTGTGGCCGGTGACCAGCGCGTCGACCTTGGGGTCCAGGTTCTTGGCGATGTCCACGATCGGACCGGAGATGCCGGCGCCGGCCCCCGGGACGTCGCAGTCGTAGTTGTACGCGCCGCTCGCGGGCAGACCGCCCTCGTGGATCAGCGCGACGATCGACTTCACGCCCTGCTTGTTCAGCTCGGCGGCGTACTTGTTGATCGTCTCGATCTCGTCGTTGAACTTCAGGCCCTTGACGCCCTCGGCGGTGACGACGTCCGGAGTGCCCTCCAGGGTGACGCCGATGAAGCCGATCTTCACGTCCCCCTTCTTCCAGATGAAGGTGGGGTTCATCATCGGACGCTTGGTCTTCTCGTCCGTGACGTTGGCGGCGAGGAACTTGAACTCGGAGCCCGTGAACTCCTTGCCCTCCTCGTAGCAGCCGTCGACCGGGTGACAGCCGCCGTACGCCATGCGGCGCAGCTCGGCCTTGCCCTCGTCGAACTCGTGGTTGCCGACGCTGGTGACGTCCAGGTCGAGCTTGTTCAGCGCCTCGATGCTCGGCTCGTCGTGGAAGAGCCCGGACAGCATCGGGCTGCCGCCGATCATGTCGCCGGCGGCGGCGGTGACGGAGTACTCGTGGCCCTTGCGGGCTTCGCGCAGGGCGGTCGCGAGGTACTCGACCCCGCCCGCGGGTATGGCCTTGGTGGTGCCGTCGGCCTGACGTTCGGTCACATTGCCGGACGAGCCCTGCGGGGGCTCCAGCGTGCCGTGGAAGTCGTTGAACGACAGCAGCTGCACGTCGACGGTCCGGCTCTTGGCGGCACCGCCACCACTCGCGGCCCCGGCCGGCAGAGCGGCGGCAACCATCGCCCCGGCCCCCGCCGTGACGGCGAGAGCGGTGAGGGTCAACCGGCGGGTGCGGCGGTGCCGTTGTGGCGTCGCTGACATTTAGTCCCCTTTGTGGACAGCGAGACAAACTTGGGAGGTCGGCCGCAGCCTATGGTCAACGCGCGTAGCACGACAGGGGGTAAGGGGGGCAAGGGGTGGCCTACTGCTGAATTGTTAGAACACCGCGACGCTCTCGAATGCACCCTTTGGGTGAAGATGTGGCGCATTGGGGCGTGGAGAGGGCGCGGACTGTGGCGCGGGGCACACGGAAGAGGCGGCCCACGGGGCCAACTCGGCCGGGAGCGGTGACCGGTGGTTTCGCACGGAAGGCGGACCGACCCCCGCGCCCGCGCTCCACCACCCGGCCACGCAGTCGTAGGCTCAAGACATGACTGACGCAGCAGCGGCCCTGGAGCCGGGACGGCAGATCGAGACCCTCGACGAGCTGACGGAGGAGCAGGCCGAAGCCGTACTCGCCCTCATCGAGGACGCCGCACGCACCGACGGCACCACCGCCGTGTCCGAACAGGGCCGTCTCCAGCTGCGCGGCGGACCCCGCGAGGGCATCCGGCACTTCCTGCTCACCGAGGGCGGCCGGCTCGCCGGATACGGACAACTGGAGGAAACCGACCCGGTGGAGGCCCCGGCCGCCGAGCTCGTCGTCCACCCGGCGCTGCGCGGCCGCGGCCACGGGCGAGCCCTCGGCACGGCCCTGCTGGCCGCCTCCGGCAAGCGGATCCGGGTGTGGGCGCACGGCGGCAAGTCGGCCGCCCGGCACCTCGCCCAAGTGCTCGGCCTGACCCTTTTCCGCGAGCTGCGCCAGCTGCGCCGGCCGCTCGGCCCGGACGCCGATCCGCTGCCGGAGCCGGTGCTGCCGGCGGGTGTGACCGTACGGACCTTCGTGCCCGGCACCGACGACGCGGCCTGGCTCGCGGCGAACGCCGCCGCCTTCGCCCACCACCCCGAGCAGGGCGCGCTGACCCAGCGGGACCTGGACGACCGGATCGCGCAGCCCTGGTTCGACCCGGAGGGCTTCTTCCTCGCCGAGCGCGCCGGAGAACTGGTCGGCTTCCACTGGACGAAGATCCACCGGGCCGAGCAGCTGGGCGAGGTCTACGTGCTCGGCGTCCGCCCCGGCGCCCAGGGCGGCGGCCTCGGCAAGGCCCTCACGACGATCGGCCTGCGCCACCTCGCCGCAGCGGGCCTGCCGACGGCCATGCTCTACGTGGACGCCGACAATCCGGCGGCCCTGGCGGTCTACGAGGGCATGGGCTTCACGACCCACGAGGTCGACCTGATGTACCGCACGGAGAGCTGACCACCGGCCGGCGGGCCCGGGGGGTGTCCGGTGGATCAGGGCCGGGCCCGGGGCGTCCGGCCCGGCCCGTCCGGCCCCGACGCAGGCGTGCACCCCGGCGGAGCCGGGAAGCCACACGCCATTCACCGGACATTAAGACGCGCTTGCGACTCTCCCCGCATGCACCCCCGACTCCGACTGACGGCCGACACGTCCGACGCGCCTGTCCTCCCGCTTGCGCGGAAGAATGGAGTCATGAGCCACCAGCCCAGCGCAGGCCCCACCGAGGTCCCCGCCCAGCACCCGTCCCCCACGTCCACCGCCCCCGCGGGAACGCCGGGCAACATGGCCGTGACCGGCGCCCACGCGCGCATAGGCTCCATCAGCGCGCACCGCCCGCACGTCGACCTCGAGCCCGACCTCGACGCCGATCTGGACGCCTACGACGACAAGGACGGCGGCGAACTGCCGCCCGGCCGGTTCCTCGACCGGGAGCGCAGCTGGCTCGCCTTCAACGAGCGGGTGCTGGAACTCGCCGAGGACCCGACGACGCCCCTGCTGGAGCGCGCCAACTTCCTGGCGATCTTCGCGAGCAACCTCGACGAGTTCTTCATGGTCCGCGTGGCCGGCCTCAAGCGACGCATCGCGACCGGCGTCGCCACCCGTTCGGCCTCAGGCCTGCAGCCCCGCGAGGTGCTGGACCTGATCTGGACCCGCTCGCGCGAGCTCATGGCCCGGCACGCCGCCTGCTTCCAGCAGGACATCTCCCCGGCGCTGGCCGAGGAGGGCGTCCACCTCATCCGCTGGCCGGACCTCACGGAGAAGGAACAGGCCCGCCTCTTCACCCTGTTCCGCAACCAGATCTTCCCGGTGCTGACCCCCCTGGCCGTCGACCCCGCGCACCCCTTCCCGTACATCTCGGGCCTCTCGCTGAACCTGGCCGTGGTCGTGCGCAACCCGGTCAGCGGCCACCGCCACTTCGCCCGGGTCAAGGTCCCGCCGCTCCTCTCCCGCTTCCTGGAGGCCTCCCCGCAGCGCTACGTCCCGCTGGAGGACGTCATCGCCGCGCACCTGGAGGAGCTGTTCCCCGGCATGGAGGTGCTCGCGCACCACATGTTCCGCGTGACCCGCAACGAGGACCTCGAGGTGGAGGAGGACGACGCCGAGAACCTCCTCCAGGCCCTGGAGAAGGAGCTCATGCGGCGCCGCTTCGGCCCGCCGGTGCGCCTGGAGGTCGAGGAGTCCATCGACCCGGGCGTCCTGGACCTGCTGGTGCAGGAGCTGAAGGTCAACGCCTCCGAGGTGTACCCGCTGCCCGGCCCGCTGGACCTGACGGCCCTCTTCGGGATCGCCTCGCTGGACCGGCCCGAGCTGAAGTTCCCGAAGTTCATCGCCGGCACCCACCGGGACCTGGCCGAGGTCGAGTCCGCCTCCGCGCCGGACATCTTCGCCGCGCTGCGCGAGCGGGACGTGCTGCTGCACCACCCGTACGACTCCTTCTCCACCTCGGTGCAGGCCTTCCTGGAGCAGGCCGCCGCCGATCCGGACGTCCTCGCGATCAAGCAGACGCTGTACCGCACCTCCGGCGATTCCCCGATCGTGGACGCACTGATCGACGCCGCCGAGGCCGGCAAGCAGGTCCTCGTACTCGTCGAGATCAAGGCCCGCTTCGACGAGCAGGCCAACATCAAGTGGGCGCGCAAGCTGGAGGAGTCCGGCTGCCACGTCGTCTACGGGCTGGTCGGCCTCAAGACCCACTGCAAGCTGTCCCTCGTCGTCCGCCAGGAGGGCGACCAGCTGCGCCGCTACTCGCACGTGGGCACCGGCAACTACCACCCCAAGACGGCCCGCCTGTACGAGGACCTCGGCCTGCTCACCGCCGACCCGCAGGTCGGCGCGGACCTCTCCGACCTCTTCAACCGGCTGTCCGGCTACTCGCGGCGCGAGACCTACCGCCGGCTGATGGTGGCGCCCCGCTCGCTGCGCGACGGGCTGATAGCGCGGATCGACAAGGAGGCCGCCCACCACCGGGCCGGCCGTCCCGCGTACGTGCGCCTGAAGATGAACTCGATCGTCGACGAGGCCCTCATCGACTCGCTCTACCGGGCCTCCCAGGCCGGAGTACCCGTCGACATCTGGGTGCGCGGCATCTGCGCGGTGCGCCCCGGAGTACCCGGGCTCTCGGAGAACGTCCGGGTCCGCTCGATCCTCGGCCGCTTCCTGGAGCACTCCCGGGTCTTCGCCTTCGGCAACGGCGGCGAACCCGAGGTGTGGATCGGCAGCGCCGACATGATGCACCGCAATCTCGACCGCCGTATCGAAGCACTGGTCAGGGTCGCTGACCCGGCCCACCGCGCGGCCCTGGACCGGATGCTGGAAACCGGGATGTCCGACGCCACCTCCTCCTGGCACCTGGGCCCGGACGGCGAATGGACCCGGCACAGCACGGACGCGGAAGGCCAGCCGCTGCGGCACGTACAGGAGATGCTCATAGACGCCCGGAGGCGCCGGCGTGGCTCAGCCAAACCATGACCCGATCGCAGTGACGGGATGCGCGGGTGACGTGCTCGGCACGTACCTGCGCACCCAGGCCACCGCCTTCCTGCGCGCGCTGCGCCTGCACGAGGAGAGCGGATCCCCCCGGGCGGAGCCCGGGGGAGGGGCCGGCGCCCCGGAAGGAAGCGATGCGGCGCGCAGCCTGCGGGGGGCTGCGCGCCGGATCAGCGGATCCCTGGCCACCTTCCGGGTGGTGACCGAGTCGTCCTGGGCGGACGGGCTGCGCACGGAGCTGGTGTGGCTGTCCTCGACCCTGGCCGGCGAGCACGCGTACGCCGCCCGCCTGGCGCGGCTCATGGACGCGCTGCACCGGCTGTCCGGCGCGGCCGGGGTGCCGGCGCCGCGGGGTGCGGGCGGCGCGCTCACGGTGGGCTCGGCGCGCGCGGGCGCCCTGCTGGAGCGGCAGCTCACCCTGGCCCGTACGCGGGCCCACTCGGCGACCCTCCAAGCCCTCGGCTCCGCCCGCTTCCACGCGGTGGCGGACGCGGTGGCGGTGCTGGCCTCGGAGGTCCCGCTGGATCCGGTCGCGGCCCGGGGCCGCATCGAGGACGTCCTGGTGCCGCTGGCCGCGGTGGCCGAAACCCGGCTGTCGTCGGCGGTCGCGGCGCTGCCGTCGCCCGAGGACACCCACCCGTACGACGCGGACCGCGACGGGCCCTGGCACGAGGTGCGCCGCCTGCTGCGGATCCACCGGTACGCGCGGGAGGCGCTGGGCGAGGACGTGACGCGCGCGGCGGCCGCGGGCGAGGCCCTGGAGCGCCACCGCGACGCGGCGGAGGCGGCGACGGCCTCGGCGACGGCGGCCCGGACCCCGCGGATCGCCCCGGCGACGGCCTACGCCCTGGGCATCCTGCACGCGGACCAGCGCCACGAGGTGGAGTCCGCCCGTTTCGACTTCCGGCAGATCTGGGTCGCGGCTCCCGCGGGCGGCCCCGCGGCCGCACCTGGGGACACGCCTGGGGACACGCCTGGGGACACACCTCGGGGCGCCCCCGCGGGCGCCCGCGAGCACGTGGAGATAACGGCGGGGTAACGGAGGCTGACGGCCGTGTGCGGACACTCCGGATCGCACCGGGTCGTCCGCCACGGTTCACCGTCCGTTCACTCGCGCCGGTCGGCCGCTTCACCTGGTCTGCCTAATTTCGACTGTGCAAGGTGCGAGCCGCCCGGCCCAGGACAGCTCAGCCGCGCAAACCGACGTAGTCCTCTTCGCACGCCGCCCCGATACAGAAAGCGGCCGGCGGCTTCTGGAAGGAACACCCGAAAGTGAAGCTTCAGCGCAAGAACATGCTTCGTGCCTCCGCCCTCGGGGCGCTCGTCGTGTCCGGCGCCCTGGTCCTCACGGCGTGCGGCTCGGACGACAACACGAAGACCGCGGACGGCACGGCGAAGCCGTCCGTCGCTGCAGGCGACATCAAGTGCGACGACGCCAAGGGCAAGCTCCTGGCCTCGGGCTCTTCCGCGCAGAAGAACGCGGTCGAGCTGTGGGTGAAGAACTACATGGCCGCCTGCCCGGGCGTCGAGGTGAACTACAAGTCCTCCTCCTCCGGTGAGGGCATCGTCGCCTTCAACCAGGGCACCGTCGGTTTCGCCGGCTCCGACTCGGCGCTGAAGCCGGAGCAGGTCGAGGAGTCGAAGAAGATCTGCACCGGTGGCCAGGGCATCAACCTGCCGATGGTCGGCGGCCCCGTCGCCCTCGGCTTCAACATCGCCGGCGTGGACAAGCTGAACCTCGACGCCGCCACGATCGCCAACATCTTCAACGACAAGATCAAGAAGTGGGACGACGAGGCGATCAAGAAGCTGAACCCCGGCGTCACGCTCCCCTCCACCGCGATCCAGGCCTTCCACCGCTCCGACGACTCCGGCACCACGGAGAACGTCACCAAGTACCTCAAGGCCGCCGCCCCCGACGCGTGGCCGCACGAGGCCGCGAAGAAGTGGGCCGCCCCGGGCGGCCAGGCCGCGTCCGGCTCCGCCGGTGTCGCCGCCCAGGTCAAGCAGGTCGACGGCTCGATCGGCTACTTCGAGCTCTCCTTCGCCAGCTCGCAGGGCATCAAGACGGTCGACCTGAACACGGGCGCCGCCGCCCCGGTCAAGGCCACCGGCGAGAACGCCTCCAAGGCCATCGCCGCCGCCAAGATCGCCGGCACCGGTTCCGACCTGGCGCTGAAGCTCGACTACACCACCAAGGCCGAGGGCGCCTACCCGCTCGTCCTGGTGACCTACGAGGTCGTCTGCGACAAGGGCAACAAGGCGGAGACCCTGCCGACCGTCAAGTCCTTCCTGAACTACACCGCCTCGGACGCGGGCCAGAAGGTGCTCCTCGAGAACGGCTACGCGCCGATCCCGGCGGAGATCAACACCAAGGTCCGCGAGGCCATCTCCAAGCTCGGCTGATTCCTGATGCTCTCGGTGCCGGGCGGACCCTGGGTCCCCCAGATCCGCCCGGCGCCCGAGGGCCCTCCCCCTTCACCCAGGGGGATCCGGTGCACCGCCGCCAGGGGGCCTGCCCCCCACACAGACCGGAAAGACCATGGCTTCCACCACACCCACCCAGATAGACACGGCTCCGCCTGTCTCCAGGAGCAAGGGATCCACCGGCCGCGCCGGTGACAAGATCTTCGCCGGGCTCTCCAAGGGCTCCGGCATCCTGCTGCTGGTGATCATGGCGTCGATCGCCGCCTTCCTCACCTACCGCGCCGTGATCGCCCTGTCGAAGAACGAGGGGAACTTCCTCACCACCTTCGACTGGAACGCGTCGGCCAACCCGCCCGTCTTCGGCATCGCCGTCCTGCTCTTCGGCACCGTCGTCAGCTCGATCATCGCGATGGTCATCGCGGTTCCGATCGCCGTCGGCATCGCCCTGTTCATCTCGCACTACGCGCCGCGCAAGCTGGCCGCCCCCCTCGCCTACGTGGTCGACCTGCTGGCCGCCGTGCCGTCGATCATCTACGGCATCTGGGGCGCCCTCTTCCTCGTCCCGCACCTGGCGGGCCTGAACCTGTGGCTCGACGAGTACCTGGGCTGGACCTACGTCTTCGAGAAGACCCAGATCGGCGTGGCCCGCTCGCTCTTCACCGTCGGCATCCTGCTCGCGATCATGATCCTGCCGATCGTGACCAGCGTCAGCCGCGAGGTCTTCCTCCAGGTCCCGCGCATGAACGAGGAGGCCGCGCTGGCCCTCGGCGCGACCCGCTGGGAGGTCATCCGGATGTCCGTGCTGCCCTTCGGCCGCTCCGGTGTCATCTCCGCCTCGATGCTCGGTCTCGGCCGCGCGCTCGGCGAGACCATGGCCGTCGCGACCGTCCTCTCCCCGAGCTTCCTGATCTCGTTCCACGTCCTGAACCCGGGCGGCGGCACCTTCGCGCAGAACATCGCCGCGAAGTTCGACGAGGCCAACGAGTTCGGCCGGGACGCGCTGATCGCCTCCGGTCTGGTCCTGTTCCTGCTCACCCTGCTGGTCAACGGTGCAGCTCGCCTGATCATCGCTCGCCGCAAGGACTTCTCGGGGGCGAACGCCTGATGAGCCACGCACTCCAGGACCACCGGCCCACCCGGGCCCCCAAGTCCGCCGCCCCCAGCAGCCTCACCCGAGGCGGCCTGCCCCGCTGGGCGCCCACCGGGATCGCGGTCCTCTCGATCGCCCTCGGCAGCGGCACCGGCCTCGTCTTCGATCTCCACAGCAAGGTCCAGTGGGGCCTGATCGCCGCCCTGCTCTTCGTGGTCATCACGTACACCGCCAGCTCGGTGATCGAGAACCGCCGCCAGGCCAAGGACCGCGTCGCGACCTCCGTCGTGTGGGTCTGCTTCGTCCTCGCGGTCGTCCCGCTGCTGTCCCTGATGTGGACGACGATCAGCCGCGGCGTGAAGCTCCTCAACGGCAACTTCCTCAGCCACTCGATGAACGGCGTGACCAGCTTCGACCAGGGCGGCGGCGTCTACCACGCCCTGCTCGGCACCATCGAGCAGGTCGCCCTGGCCACCCTGATCGCCGCGCCCATCGGCCTGCTGACCGCCGTCTACCTGGTCGAGTACGGCAAGGGCTCGCTCGCCAAGGCCGTGACCTTCTTCGTCGACGTCATGACCGGCATCCCCTCCATCGTCGCGGGCCTGTTCATCCTGACGACCTGGAACCTGATGCTCGGCTTCGGCCCCTCCGGCTTCGCCGGCGCCATGGCCCTGTCGATCCTGATGATGCCCGTCGTGGTCCGCTCCACCGAGGAGATGCTCAAGCTCGTCCCGAACGAGCTGCGCGAGGCCGCCCTGGCCCTCGGTGTGCCGAAGTGGCGCGTGATCCTCAAGGTCGTGCTCCCCACCGCCATCGGCGGCATCTCCACCGGCGTCATGCTGGCAGTGGCCCGCATCGCCGGTGAGACCGCGCCGATCATGCTGCTGGTCTTCGGATCCCAGCTCATCAACGGCAACCCCTTCGAAGGCGCCCAGTCCTCGCTCCCCCTCTACATCTGGGAGCAGTACAAGGTCGGCAGTGAAGCCTCCTACGACCGGGCATGGGCCGCAGCGCTCGTCCTGATCGCCTTCGTCATGATCCTCAATCTGGTGGCCCGCGGCATCGCCCGCTGGAAGGCCCCGAAGACCGGTCGCTGAGGCGACCACCGAAAGCGAAGTGACCCTCATGGCCAAGCGAATCGACGTCAGCGGACTGTCCGCCTTCTACGGCAGCCACAAGGCCATCGACGACATCTCGATGACCGTGGAGCCCCGCTCCGTGACGGCCTTCATCGGCCCGTCCGGCTGCGGCAAGTCCACCTTCCTGCGCACCCTGAACCGCATGCACGAGGTCACCCCCGGTGGCCGCGTCGAGGGCAAGGTGCTCCTGGACGACGAGAACCTGTACGGCGCCGGCGTGGACCCCGTCGCGGTCCGCCGCACGGTCGGCATGGTGTTCCAGCGCCCGAACCCCTTCCCCACCATGTCGATCTTCGACAACGTGGCGGCGGGCCTGCGCCTGAACGGCTCCTTCAAGAAGTCCGAGCTCGCGGACATCGTGGAGAAGTCCCTCCAGGGCGCCAACCTCTGGAACGAGGTCAAGGACCGCCTGAACAAGCCCGGCTCCGGCCTCTCGGGCGGCCAGCAGCAGCGTCTGTGCATCGCCCGCGCCATCGCGGTCGAACCGCAGGTCCTGCTGATGGACGAGCCCTGCTCGGCCCTCGACCCGATCTCCACCCTCGCCATCGAGGACCTCATCGGCGAGCTGAAGGAGCGCTTCACGATCGTCATCGTGACGCACAACATGCAGCAGGCGGCCCGCGTCTCGGACCGCACCGCCTTCTTCAACCTCTCGGCGGTCGGCCGGCCCGGCAAGCTCATCGAGCTCGACGACACGGACCGGATCTTCTCGAACCCGTCCGTGCAGGCGACCGAGGACTACATCTCCGGCCGCTTCGGCTGAGCCGCGGGATGTGACAGACGTCCTGCGGTGCTGCATGGCGGTGCCACCGCAAGGCGAAAGAAAGAAAAGGGCCGGCTCCCCCTGGGTGGGGGGAGCCGGCCCGCTTTCGTCCGTCAGGATTCCCGGCCTAGACGAAGGCCAGGTTCACGATCCAGAAACTGACCGCCGCGACCAGGGCCGCGGCCGGCATGGTGATGAACCAGCCCAGGATGATGTTCTTGGCGACGCCCCAGCGCACCGCGTTCACCCGCTTGGTCGCACCCACACCCATGATCGCCGAGGTGATCACGTGCGTGGTGGAGATCGGCGCGTGGAAGAGGAACGCCGAGCCGAACATGATCGAGGCGCCGGTGGTCTCGGCCGCGAAGCCCTGCGGCGGGTCCAGCTCGATGATCTTGCGGCCGAGGGTACGCATGATGCGCCAGCCGCCCGCGTACGTACCCAGCGACAGCATCACGGCACACGCGACCTTGACCCAGATCGGGATCGCGGCGTCGGCCGCCTGCACGTCGGCGATGACCAGCGCCATCACCACGATGCCCATCGTCTTCTGGGCGTCCTGGAGGCCGTGGCCCAGCGCCATCGCCGCCGCCGAGACGGTCTGCGCGATACGGAAGCCGCGCTTCGCCTTGTGCGGATTGGCCCGGCGGAAGATCCACAGGATGACCACCATCACCAGGTAGCCGGCCACCAGGCCGACGACCGGGGAGATGAACATCGGGATGACGACCTTCTCGACCACGCCGTCCCACAGCACGCCGATGCCACCGGCCAGCGCCGCGCCCACCATGCCGCCGAACAGCGCGTGCGAGGAGGACGAGGGCAGGCCGAAGTACCAGGTGATCAGGTTCCAGACGATCGCGCCGACCAGCGCCGCGAACAGGATCCACATCCCCCGGTTGCCCTCGGGCGTCTCGATCAGGCCCTTGCTGACCGTCTTGGCGACCCCGCTGCCCAGGAAGGCTCCGGCGAGGTTCATCACGGCCGCCATGGCCAGCGCCGCGCGCGGGGTCAGCGCCCGCGTCGAGACGGAGGTCGCGATCGCGTTCGCGGAGTCGTGAAAACCATTCGTATACGTAAAGCCGAGCGCGACGCCGATGGTCACGACCAGAGCGAAGGTGTCCACGAGGTTCAGGACTCCTTGACCGCGATGGTCTCCACCGTGTTCGCAACGTGCTCGAACGCGTCGGCCGCCTCTTCGAGCACGTCGACGATCTGCTTGAGCTTCAGCACCTCGATGGCGTCGTACTTGCCGTTGAAGAGCTGGGCGAGCAGCTTGCGGTGGATCTGGTCGGCCTGGTTCTCGAGGCGGTTGACCTCGATCCAGTACTCGGTGAGGTTGTCCATCGTCCGCAGGTGCGGCATGGCCTCGGCGGTCAGCTCTGCCGCGCGCGCCAGCACCTCGATCTGCTGCTCGACGCCCTTGGGCAGCTCCTCCACGTTGTAGAGGACGACCAGGTCGACCGCCTCCTCCATGAAGTCCATGATGTCGTCGAGCGACGAGGCGAGGTTGTAGATGTCCTCGCGGTCGAACGGCGTGATGAAGGAGGAGTTCAGCTGGTGGAAGATCGCGTGGGTGGCGTCGTCTCCCGCGTGCTCGGCAGCCCGCATCCGCTCCGCGATCTCGGCTCGGGCGGAAGAGTCCGCTCCGAGCAGTTCCATCAGGAGCTTGGAGCCCGTGACGATGTTGTCCGCGGAGGCGGCGAACATGTCGTAGAAGCTCGTCTCCCTGGGGGTCAGACGAAATCGCACGTGAGGTCCTCGGGGTGCATTGGATTCGGTCAGGCTGATGCTAGGCGCATCCCCCGGCCACGGCTAACCGGCGGTTCCCCAGTGTCCTCCATCAGGCAGAGTGACGAGGAACGACCCCTGCCGGCGCGGGCAGGGCCCGGTACCCTATACCCACGCGGGGTATGCACCCCTCGTTCCGGACCACGGGAGGACGCATGACGACCATCGAGGCGGAGGGCTCCCACGACGGCGGCGCCGTCCACGGATACCACCACCAGAAGGACGAGCACCTCAAGCGGCTGCGCCGGATCGAGGGCCAGATCCGGGGCCTGCAGCGGCTCGTCGACGAGGACGTCTACTGCATCGACATACTCACGCAGGTCTCGGCGAGCACGAAGGCGCTCCAGTCCTTCGCGCTCCAGCTGCTGGAGGAGCACCTGCGCCACTGCGTCGCGGACGCGGCCGTGAAGGGCGGCACGGAGATCGACGCGAAGGTCGAGGAGGCCACCAAGGCCATCGCCCGCCTCCTGCGCACCTGACGGCGCACCCCGCGCACCGGACGTACCGGACCGCGCACCGGCCCCGGACACGGCGATCAGCCGGACCAGAGGCCCATCAGCACCTCGTCGATCCGGTCCTGGCTCAGCCGCTCCTCGGCAGCTGCCGAGGCCGCGATGATCAGCTCACCGCACAGCTCGATCTCGGCGAGCGCCACATGATCCTGCACCGTCGTACCGCCTGCGGGAGTCACGCGTGTCACCTCAATCTGCCGTCTTCGGTCGTCGGCGCTCGGTTTCCCAGCGTAGGGAGGACGGGGCGCACGGCGCATGACACGGATGGACCATTTCCGGCTGCCCCTCCACCGGACCGGTGGCCGGACACGGCCCGGCCGCACCGCTACTCGGCGATCTTCCCGGCGTAAATGTCCCCGCTTGCGGGCAATACGACGGTCACCGGCGTCCCGAATCCGTACAGCAGCGTGGTGGACGAGACATCGATCACGCCATTGTTGACGTACGTGAAACGGTGGCGGACCTTCCGCAGCCGCCCCTCCTCGTCCAGGTACGCGTCGAACGGCACGGTGTCCGTGCTGAACCCTTTCGCCGCCGCCTCCAGCGCCCCCCGGGCCGCCGCCGACGCGTTCCCCGCGGCCCGCGCGATGTCGGTGGTCCCCCGGTAGTGCCGCACCTTCGTGCCGGCCACCTCGGTCTCCCCGACGTACGTCACCTCCCGCGCGCCCCGCAGCAGCTCGGCCGCGACCAGCGGATCGGTGGCACCGCCCGTGACCAGGTTCCCGTCGGCGAGGGTCGTCGTGTCGACACGGACCCACTTGTCGTCGGGGACGCCCGCGCCCCGGTTCTTCATGTAGAGCGCGCCGGGCACCAGCAGCTCGGTGATGGGCCGGTGCTCGGCCTGGCCCTTCACGTCGGCCGGGAGCATGACCAGCAGCTGGCCCATCCGGTTCTTGAAGTCGACCCCGCCCTCGCCGCGGATCGTGACCCTGGTCCCGCCGGTGGCCATCTCCATGGCCGTACGGGCCCGGGCGCTGCCCGTCCTCATCAGCGCGTCGGCGGCCCCGCGGACCACCGCCGCCGCGTCCGCGGGGGGCCGGTCGTCGCTGCCGGCGCCCGCGCACCCGCCCATCGCCGTGACCGCGAGGGCGACGCCGACGGCGAACACCGCCTCACCCGCACGCTCGCGCCGCCGCCTGTGCTGGTGCACCACCATCGCCTGCCAACCCCCAACGCATGACCGCTGTTTGCCCGAGGCCCCCACCCGCTCCGGTTAACGAGGTCAGGGGTTTCCCGTCACGGCCCGAGGTACTCCCCGCACCGGCCGCGACCCGGGTACCGTGGGAGACGTGGAACCGCACACCAGAGCGCCCCTTGCCCTTCCGCTTCCCTCGTCGCCTCCGGTCCCCTCCTCCCTCCCGCTTCCCGCCGCCGTGCCGCACCAGCCGCAGGCCGGGAGGCACGCCGAATCCGCGCACACCACCTCGACCGCCGACCGCGGATCGTTCTGCCTGGCCGTCTGCAGCTGCGGATGGAAGGGCCCGGCCCGCCGCTCCCGCGACCTGGCCCGCAAGGACGCCGTCCGGCACAGCGCGGGATAGCCGGGGCGGCCTGCACGGCCTGCACGGCCTGGACCACCGCGGGTAGCCCGTTCGGACGGCCCGGCTGGCCGGGGCGCGCCGGAGCGGATGCCCTGGACTCATGCCAGGACCCGCAGCCCGCGTCGCCGCCCTTCTCTGGGCCCTGCTCCTCTCGCTGACCCCGGCTGCCGCGGCCTGGGCCCGGCCGGTCGGCTCGGCGGACGGCCCGGCCGACGTGGCCCTGGCCATAGGGCTCACCACCGCGGCGGCCGTGATCACCGGCCTCTGGCTGCGCTCCCGCTACCGCCGCGACGCCCGGCCCGACCCCGACGGCGGCGACCGGTGACGCCCCGGCCCCGCCCGGCGGCGGTGCGCCTGTGCTTCGGCGCGGCAGGGCTGTGCCTGGTGGCGGCGCTGCTGCTGGCCGTATGGGATTCGTACGGGGCGTGACGTCCGGGGGCCTCGGCGGTTGCCCGGTGCCGGGGCCGCGACCCGGCGGATCTCCGCCCTAGGCCGCGAGGTCGCTCTCGTGCGGACGCTGTCCGGCCGGCGGGGTCTGGGGCTGCGCCAGGCCGACCGGCCGGGGCAGCCGCCGCCCCTTGGCCCGTACGAGGCGCCGCAGGCGCGGGCAGCCGGCCACCGCACGCACCACCGGGGTCAGCAGCGCCATCGCGAGCGGCCCGAGCACCAGGACGACGGCGGTGCCGAGCGCGAACCCGCCGATCACGTCCGTGGGGTAGTGGGCCCCCGCGTACACGCGGCAGGCGCCTTCGAGGACGGCCAGTGCGATCCCGATGAGCCCGGTCCTGCGGTGGGCGACGAACAGGCCGACGCCCAGGGCCATCGCGAGGGCGGCGTGGCCGCTGACGAAGGAGAACTCGGCGCCCGAGAGTTCGGCTCCGAACCGCGGCCCGGGACCCGTGTCGAGCACCTGGAGCCCTTCGTGCTCGCGGAACGGCCGCGGCCGTCCCACGAGTTCGCGCAGCGGCGCGTTCACGAGCAGCGCCAGCCCGGCGGCCAGCGGGGCCCACACCAGCGCCGCGAAGGACTCGACGGCCGTGCTCTCGTCCTGGCGGCGGGCGCCGCGCCAGCACCACAGGACCAGCAGCACCAGGGCCAGCGGGATCCCGTACTCACCGACCAGGCCGACCGCCCGGTCCACCCAGTCCGGCGCGCGCAGGGCCAGTCCGTTGATCTCGTACAGCAGGCTGACATCCACATTCGGCCCACCGGTCGTGAGTCCAGCCATGGTGATGCGGCCCCTTGCCCTTGCCGTGGTTCCCCTGCGGGCGCACGCCGGTGTGCGCCCCTTCGCCCCCCGCTTGATCAGCCCCCGTGTCCATGGAACGCCCGTTCTGGCAACTACGTTCCACTCTCCACCGAATGATCACTCCAACGTTATCGAAGAGAGACTCGTCGTCGCAGCTCAGGGCCTTGGCTTAACGCAGCGTGGCTAGGGCGACTTGCTCGCTCCGGCACGCTCCGGAAGGGCCTCCGCACCGTCCTTCGTCACGCGCGTCGCGCCGAAGTAGTCGGGAGTGTCGATCTTGTCGAAGCGGATCACGGCGCCGGTGTACGGGGCGTTGATCATGTAGCCGCCGCCCACGTAGAGGCCGACGTGCCGGATCTCCCGAGAATTCGTCAGATCATCGGAGAAGAACACCAGGTCACCGGGGAGCAGTTGGTCGCGCGAGGGGTGCGGGCCGGCGTTGTACTGGTCGTTCGCCACGCGCGGCAGCGTGATCCCCACGGTCTCGTACGCGGCCTTGGTCAGCCCCGAGCAGTCGAACCGCCCGTCCTGGTCGGGCGTTCCGTTGCCACCCCACAGGTAGGGCGTGCCGAGCTGCTTCTGCGCGAAGTAGATGGCCCCGGCGGCCTGTTGCGAAGGCGCGACCCGGCCGACCGGCCGGGCGAAGCTCTTCGCCAGGGTCGTGATCGTCTTCACGTAGCCCTGGGTCTCCTTGTACGGCGGCACGCCCCCGTACTTGATGACCGCGTAGGCCCCCGCGTTGTAGGCGGCCAGCATGTTCGACGTCGCGTCACCCGGCACGCCCGCCACGTCCTTGGACAGCTCGCAGTCGTACGAGGCCGCCGAGGGGATCGCGTCGCTCGGGTCCCAGATGTCCCGGTCCCCGTCCCCGTCCCCGTCGATGCCGTGACCCGCCCACGTACCCGGGATGAACTGCGCGATGCCGCGCGCGTCCGCCGGGCTGACGGCACTAGGGTTCCAGCCGCTCTCCGAGTACAGCTGCGCGGCGAGCAGCGCCGGCGTGATCGCGGGGCACAGGTTGCCCCACTTCTCCACCATCGCCTGGTACTTGGCGGGCACCGCCCCCTTCGCGAGGCCGACGGCACGGCCGCCCGCCCCGGCGGCCCCGACCAGGCCCGCGGCGGCCGAGTACGTCCCCACGACGAGCAGCGCCACGAAGGTCAGACACAGCCCGATCCCGATCCCACCGGCCATCCAGAATCTGCGCACCCGTCAACCCTCCCCCATTCCCGTCACTTCAACGTGTGATTCGGCCGTGTCGCATGTCCCACTGCCCCCCTCGGAAACCCGAACAGGCGATGCGGGCGCACCCCACCGCCTCATCCTCGACGCGACCGGAGCGCACCGTCCAGTCCGCACGGGCGGCGGACGGAGGCGGGCGGGCGCACGCCCTACCGCGGAGCGACGAACAGACTCTGCGCGCTGCGCCCGATGGGGCCCTTCTCATCGTGCAGCCGGGCGTCGACGAGCCCGATACCGGCCGCATCCACGCTCGTACGGGATTCCACGCAGGCCCATTCACCGACCGGATGGCGGTGCAGATGGACCGTCAGGTCACCGTTGAGGAAGACGAACCGGTCGAAGTCCAGCACCGAGCTGATGCCGTTGCCGGAATCGGCGGCGACCAGCACCCGGTCCAGCGGCCGGGGCTCCTCCCCGGCGACGAGCGGCACCCTCATCCGCATCCAGCAGGTGCCGGGGCCGAGCTCCACGAAGGCCCCCTCCGTGAAACGGGCCTCCATGGCCGTGTGGTAGCCGATCTCCCAGGGCACCGGGAAGAACGGCACCGCCCCGGCCTCCCCTGGCGGCGGCAGCTGCGGACCCGGCGCCACGGCCGGCACCGCCTCCTCGGCCACCCGGATGCGCAGGGCCCGCGCCACCATCACCGGCGCGGCCCCGCCCGCAGGGGTGAGGGAGGCCTCGACCACCTCGGTACCGCGGCCCGCCCGGAGCACGCCGGTGGTGATCTCCAGCGCGCCGATCGGCACCGGCCGCAGGATCTCGTACGTGATCCGGGCGACCCGCATGCCGGCGCGGGCCCCCGGCCGCTCCTCCACGGCCCGCCCGAGCAGGGCGGCCGGCGGACCGGCGTGCTGCGAGCCCGGGTCCCACGGCCCCCGCGTGTACTCCGTGGCCAGGAACCGGCCGTCGTCCACCCGCTCGAAGAACCCCTCCGCAGCACCCATGACCCGAACGCTACCGACAGGTAACCGCGGCCACCAGCCCTTGCCCGATCACCGGGCAGCCATCAACCGGACGATCACCGGGCGAACCCCAGCCCCACGCCCAGCCCCACCAGCACCGAGCCGATGGCCCGGTTCAGCGCCTTCTGCGCCTTCAGCATCCGGTCCCGCAGCCGGGAGGTGGAGAAGAACAGCGCCACCGCCCCGAACCAGCCCAGGTGCGCCACCGACATGAACAGCCCGTAGCCGGCCTGCTGCCACACCGGGGTGCCCGGGTTGACCACCTGGGTGAAGGTCGACACCACGAACAGCGTCGTCTTCGGGTTGAGCACATTGGTCAGGAACCCCGACCGCATCGCCCCGAGCCGGGTCAGCTGCGGCTTGGACTCCAGATCCACGGCGACCTCGGCCCGCGCCCTGAACGTACGTATCCCGATCCACACCAGATAGGCCGCGCCCGCCAGCTTGATCACGGTGAAGAGGGTGGTGGAGGAGGCGATCAGCAGACCGACCCCGAGCATCGTGTAGGAGACGTGGACCAGGACACCGGCCGCGACCCCGGCGGCGGCGAACAGCCCGGTGGGCCGCCCGTACAGGTAGCTGTTGCGGACCACCATGGCGAAATCCGCGCCGGGACTGATCACGGCGAGCACGGTGATGACGGCGACTGCGATCACTTCTGTCATGGCCCGATGCTCACCGCCCGCCGCTCCCGGATCAACCCCGTCCGCTCCGCACGCGCTTGAGGAACGACCTCGCCCGGATGCGGCTCACGCCCCCCGACCGGTGACAATGGGAAGCGTGCCCGAGCGTCTCCCCCTCCTTCCCGTCCTCCAGGCCGACTGCGCGAACTGCTTCGCGCTGTGCTGCGTCGCCCTCCCCTTCGCCAAGTCCAACGACTTCGCCGTGAACAAGCCCGCCGGAACCCCCTGCACGAACCTCCGGGACGATTTCCGCTGCGGGATCCACACCCGGCTGCGCGACACGGGCTTCCAGGGCTGCACCGTCTTCGACTGCTTCGGGGCGGGCCAGCAGGTGTCCCAGGTCACCTTCGGCGGCCGGGACTGGCGGACCAGCCCGGAAACCCGGGCGGAGATGTTCGACGTCTTCCCGGTGATGCGGCAGCTGCACGAGCTGCTCTTCTACACGGCCGAGGCCCTGACCCTCCCGCCCGCCGCTCCGCTGCACCCCCAGCTCCGCGAGGTCCTCGCGGAAACCGAGGAGTGCACCCGCGCGGACGCGGCCACCCTCGCGGACCTGGACGTCGGCGCCCTCCGCCAGAAGATCAACACGCTGCTCCTGAAGACCAGCGAGCTCGTACGGGCCAAGGTGCCGGGCCGCAAGAAGAACCACCGCGGAGCCGACCTGATGGGCGCCCGCCTCTCCGGCGCGGACCTGCGCGGAGCGAACCTGCGCGGCGCCTACCTGATCGCCGCCGACCTCAGCCGCGCCGACCTCCGCACGGCCGACCTCATCGGCGCGGACTTCCGCGACGCCAACCTCCGCGACGCGGACCTCCGCCACGCCCTCTTCCTCACCCAGCCCCAACTCAACGCAGCCCAAGGCACCCCCACCACCCGCATCCCCCCACACCTCACCCACCCCACCCACTGGACCTAACCCAGACCCACCAACTCATCCCGCCCCACCGACTCATCCAGTCCCCGCCGGCTCATCCAGGCCCCGCCGACCAATCCCGACCCCGCCCGACTCATCCCGCCCCCGCCCGGCACAATCCAGCCCCGCCGGCGTTTGAGGCGCGGGGTCTGGGGCGGAGCCCCAGGTCTTTCCAGCCCCGCCGGCGTTTGAGGCGCGGGGGCCCGGGGGCGGAGCCCCCGCAACGGCGCCGCACCCGGCAACGGCCGGGGGGCTACACCCGAGCCAAGAACCCCCGCACGGCGGCATAAAAACCCTCCGCATCCCCCCTCCGCACCCAGTGCCCCGCCGGCAGCTCAACCATCCGCACCCCCGCCCTCCGCACCGTCATCTCCCGCGCGTGCTCCCCCGACAGCACCCCGCTCCGATCCCCCCGCACCAGCAGCGTCGGCCGCCGCACCGCCAGCCAGTCCCCCCAGTGGTCCCCGTTCAGCCCCCGCTGCGACTCCACCACGTCCTCCACGGCGCACGCGGCCCCCCACCCGTCCGCGTACTCCCGCAAGGCCCCCGCCAGGTACGGCGCCGCACTCCCCACCCCCGCCAGGAACCCGGCCGCGGTGGCCGCCCGCCGCGGCCACTCCCGCGCGTACGACAGGTCGCCGTCCACGACCGCCCCGATGTCTTCGACGACCACCGCCCGCACCAGATCCGGCCGCCGCGCCGCGAGCTGATACGCGTTGACCCCGCCCAGCCCGTGCCCCACCACCACCGCCGGCCCCAGCCCCAGGTGCTCCAGAACGGCCGCGGCATCCGCCACGTACCCCTCGCGCGCATAAGCGTCGGCCCGGTCCGACTCCCCGTGCCCCCGCTGGTCGAGCGCGATCACCCGCCACCGGGGACCCACCTCCCGCGCCAGGTCCCCGAAGCTCCTGCCGTCCTGGAAGTGCCCGTGCAACGCCAGCAGCGGCGCCCCCGGACCACCGAAGTCCGTATAGGCCAGCCGCCGCCCGTCC
Organism: Streptomyces sp. NPDC046303; assembly: GCF_055588085.1. Classification (NCBI taxonomy): domain Bacteria; kingdom Bacillati; phylum Actinomycetota; class Actinomycetes; order Kitasatosporales; family Streptomycetaceae; genus Streptomyces; species Streptomyces sp. NPDC046303. The sequence continues at coordinate 191,576 of NZ_JBVJFA010000013.1, forward strand.
GGCATCCGCACCACCCCCGGCAACGGCCCCAGCTTGTCGATGACCCTCCGGCGCAGCAGCTGGTACTCCTCCCAGCGCCGCGGCAGCCGCCCGCCCGGCCGCTTCCCCATCAGCCGCCCCGCCGTCACCGTCTGCCCGCGCCGGAACTGCTCCCGCGTCAGATCGACCTGTATGCCGCCCGGCATGACGTTCCAACAGTGGAAACCGTGCTGCTCCCCGTCCAGCCAGACCTCGCCGACCATCAGCTCGCCGCCGACTATGTCCTGCACCACCAGCGCCGTGATGTCGCACTGCCCCCAGGCCGGGTTGTCGGCGGTCCAAGGCGCCCGCTCCACATCATCCGGCGAGCACGTCTCGGCCGACCATCCTGCCCGGATGGCCGCCTCCACATCGGCAAGGCTCCACGGAGTCGTCGTCATGCCCCCAGCGTGCCCCACCCCACTGACAACGCCCGTGCACCCAGCAGCCTGACGCAATATCAGACAAACCTCACCGACACGGCCCAACGGCACACCCACCACTGCGCCGAACGGCGGCCCCTCCACTCACCCCCCGCACGCCGGGACGGCAATCATTGCCCGGCGTCACCCCCCGTGATACACAGAGTGACCATACGTTCTTTCGCATACACCCCGCACCTGCGCAGGTCAGAGCACAGGCACGGGACGCGGGCCGGGAGATCGGGTAAAGAGAGCCGTCAAGTCGACGACGGCGGCGGTTTCATCAGCGAAGATAGTGCGTGACCCCTGCCGTCGGGCACGGGCTTCCGGAACTACCCATACAGGGGCGGTGAGTTACATGATCCTGGCAGCCGAAAAGGGCGACATCACCACCATCATCGGCGGAATCGCCCCGAACTGGGGGCCGTTCGGCAGTCTCGGCAACGAAGCGAAGGTCATGATCGAGGTGGTCATGGCCGTAGCGATCCTCCTCTGCCTCGGCATCGCCATCTGGGGCGCGGCCAAACAGCGCATCGGCGCGACCGCCCTGCGCGACACGTTCAGCGCGGAACAGGGCAAGGGCCTGATCGTGGCCGGCCTCACGGGCGTCTTCATCATCGGCTCCCTGGGCACGCTCTTCACCATCGTCTACGGAATGGCCGTCTAGCCGGGCCACCGCGGCCGTACCTGATCAGCAATCACCACACCGCACCTACGCGGGAACCAGCACTACCGTCGTACGACGCGGAGGGGGCCGAAACGGAATGAGCAGCGAGGACCAGTACGGCGGCACGGGCCAGACCCGTACCCGCCTCCCGGACTCCCCCGCCGACCCGTACGGCCCCACCCGCCGCTCCCCACGCACCCCCCGCAGCCTGATCACGGTGGTCGGCGTGGTCGTCCTCCTGATCGCGGCCATCGCGTTCGCGAACCAGGGCCCGGACAACCCGGCCTCCCCCCCGACCGACAACGCCCCGTCCTCGTCCTCCACGACCCCCACGGGCACCACCCCGGTCACGGGCAAGAACGGCACCATCCCCAGAGGCTTCGCCCACGACGAACAGGGCGCCCAGTCGGCCGCGGCCAACTACGCCGTGGTCCTGGGCTCCGACGGGATGTTCAAGAAGAACAGCCGGAACGCCATCGTGGACGGGATTTACACGCCCGAGGCCGGACAGCAGCTGAAGGGTCCACTGGACCAGGCGTACTCGGCCGCTTTCCTCAGCCAGATGGGACTGGACGCCAACGGCAACGCTCCGCAGGGCAGCGTCTTCGTCTCCCGGACCATTCCCGTCGGCACCAAGGTCGAGAACTACAGTCCCGCCGCCGCCAAGGTGTCCGTCTGGTACATGGGCCTCATCGGCATGTCCGGCCCCCAGTCCACCGACCCCGTGCGGACCGTGTGGAAGACCTGGACGTTCACGCTGTCTTGGACCGGTGACGACTGGAAGGCCGTCGCCGACGACCAGACCGACGGCCCCGCTCCGGTGCCCGGCGATGTACGGGCCTCCACCTCCGACGACATCAGCAAGGCCATCAAGGACTTCGGAGGGTTCACCTATGCCCGGTAGCCTCCGGCGCACGGCGGGCCTCGTAGCCGCCGCACACCTGGCCTTCGTCGCACTGACCTCCCGCGCCTATGCTGCGCCCACACCCACGCCCACGCCATCGGCGCCGCCCTCGCCGCAGGCGAGCAACGACCCGTGCGACCTCCTCATCGGCCCTGCCAAGCAGTACTGCGAGCGCGGCGAAGGCGCCTCCACCGGCCGCGCCCCGGGCCTCGCCCCCACCGACCCCGCCGACGCCCTCAACCCCCTCGCCTCCCTGGCGAAGGGCTGCGCCGACGCCGCAGCCTGGATCGTCGGCAAGCTCAGCCAGGCGGTCAACGGCACGGCCAACGTCGACTTCACCAACCCCACCTTCCTCAAGCAGTACGCCGTCGTCTTCGCCGCCTCCACCATCCTGACCCTCGTCCTCTGGCTCTTCGCCGTCGCCAAGCGAGCCGTCCGCGGCGTCCCCCTCACCACCGCCCTCTCCGAGGCGATCGGTTTCCTCTGGCTCACCGTCCTCGCCTCCGCCTTCACCCCCCTGATCCTCTACACCGTCGTCTCCGCCACCGACGGCGTCACCGAGGTCATCGCCTCCGCCACCGGCGGGCAGACCGACGTCTTCTTCGGCTCCTTCTCCGAGGCCCTCAAGAAGGGCGACGACATCGGCGGCGGCCCGATCATGCTGATCGTGGTCGCGCTCATCACCGTCCTCGCCGCCGGCATCCTCTTCCTCGAGCTGTTCATCCGGGCCGCGCTCCTCTACGTCGGCGCCCTCCTCGGCGTCGTCGTCTACGCGGGCCTCGTCGACCGGAACCTCTGGGGACACGTCCGCCGCTGGGCGGGCATCATGATCGCCGTCATCCTCGTGAAGCCGGTCATCGTCATCGTCCTCGGCCTCGCCGGAGCCCTCGCCGGCGAGAAGGGCCCCGACGCGTTCTCCGCCGTCGTCACCGGCCTCGCGATCATCCTCCTGGCCATCTTCGCCTCTGCGATGATCTACCGCTTCGTACCCGGCTTCGGCGACGAGATCGTCTCCGCCCGCTCCAACCGCAGCAAAGCCACCGACGGAGCCCAGGCAGCCGCCGTCATCAGCTCCCCCGCCTCCCTCGTCTCGCAGGGCATCAAGACCCACAGCAGCCGCGGCGCCCACCGCGGAGGCGACGGCGGCGGCGGCACGCCCCGCCCCGCCAACCCCCTCTCCGGAGGCGTGGCCGCCCACAGCAGCCGCCCCACCTCCGGCGGCGGGTCCGGCGGCGGATCTGTCCCCTCCGCCGCACCCCCGCCCCGCACGAGCACGAGTTCGAGTACGAGGAACACAGGAGGTGACGGGCGTTGACGACCCAGTCCCACCAGATGCACCCGGTCGCGCCCCGCCGCACGTATCTCATCGGCCGGGCCCGGCCGAACGCGATCGTCGGCAAGAACCGCGAGACCGGCGAGATCGCCCTGATCATCGCCGGGGCGTTCCTCGGCATGATGAGCGGACTGCTCGTCCCCGACCTCACCCTGCGCATCGTCAGCCTCGTCGGCTTCCCCATGCTCGCGCTCGCCGCCGTGTACGTCCCGTACAAGGGCCGCACCTTCTACCGCTGGTTCGAGATCAACCGGAGCTACAAGCGGATCCTGCGGCGCGGTACGACCTACCGCTCGGGCGCCATCGAAGCCGGCGTCCGCGGCTCCGACGGCCGCGAGGTCGAGGTCGGCCCGCCCCCCGGCATCGGCCGCATCAACTGGCTCGCCGCCCCGTTCGGCCCCGACGAGATCGCCGTACTCCTCCACGCCGACCGCAGAACCGTCACCGCCGCCATCGAGATCGAAGGCCCCGGCGTCGGCCTGCGCGACAGCGAGGACCAAGAAGCGCTCGTCGACCGCTTCGGCACCCTCCTCAAGCACGTGGCCAACGGCGACGGCTTCGTCACCCGCCTCCAGATGCTCGCCCGTACGCTGCCCGCCGACCCCGACGCACACGCCAAGGACGTCGCCCTGCGCGGCGACACCCAGGCCCCGGGCTGGCTGCGCGACTCGTACGACCAGCTCCAGTCGATGGTGTCCACCTCCTCCGAGCAGCACCGCGCCTACCTCGTCGCCTGCATGCACTACACCCGCGAGCTCGCCGCCGAGGCCCACACCATCGCCCGCGCCGCCACCCCCCACAAGGGCCGCAGGATGAGCCGCGACGCCGGCCTCGCCATCGTCATGGCCCGCGAGCTCACCGACATCTGCGCCCGCCTCGCGGAAGCCGACATCCGCGTCCGCCAGCCCCTCGGCCAGGGCCGCCTCGCCTCCCTCGTGCACTCCATGTACGACCCGGACCACCCCATCGACCACATCCAGGCCATGACCAAGCGCAACGCCTGGCCCGCCGAACTCGACGCGGTGGAACCCACCTACCTCCAGGCCAAGACCCGCGAGTCCTCCACCCGCGCCCCCTGGTGCCACGCCACCGCGTGGGTGAAGGAATGGCCCATGACGCCCGTCGGCGTCAACTTCCTCGCCCCCCTCCTCGTCCACACCCCCGACGTCATCCGCACGGTCGCCGTCACCATGGACCTGGAACCCACCGAGGTCGCCATCGAGCGGATGCTGACGGAGAAGACGAACGACGAGGCCGACGCCAGCCGCGCCGCCAAGATGAACCGCACCGTCGACCCCCGCGACATCGCCGCCCACGGCCGGCTCGACCAGAGGGGTGAAGATCTCGCCAGCGGCGCTGCCGGGGTCAACCTCGTCGGGTACATCACGGTGTCCTCCCGATCACCCGAAGCCCTCGCCCGCGACAAGCGCACCATCCGCGCCTCCGCCGGCAAGTCCTACCTCAAACTCGAGTGGTGCGACCGCGAGCACCACCGCGCCTTCGTCAACACCTTGCCGTTCGCCACCGGCATCCGACGCTAGCTGGAGGGAAGTGCCGCCCATGCGAGATCCCATGTCCGCGCTGACGGACGCCTTCACCAGCTTCCTCTTCGGCAAGGTCGAGACCACGCGCCTGCCCGTACGCACCTCCACCGGGCAGGCCCAAGCCGTCTACCTGCCCACCGCCGCCCCCGGGCTCGGCGACTCCGGGGTCATCATCGGACGCGAGGTCTACAGCGGCAAGGGCTACATCTACGACCCCTTCCAGTTGTACGGCCAGCAGCTCCCGGCCCCCCACTGGCTCGTCCTCGGCGAATCCGGCAACGGCAAGTCCGCCCTCGAGAAGACGTACGTCCTGCGCCAGCTCCGCTTCAAGGACCGCCAGGTCGTCGTCCTCGACGCCCAGGGCGAGGACGGCGTCGGCGAGTGGAACCTCATCGCCCAGCAGCTGGGGATAACCCCCATCCGCCTGGACCCCATCGCCGCCAACGACGACGGGATCCGCCTCAACCCCCTCGACCCGGCGATCACCACGACCGGCCAGCTCGCCCTGCTCCGCACCATCATCGAGGTGGCGATGGGCCACGGACTCGACGAGCGCGCCGGCTTCGCCCTCAAGGTCGCGCACGCCTACGTCGTCGACACCATCCGCGACCGCCAGCCCGTCCTCACCGACATCGTCGAGCAACTGCGCCACCCGGAAGCCGAATCGGCGCTCGCCATGAACGTCGACATAGACGATGTCCGCGCCTGGGGCCTCGATGTCGCGCTCGTCCTGGACCGCCTGGTCGACGGCGACCTCCGCGGCATGTTCGACGGCCCCACGACCGTCGGCATCGACCTTGACGCGCCGCTGATCGTCTTCGACCTCTCCCACATCGACCGCAACTCCATCGCGATGCCGATCCTCATGGCGATCGTCGGCGTCTGGCTGGAACACACCTGGATCCGGCCCGACCGCAAGAAGCGCATCTTCCTGGTCGAAGAGGCCTGGCACATCATCAACAGCCCGTTCGTCGCCCAGCTGTTCCAGCGTCTCCTGAAGTTCGGCCGCCGCCTCGGCCTGTCCTTCGTCGCCGTCGTCCACCACCTGTCCGACGTCGTCGACGGCGCGGCCGCACGCGAAGCCGCAGCCATCCTCAAGATGGCCTCCACCCGTACGATCTACGCCCAGAAGGCGGACGAAGCCCGCGCCACCGGCCTGGTCCTGGGGCTTCCCCGCTGGGCCGTGGAAATCATCCCGACGCTCACCCCGGGCATCGCCGTCTGGGACGTCAACGGCAACGTGCAGGTGGTCAAACACCTGATCACCGAGGCCGAACGCCCCCTCGTCTACACCGACCGCGCCATGACCGAGTCCTCCGCCCCCGACCGGCTCCACGACGACATGCTCGCCGCCGAACTCGAAGCGGAGGAACGCGCCCTGTCCATCGAACGCAGCCGCGGCAACGGCGGCCCGGGTTCCGCGACCACGGTGGCCTGACCATGCACGACGCACGACGTACGGAGCCCCCCGCCCGCGCCGGGGGCGTCCCGGACGGCCTGCTGATCGGCCTGCTGGCCTTCCTCCTCGGCCTCGCCGTCCTGGTCTGGTCGGCCACCGGCCTCGCCGCCTTCTTCGCGAAGGGCGCCTGGCCGGACACCGTCACCTTCACCCGCACCCCGGACGCCGTCCGCGCCCTGATAGCGCAACCGCACGACGTGCCGGGCGCCTGGCCCGACACCGACCCGGCGGCCCTCTCCGGCTGGGGCCTGTTCTGGGGCCTGTTCCTCAGCCAGCTCCTGGTGCTGTTCGTCCTCACCGTCTTCGCGATCGGCGTGATCGCCCGCACCAAATCCCGCCGCGCCCTCGCCAGGCAGGCCGCACAAAACCCCGTACCGCAGGCCGGGCCGCAGCCCCCCGTCCCCGAGCAGCCCCACATCCCGGTCCCTGCACCGGCACCTGCGCCGACACCCGCACCGGCCCCTGCACCGGCACCCGCCCAGCACCACCCGGCCCGCCCCCTGCACCGGTCCGCGGACGACGCCCCCCGCTACGGCTTCGCCCATGCCCCCGGGGGTCCGCCCGGACTCCGCTCGGAGGAGCCAGAGGCGCTCGAGGCGCCGGGTCCGGGGCGGAGCCCCGGCAACGGCGCCCGGCCGGCCCCCGCCACCACGGCGCCGCAGGCCCGTCTCGCGTACGGCGGCCCGAACGAACGGTTCCGCGCGGCAGCGGACCGCATCCGCGAGGCCGAAGGCGCGACCCTGGTCGTGACGTCCTCGCCGACCCTGTGGGCCGAGACCAAGGACGCCCGCGCCAAACTCGGCCCGGTCCTCCTCTACGACCCCTCGCACCTGTGTGACACCCCTGCTCGCATGCACTGGAACCCGGCGGAGGGCTGCGCCGACCGCGAGACCGCAGCTGCCCGCGCCATCGCCCTGCTGGCCCCCGTACGCCCGCAGGCCCGCATGGACGCCGCGGTCGCCGACACGGCGGAAACGCTCCTGCGCAGCTGGCTCCAGGCGGCCGCCCTCGAAGAGCGTCCTTTCAAGCAGCTTCACCGCTGGGCCCAGGGCAACGGCGCCCAGGACCCGGTCCGTATCCTGCGCACCCACCCCCGGGCGGCCCCCGGGGCCGCGGGCGAGCTGGAGAGCGCACTCACCGCCCACCCCGAACGCCGGGAGATGGCCCAGCACCTGACGGCCCGCTCGCTCTCCTGCCTGGCCTCGATCCACATCCGCGAGGCCTGCAATCCGAACCGAACGGATTCCCTCACGCTGGCTTCGTTCGTCACCGAAGGGGGCACCCTCTACATGGTGGGCGAACCTTTGGAAGACCCCCGCACCCACCCGGGTGCGATGCCGCTGCTCACCGCACTCGCCGCTGACGTGGTCGAGCACGGCCGCCGCATGGCCGCACGGTCATCCCACGGTCGGCTCGACCCACCACTCGCCCTGGTCCTGGACGACATCGCGGCGGTCGCCCCGATCCCCCAGCTCCCGGACCTCCTGACGGACGAGACGCTGCCCCTCCTCGCCCTGTGCCGCAGCCGCGAACAGGCCCGCTCCCGCTGGCCCGACGCCGACCTGGCCTAAGGCCTCGGGTACACGTACTCCAGTTCCTTGGCGGACGGATCGGCCGGCACGTGCGCGACCACGCCCGTCGGCTCGAATCCGAACCGCCGGTAGAACGCCTCGGCCCTCGCGTTGTCCGCGTGCACGAAGAGCCGTACGCATTTCAGCGCCGGCTCCTCACACGACCAGGCCCACTCCAGCGCGGCCCGGAAAAGCCCCTCGGCCACCCCGGTCCCCCGCTGCCCCGGCCGCACGAACACGCCGACCAGATGCGCCTGGTCCCGCTCGATGACCTGGTCGAAGATGTCGGTGGTCCCGTTCTCCTCCACGAGCACCGTCACCGACCCGACCCATTCGCCACCGGGCCCCTCGGCGATGAACTGCCGCGCCGCCCGCCCGTGCGAAGCGCCCTCGGCACGCGCCTGCCAGAACGCGTCGGGCCTGCCTTCGGCCTGCTCCACGGTTTCCAGGAACGCGACCGGAGCCGCGGGGTCGTTCAGCGCGGCGATCCGCAGCACCTTGACCTTTTCCCATTCGTCGCCACGTACCGGACGTATCACGTACTGGTTCATGGTCAAGGATCCTAACCACATCGTCCTGGTGGTGAACGCAGAAAAGCCCCGCACCGAACCCGAAAGGGCTGGTGCGGGGCTTCCCGCAATGATTGTTCGGCGGCGTCCTACTCTCCCACAGGGTCCCCCCTGCAGTACCATCGGCGCTGAAAG